>NZ_PDZF01000008.1:0-156145 GCF_002743425.1 Sporosarcina sp. P7 | reverse complement strand
AGACCGGAGGTTTGCCGCTCGCTTCCTTCAGATTCCACGTCACCATGGACACCCTTGCGTTGAGCTAACTGTTACTTCTGCCTTCACAGTTCGGGACTTGCACCCTATAGACTACACCCATGCTGGGCGCACATCGAAAAAGCCGGTTGGAGAAAATCTCCAACCGGCTTTCTACATTTCATTAACCCGCTACAATATTTACAAGGCGTCCAGGAATCGCAATAATCTTCTTCAATTCCTTACCTTCCATCCATTGCTTCACGTCTTCGTTTGCCAAAGCCACTTGCTCTAGCTCTTCTTTCGAGCTATCTTTGGCTACAGTAATTTTCGCACGAATCTTACCGTTGATCTGTACCGCTACTTCCACTGTGTCATCCGATAATTTTGCTTCATCAAATGTCGGCCACTGTGCATAGGCAATCGTGTCCGTGTGACCTAGTTTCGACCACAATTCTTCAGCCAAGTGTGGCGTGATAGGTGAAATTAACAGAAGGAATCCTTCAATATAAGCTTTTGGCAACTTCTCTGCTTTATAGCTTTCATTAATAAATACCATCAATTGAGAAATCGCTGTATTATTGCGCATGGCTTCGTAATCTTCTGTAACTTTTTTGACTGTCTGATTATAGACTTTCTCTAGCGGTCCGCCGGTTTCATCCGTCAATTTATCTGTCAATGTATCATCTTCATTGACGAGCAGACGCCAAATGCGATCAAGGAAACGGCGAGATCCGTCTAGTCCATTTGTAGACCATTCTTTTGATGCATCCAGTGGTCCCATGAACATTTCATAAATACGCAATGTGTCTGCACCGTGTGAATGAACGATATCATCCGGATTGATGACGTTACCTAGCGACTTAGACATTTTCACATGTCCTTCACCTAAGATCATCCCTTGGTTGAAGAGCTTTTGGAATGGCTCTTTCGTTTGTACAACTCCAATATCGTACAATACTTTATGCCAGAAACGAGCATACAATAAATGCAGAACTGCGTGCTCCGCTCCCCCTACGTAGATATCAACAGGCAACCAACGTTCAGCCAATTTCGGGTCAATTATCATGTCATCATTATTCGGATCGATATAACGCAAGTAATACCAGCAACTTCCTGCCCATTGTGGCATCGTGTTCGTTTCGCGACGACCTTTCATACCTGTTTCTGGATCGACGACATTAACCCACTCCGTAATATTTGCAAGTGGTGATTCACCTGTTCCGCTTGGCTTAATATTATCGGTCACCGGCAACATCAACGGCAATTCAGATTCATCGACTGTAGTCATCGTGCCATCTTCCCAATGAATGACAGGAATCGGTTCGCCCCAATAACGCTGACGAGAGAATAACCAATCGCGCAGACGATACGTAATTTTGCGTTCGCCCGTACCATTCTCTTCGAACCATTCAATGGACTTTGCAATAGCTTCTTCTTTCCCTAATCCATTTAGGAAGTCCGAATTCACGTGTTCGCCTTCTCCTGCATATGCTTCTTCTTCAATGTTTCCGCCCGCAACAACTTCCACAATCGGTAAATCGAATTTTTCCGCAAACTCATAGTCACGCTCATCATGTGCAGGAACCGCCATGATTGCACCTGTGCCATACGTAGCCAATACATAGTCTGCAATCCAGATCGGCATTTTTGCACCGCTTGCAGGGTTGATTGCGTATGCTCCGGTAAATACGCCCGATTTGTCTTTTGCCAAATCTGTACGCTCAAGATCACTTTTTGATTTTACGGATTCAATATATTTTTCTACTGCTTCACGCTGTGCATCGGTAGTGATGGCACTGACTAATTTATGTTCAGGAGCCAACACTGCATACGTCGCACCAAAAATCGTATCCGGACGTGTAGTAAATGCTTCGAATGAATGCTCAGTGTCTGCAATTTCAAACGTTAATTGTGCGCCTTCAGAACGACCGATCCAGTTGCGTTGCATATCTTTTAGGCTTTCAGGCCAGTCCAAATCATCCAAGTCTTCTAACAGACGATCTGCGTATTCCGTAATCCGCAACACCCATTGGCGCATTGGACGTCTTTCAACTGGATGATTTCCACGCTCAGACAAACCGTCGATCACTTCTTCATTCGCCAGTACCGTTCCTAGCGCTGGGCACCAGTTAACTGCTACTTCATCAATATACGCCAGACCACGTTTATATAGTTGAATGAAAATCCACTGCGTCCATTTATAATAGCTTGGATCCGTTGTATTGATTTCACGAGACCAATCATAAGAAAATCCAAGATCTTGCATTTGGCGTTTAAATGTTGCAATGTTCTTCGCTGTAAATTCAGCTGGATCATTTCCTGTATCAATCGCATACTGCTCAGCAGGCAATCCGAATGCATCCCATCCCATAGGGTGCAATACGTTATATCCTTGCTTACGTTTGAATGCACTTAAAATATCTGTCGCGATATAGCCAAGTGGATGCCCAACGTGCAGACCCGCGCCTGACGGATAGGGAAACATATCCAATGCGTAAAATTTAGGCTTGGATGGATCGTCAACCATTTTGTATGTATCGTGATCTTTCCAATACTTTTGCCACTTCTCTTCAATTTGCGTGTGCTTATAACTCATGTCAAAAACTCCTCCACTATGATTCGATTTCTTTACTTGTATTGGTGCGTACAGATAAAAAAAGACTCCCGTCCCTCTATAAAGGGACGAGAGTCTATATAGTTTCCCGCGGTACCACCCAAATTGACGGTCTACGCCGTCCAACTTGATTCCTTAACGCGGAGTACGGTATTAGTTACAAGTATTCACCAATACAGGCTCAAAGGCGAGTTCGTTCCCCACTACTACAGACTTGCACTAGCCGTCTGCTCTCTAAAAAGTAGCGTAAGAAGTACTATTCCTCATCATTGCCTTCATTATTTTATTCAGTTTACCCGAAACGCACGCTGAATACAAGCCTTCCCTGTTGCTTTTTGTCGTAAACACAATCGTTCCTGCGATTTGTTATGTGATATCACTGTATATTCCATGGTACAATGTCTGATGTAAAGGAGCTGTACAGAATGAATGAAATCAATCTTCCGTTTCCAAGTGAAGGGAAACGATACCATACATGGTCAAGACATTTGAAGGATACATTCGGTTGCAAAATCGCCAAAGTAGCGCTTGACGCAGGGTTTGACTGCCCGAATCGTGACGGTACTGTTGCACATGGTGGCTGTACGTTTTGTAGCGTGGCGGGATCAGGTGATTTTGCAGGAGATCGCGTAGATGCAATTGAAGTTCAATTCGCTGAAATCAAAGAACGTTCCCAGCGTAAATGGAAAGATGCGAAATACATGGCCTATTTCCAAGCCTATACGAATACACACGCCCCTCTTCCTGTTCTAAAAGAAAAGTTTGAAGCGGCGTTGGCACAAGAAGGCGTTGTGGCATTATCAATCGCTACGCGTCCCGACTGTCTACCCGACGACGTAGTCGAGTATTTAGCCGAACTCAATGAACGCACCTATCTATGGGTAGAACTAGGCTTGCAGACCGTACATGAATCGACTGCAAAACTCGTCAACCGTGCGCATGATTTCCAATGCTATAAAGAAGGTGTCGATAAGTTACGTAAACACAATATTAATATTTGCAGCCATATCATCAATGGTTTGCCTGGTGAAACTGAGGAAATGATGATGGAAACCGCTCAAGCAGTTGCTGAACTGGATGTCCAAGGGATCAAAATTCATTTACTGCATTTATTAAAAGGAACACCTATGGTAAAGCAATACGAAAAAGGCAAACTGGAATTTTTAACGAAAGAAGCGTACATCAATTTGGTAGTTGATCAACTCGAAATCATGCCTCCCGAAATGATTGTGCATCGTATTACAGGTGACGGCCCAATCGATTTATTAATTGGACCGATGTGGAGCGTCACGAAATGGGAAGTCCTGAATGGAATTGATGAAGAATTGGAAAGACGTAATAGTTGGCAAGGGAAAAAACATCTGCAAGAGGTGAAATAATGTGACAAATATATTACTGCACCGTGTACTGCCGATTGCAAAACGGCTAATTACTGAACGCGTGCAGCCTGGAGATACAGTTGTCGATGCGACAGCCGGGAATGGCAACGACACCCTTTTCTTAGCGAACTTAGTTGGGGACGAAGGTCGTGTTTTCGCATTTGATATTCAGCAGCAAGCACTAGAGACAACGGAGCAACATCTTGGTGAGCTAGCTAATCGCGCTACACTCATTCATGACAGCCACGCGAATGTCCCCCAATACGTGCAGGGCGAGATCAGCGGTGCTATGTTCAACTTAGGATATTTACCTTACAGTGAAGATCCTAGTATCATCACGACGCCATCTTCTACAATTGCAGCAATCGATGCGTTACTAAGTTTGCTGAAAAAATCCGGAATCATCACAATCACTGTCTATGATGGACATGAAGGTGGCAGTGAAGAACGTGATGCACTGCTTGATTATGTTTCGACATTGCACCAAGGTGATGTGCATGCGATCCGCTACGAATTGCTAAATCAGAGAAGAAACCCTCCGTTTCTACTTGCACTCGAGAAAATGAAAGATTTTACGGAAGTGCGAAAGTTAGAAGCCGGAGAATCATAAAAACCCGTCGCCACAAGTAAAAGTGGCGACGGGTTTTCATCAATCAAATTGACGAATATCTGCAATAGGGTCGATTTCCAGGAAGTCCACTTCGTTCACAAATCGCACGAGTTTTTCTGCCGTTTCAGAGGCTGAACTTAACTGCCCTTCCCTCTTATATGCCTCGAACCTTTTCAGGTGTGGAAATTGTTGTTCAGATGAGGAACGAATCGTCTCCTGCATACCCGTATCGATAATTCCTGGCGCGATGGAAACAATCCCTGTTGGGTAGTCTGCCATCTTTTGCTCCAATGCAATGACACGTGAAAACTGATCGAGTCCAGCTTTCGTCGTACAATAAATTCCCCATCCTTCATACGCACTGCGGCCTGCTCCGGAAGAGATATTCATGATCTTTTTCGTTCCCTCGAAGTCTTTCAATGAATCGATAAATACATTCATTAATTGAATCGGTGCCGTTAAATTCACTTTAATGGCTTGCTCCACTTTTTGAGTGTCCAATGAACCTACCAAACTAATCGGATCCACAATACCGGCGTTGTTGATCAGCGTGAAAGAACTAGCATCCTCCAGATGTTGACTAACTATGCCCCCAAGAATGGCAGTCGCTTTTTCACAGTCCATGAGATCTACTTCATACATCGTGTGTAGCTGATCTGGATTCGTCCGTGCCAAACCATAGACGGTTGCCCCTGTTTCTGTAAATTGGCTAAGTAATTGTTGACCGATTCCTTTAGATGCACCTGTAATGATGATGATATCCATATGTATCTACTCCCTTTCTATACAATGTAGCTAATTAAAGACACTATGTATGTCGTTGCTTCTTCCACAGTCTTATTCGGTAATTCAACAAACAATATCCAGCAATACACTGCAATAGCCAATATAATGACGATCAATAAAATCGCTTGACGTTTATTCATAACTCCACGTCCTCCACCCATTGTGCAACTCTGTAATTTCTACTATACCACAACAACGAAATAAGCCCGCCACTCAAGTTTCATTGAATGGCGAAGCCGATAACTGAATTTACGTTTGAGAAACAAATTTTTGTGCTCCACCATTTTTAATTCGTAGTAAATCCGCCAATGTCTTCACGCCTTGACGATCAAGTTTTCTAAGTAGTGCCGTGAATACATATGCCGTTGTCAACGCATCGCCTAATGCACGATGTCGTTCGAACACTTCTGTGCCGAATAGAAGTGCATAATCTTCCAAGTCCTGTTGCTCACCTGTAGGATCCAAATAATTAATCAAATGCATCGTATCGAATGATGTAGGGGTTTGAAATGTACATTTCTGACGGCTTAATTCTTTCTTAATCACCATTTCATCAAAACTGACATGATGTCCAACCCAGCCCGCACTTTTATGTTTTTCTATAAAGGCAAAATATTCTTCAATAGCTGGAAGAGGCATAGGGGCATGGTCCACTTGTGACTGCTGTATAGTGGTCAGCTTGCTGATGATAGGAGGAATATCTCTTGACGGATTCACAAATGTTTGAAATACATGATCCGTAACCTCAAATCCTTCAACTTGTACGGCACCTATCTCAATCATTCGATCGTCTGCACCAATTGCAAAACCAGTAGTCTCTGTATCAAACACTGTGAAATTCATATCTTGCAGCGGCGTATTTAGCTGTATTGATTGTTGTAATTCATACGTTAATTTTTTCTTCTTCCAAAACATGATATCGCCCCCTACCTATATAGTACAATATGCGTGAATTTTGTACAGGGACCTTTATCTATACTTTCTTAAAGTTTTGATAATAAATGTGTTTGAAGTGCTCTGACTGTATCTAGCGTTGTACGCAATTCGTTTAACTCCCATCTTCTTAGTTTGCGCAAGTCGATTTCTGTAGAAATTTTCTCATCTCGTAAGTGTTTCTCCCACGACATGGAAATTCTCATACTTAAAGATATTTCATATGCATGACGAATTTCCTCCGCAAAGTCTTTCGTGATTTTTCTCTTTTTCTGCAAAGCGGAGATAATCTCAAGAGGTGTTGCGTTAATGATACCATTGCTGACTCCTAAAATTTGCAAACAATGATGAAGCGGGAATAGAGCATGTTTCTTAATATCAATCACATCTGCTTTACTGCGTCCCCTGAAAATAGTCAAAAAGTTTTGTTGCAATTGTGGTATTGGTTTCTCTTTTTCCTGTTGTGCCATATAGTAAATAAATGTAGCTGATTTTCTCAACAAATCTTGAACCATTAAGATAAAGCGCTCGTTGACAGCCGTTTCACCATAAAGGAATCGGAATGATAGGAAGTTGTATCCGAGCAAGATCTGTTCAGGTGTAGACCGCAGCGCCCATTGGCGAATACGTTCGTGCCAAATTGCCATAGTGCCGCGCCACTGCGATTCACTAGCCATCATGAATCCGATACACCTAGTATAGCCCGCTTGTTCAAGGTGAACGACAATTTCGTTGCCGAGAAGGTCGAAATAGTTCTCGACTTGCTCGGATTCCTCTCTCGATACATCTTCATAAACCAGAAAGTGATCCTGATCAGTCAGCATAAACTGCTCTCCACGTGCGCCACTGCCCATCTGGTACCAAGCAAACGCGACAGGCGGAGTCCCTTTCCCTTGATCTTCAAGTGACTGCACGGCCAGCATAACGCAATGCTTCGCTAGACGATCATAGAACTTTGTAATGATTTCTAATGTATGGATGGTTGAAATTTCATCCTGAATTAAATTGGATAGGACATCGTAAATTGCTGCTTTAACGACAGGCAAATTTTCAAAGGAAGCTTCTTCTATCGTTTTTAAGATATTCATGGAATTACGATCGCGTTTCGTCATCAACGTAGCAAATGTCACAATACCTACAGGCTTCCCTGCTTTGACTACTGGCAAATGCTTGATTCCATGTTTATAGAATTTAGTCAAGACCTCATAATAATAATCGGTTACTTTGACCGTATGCGGCTTTTTCGTCATGACATCTTTCGCCTTTAGTCCGATTGCGGAACCGCCGCCCGCTATCACTCGTTCGACTAGATCTTTTTCCGTCACGATTCCAAGCAACTTGCCCGACTGATCTGTAACAATAACAGAGCTAATGGAGTGTTTAATCATCAACTCAGCTACTTCCCTCGTTTCTGCCTCCGCATGAATTGTCACGACTGGACTGCTCATGAAATCCTGTACACGACGGACATACGGTTCACTCTCACCATATTCATCAGCCAAACGTACTTGTTCTCCTAACGAGGTATAGACATTCGCCAAACGAATCGACATTTTACGCAAGATATAGTCCCGCACATGTTGATCGTCCATCCGGTGCTTAATCACTTCATACGGAACTTGGAGACAAACGGAGCCTTCGGCCACGACCATATCAATATGATGTTTATCAAGCGGCCGGTCCATTTCCCCTAAGTAGTAAGCAAAATTGGAAAAGCCAATGACTTCATTTTCTTGAATAAATTCTAGTGTGACTGAGCTACCAGCTTGCCCCTCTATTTGAACCTCTGCGGATCCCTTCAACACGATGAGTAAACCTTCCTGAGGTGTTTTGAAATAGTTAGATCTCTCCGCTTCTTCATACATCTTGAGCTTACATTCCAGTAATAGCTGATCAAATTCCTTTTCTGACGTGTTCATAAACAACGGATTTCTATGAATTTTATCATACCATTCCTGATCTTTTACCATCTTCAGCATTTCAAAACCTCCTATTCATATTGACCATCACGAGATCTCACTTCATATTATTCAAATCCAAATGTCATCAGCACCTATCTACTTACATTCAATAGTCTTTACGCAAGAACTATCAACAAAAGATCAATGCCTTATCTAACTACACAATTTATCCTTTAAATAAAAAATGATTCCCTCTTCTGTCGTGCTTGTAGAAGAGGGAACCATTGGTTGAATATCAGGCTAATTATTAAAGATCAAGCTCTTTGTAGCCAGTTTCCGCTTTGAAACGAACTTCTGCATAAGAAACTTCATCTTTCTCATGTCGCTTAGAGCTAACAAGTGTACCAATCCAAGCAGCAAGGAAACCTGCTGGTACGGAAACGATAGCCGGGTTAGCATATGGGAAGATTGGATTACCAGTAATAAGAGTAGCTCCCTCAACTGGGTTCATTACTGATGGGCTGATTGCAACAAGAACTAGTGCAACGATTAGACCAGTCAACATTGAAGCAACAGCACCTGTTGTATTGAACCTCTTCCAATAAATAGTTAATAGAATAGTTGGTACGTTTGCGGATGCAGCAACACAGAATGCCAGTGATACTAAGAACGCAACGTTCAGCTTTTCAGAACCAAGTGCAAGAAGGATAGAAGCAACACCAATTGCGATAGAAGCCCAACGAGCAGCTGCAACTTGTTGTTTCTCAGTTACATTACCATTTTTAAAGATTTGTCCGTAAATATCGTGAGCGATTGCAGAAGCACCAGATAGTACAAGTCCTGCAACAACTGCTAGGATTGTCGCAAATGCAACAGCTGCAACGAAGGATTCTAGTGCGTCTCCACCAAGAACTCCAGCCAACATTGGTGCTGCCATGTTCCCTGCAGCGTTTTCTGCGATGATTGCATCCGCTCCAACGAATTTAGCTGCGCCAAATCCAAGGAAGATTGTCAATACATAGAAGATACCAATAATCCATACAGAATAAATAACGGAAGAACGTGCTGTTTTCGCATCTTTAACTGTGAAGAAACGCATTAAGATGTGTGGAAGACCAGCAGTACCTAAAACCAATGCGATTAATACTGAAATAAGTCCAATTGTGTCTTTATACACAACCCCTGAGTGAAGGAACGCTTCACCATGTGGAGTAGCCGTTTTCATGACCTCAAACATACTAATAAAGTTGAAGTTAAACTTCATAAGTACCAAGAAGGAGATAATGATTGTACCCATCATCAGAAGAATTGCCTTAACAATTTGTACCCAGCTTGTCGCAGTCATTCCACCGAATAGAACGTAGATTAACATCATCGTTCCAACGATTAGAACTGCCATCCAATACTCGATACCGAATAATAATTTAATAAGAGCACCCGCACCTACTAATTGTGCAAGCATGTAGAACATTACGATAGTAATTGTGTTCAATGCTGCTGCTCCACGCACTTTCTTAGCGCCGAAACGTGCACCGATCATATCTGCCATCGTAAACTTACCCAAGTTACGTAGTGGTTCAGCAATTAAGAATAAAACAACTAGATAAGCTGTTAACCAGCCAATACTATAGTAGAAACCGTCAAATCCGTTTAGTGAAATTGCACCCGCGATCCCTAGGAAAGATGCTGCGGATAAGTAGTCACCAGCAATCGCCATACCATTTTGCCAACCTGTTAATGAACCACCGGCAGTATAAAAGTCACTTGCTGTAGTCGTCTGCTTTGCCGCCCAATATGTAATGTAGAGTGTCAGCGCGATTACAGCGAAGAATATAACATATGAAATCCAACTCATGAACACAACCCCCTTATTTTAAAACGTTTTTCTCTATAATCTTGTCCACTTCAACATCAAAGTGTTTTGCTTTATTCATGTATATGGACGTGAATACCCATACCATAATGAACATGGAAAATGCATAGACCCAGGTCCATGTCATTGCACCAATTGCAGGTGTTTCTAAAATTTTTGTATAACCAGTTAATAGTGGAAGAATAAAGTACGCTGCGAAGAAGAAAATAACAAAAGGTGTAGCGAAGTTCTTTTTTCTTTTTACAAGACCCTTAAAGTCTTCTGTTTGAACAAGTTTTTCATAATCCATCGTGGATTTCCCACGTGCCACTTGATTAGTCATTAGTTAATCCCCTTTCTATTTTATATAGCGTAGTAAATTAGTTCCTATTCCCCCCATCTCACTGAAACCGCTTTCATCATCAAGTTGAAATGATAATATGTTACAGCGTATTCGGATATAAATTTGTTATAGTACACATGTAAACGATACCAAACATTTACTAGATTTGCAATAACATTTTTAAAGATTCGTAAAATTAAATCTACTGAGAAAGCAAATCATGTATAGACATTAATCTATCAAATATAAGCAGAAACTACAAGAACTTTTTGCATTTATCATACACTTTTAATAATCCAAATCTTATAACAATTCCTAATTATTTCACTACAATGTGCAAAATACTGTTAAACAACAGGAATAAGTTGTAGTATACTGTATATTGGTTATGAGTGAAATAAACATGGTGGGAAGACTACTTTTTGGAGAAAGATGGTGTGTAAAATTGCCTATACCAACTAACCACGCACAACCCATACGAAAGACTGCTAAAGAGAGTGCATTTAGTCAACTGCAGAAATGGATTATCGATGGAACTTTACAGCCCGGCGAAAAACTAAATGACGTTGAATTAGCAGAAGCACTTGGAGTGAGTCGCACGCCTATACGTGAGTCACTACAATTATTAGAAGTTCAAGGATTTGTTCAAATGTTTCCAGGTAAAGCAACACAAGTGACAGACGTAGATCGGGAATCTATTTCGGACTTACTCCCGCCACTCGCAGCGCTGCAAGCATTATCAGCTGAACTTTCCATACCAAACCTAACCGAAAGTATTATTAGGAAATTGCGGGAAACGAATAAGAAATTCGCGCTAGCAGTTGAAAAGGAAGATTATTTTCAAGCTTTGAAAACCGATGAAAAATTTCACCAAATCATTGTGGACACAGCTAATAATCCATATATTTCTTCCATGCTTGTCTCATTACAAGCTCATGTGCGTAGACTTTTCTTTCATAATTCCATTATACTAACGGAAAAATCGATTGAAGAACATGACCAGATCATAGATTTAATGAGTAAGCGTAATGGTGAGCAAGTTACTAAAGTTATGAGGGAAAATTGGTTGCGCGCGATCGAGGAGTTTCGTTCGATTGAAAAAGTTGATTGATAAATAGAGTAGAAAACAGGATTCGACCTAAATCGGATCCTGTTTTAATTTTATGCTTTTTCTTTAGTAAAGATATTTTGGACACCTTGCCCTCTTTTATTGTGTACCACCGCCACAATAGCTGTTACGACAGTCACAATCAATACAGGAACTAACCAGCCGACACCTTCTGTATAATATGGAATGTACGCTGTATATGCCTCCTCTACAGTCTCAAGCCAATTCGGCATGTCCTTCTCTACTAGTGAGTAGAACTTCACAAGCGCTTCAACGAAACTGACGAGAAAAGCCGTTACAGTCGCTGTTCGATATACCAAGCTGGATTGATGGAATAAAGGGCCGGTGAATGTTAGCAGGATTAATACCATGGCCAGTGGATACAGTAGAACCAGTACAGGAATTGAGTAATTGATAATATTCGCTAGACCGAAATTCGCTACGACCAAACAGAATAGTGAAAAGAATACTACAAAAAGTTTATAGCTAACTTTTGGGATGATTGCATGAAAGTACTCGCCACATGCAGTTAAAAGCCCAATAGCTGTTGTTAGACAGGCAAGCATAATCACAACTCCGAGTAACAATAGTCCTGTCGTACCGAATAAATAAGAAGAAGTTTCGCTCAACACGGAACCCCCGCCATCCAGATAGCCAAATAAATCAACCGATGTAGCACCTAAATACGCAATACCTATGTATATAATGGCTAAAAATCCGGCTGCCACAAATCCTGTCTTAGCCGTTGAAGTCAATATTTGTTTTTTACTAGTAATGCCCATCGCACGCAATGCGTTGATGACGATGATTCCAAAAACTAGAGAGGCTAGTGCATCCATCGTATTGTATCCCTTAAGAAAACCTGTAAAGAATGGTGTTTCATTATAAGGGGCTTGCGAAACTTGCGCACTTCCCATTGGATTAAGAAGCGTCATACCAATTAAGCCAATCAATATAATAATGATGAGTGGTGACAAATATTTACCGACTCGATCAACGATCTTTGCAGGATTCAATGATAGCCACATGCTAATACCAAAGAACACGAGTGTAAATAAAAAACGGGCAATATCAATAGGGAAACCATGTAAAAATGGAGCAACACCAATATCAAATGCCACAGCCCCTGTTCGTGGTGCTGCAAAAAACGGGCCAATCGTCAAGTAAAGTATTGCTGTAAATAGAACAGCGTAGACTGGGTGAATTCGACTTGCCAAGTCTTGCAAATCTTTCTTGCCAGAAAAACCAATAGCCAAAATACCTAAAAAAGGCAAACCTACTCCAGTAAATAAAAAGCCAGCCATAGCTTTCCACGTTTGATCTCCAGCCAGCTGTCCAAGCTCGGCAGGAAAAATTAAATTACCTGCACCAAAAAATAAGGCAAATAGCATAACCCCAATAACAAGACTTGATGAAAATGATAGTTTGTTCTCCATATGTATAAAAATCCTCCCAATATCAAAAGCTTTAATTTGTATGCAATATATCGCGTTCCCTTATATTACTCTTCTCAATTTGGAAAATCAACAGCCAGTCAAATCATTTAACTTTTGTCTATATTGTCAACTTACAGACTATTCGCCAGGACCCACCATGGATTTTTTAAAAGTAGAAAAAACTGACCTCCGTAGAGATCAGTTTGGATTGATAAGATGATTAAATGAAAAGTCGTGTATTGGATAGTTTGTGAATTCCATTTCAAAGTCGATTAGCTACGTCTTACTCCCCCCGCTAATCAACTCAGTACAAATTTCGTTTTGCTGTAACCTTCTCTCCATTTAGTTACTTGCAATGTAGCAGGAATAGCCTCTTTCATTTCATCGATATGGGAAATGATACCGATCATTCTCCCTGACTGCTGAAGCGCGATGAGTGTATCTATAGCTTTTGCTATAGCCTCTTCATCCAATGCGCCGAATCCTTCATCAATAAACATCGTCTCCATACGTACAGCGCCTTGGAAGCTTTGAATGACATCTGCCATACCCAGTGCCAAACATAAAGAGGCATTAAATTTTTCACCGCCTGATAGCGTTTTAACGTCTCGTGTCTGCCCTGTATATGCGTCATGAACATCTATACCTAAGCCACTTTGTTTCCCTCTAGTTTCTTGACGGTCACTACGGACGAGTTCATATTGTCCATTTGAAAGATCACGCAGGCGAATATTCGCAGCTTGAATGATGCGCTCCAAATACTCGATTTGAATATAGCGCTCAAAGGAAATTTTCAAATGGTTTTGACCACGGATTAGATCGTAGAGATTCACAATTTTTCCATATGTCTTTTCTAGCTCGGCTTCCTTAGATTTGCTATTTTTTAATTCATTGTATAGATCCTGCGCTGCTTGTTCCCGTGCTTTTGATTGATTGCATAGAGCAAACGCCTCTTCATATTGCGTTTTCATTGTTTCAACCTCGTGCTCCATCACTGCCATATCCGTTCGCTGTTTGCCATCTACAGACTTCTTGAGTTCTTCTACGGATGATTGTAATGTATGAAGCGTTTGGGCGAACACTTGAAGTTGTTGCTGAATAGCCTGACGCTTTGAAGTCGGCAGTTTCACTTGCCTATAATTCTCTTCCGAGGTAAAGCCTTCTTCTGTCAGCCGTTTTGTAAAGGAAGCTGAACTATGGTCTACCTTTGCTTTCATATCTGCTAAGGACTTCTTCTCCAAAACCTCTCGGGATTCCCATTTTATTTTCTCAGTTGAGGCGTCTTGTAATTTCTGTTGAATTGTTTTCCAAGCACTTTCAAGTTGTTGACTTATTGTTTCTTTAGATGTAATTTGTTGTTGCAATGCGGATAGTTCCTGTAGATTTTCAGGAACCTTCGTTAGTGCATAGTTATAGAGGGCTCGTTTCGTTTCAAGCTCTGCTTTTGATTCATTGCGCTGCTGTTCCAATGTATTCAGTTCTTTAGTGAGTTCATCCATGGCCTTCTGCGCTTGGTTTTGTTGGTCTTTCTTTTGTTTCAACGACTCTCGCTTATTTCTAAGGACAGCTACTTTTTCCGTCAAATCAGCCTGTTCTTTTTGATGATCACGATTCAAATCTACTTGTTGCTCATCCAATTCAGCTTTACTTAATTCAATACGTTGCTTAAGTTGTTGCAATTCCGCCTGCTTAGTATGGAAAGTCTGTACTTTATTCGTTAACTCTAGTTTAGCTGTGTCTAATTGTTGCTTCGATATGTGCTCGGCTTCTGCAACTTCTGCTTTAGCTGGATGGTCGACACTACCGCAAACTGGGCAAGACTCTCCGTCATGAAGTGAAGCAGCAAGGGCTACCGCCTGATTACTAATCCAACGATTTTCAAGAGCTTGATAGACAACTGTATACTGCTCTACTTGTTGCTTAGCGGTTGTAAAATTTGTTTCCAGTTCGTGTTGTTGTGTAAGCTGTTGCTTGTATAAAGCCACTTGCTTTGCGACGGCTTTGCTAGTTGAAAGTTGATCCACCAACTGTTCGTAGTCTTCTAATGAAGTTTCCAATTCACTAATTTCATTTTTCTGCACGGTCATGGCTTCTTTTTGTTGCTTTGCTGCTTGCTGATTTCCTAGCAAAGATTTCTCTACTCGATCTACCGTGTTCGTAAGTTCCTCTAACACTTGACGTTGTTCTGCGAGTCCGGATACGATTGGAAGTAAATTTTTTAGTGTAAGTAACTGTTCTTTTACTTCATTTCGCTCAGATTCCTTAGCTAGTTCCTGTTCATAAGAAGCCTTTGCCGACAATAGCTTTCTCTCCGCATCAGCAAGAAACGTGACAGTTTCAGAATAACTTCGATCTTTTTTCTGCCATTCCATTACATTAGACTTCACTTGTTGTTCTAAATCTTCTAATCTCGCGGCCCGTTCTGCTTGCTGCAATTGCTGTTCGAGACTTTTCATCTCTGGTTGTTTCGCCTGCAATCCATCTAATTCTTTTTGGCGTTGCAGCAACTGGGCAAATTGTTCATTAATTAAACGAGCTTCATGTATTTCTTGTTGTTTTTCGTTATGAACTTTATAGAGTCTAGTATATTCTTTATGAGTTTCTTTAGATTGTATCTCATAATAGGCATGTTCTTGTTGAAGACCTACTAGAAGCTGATGGTAGTTGGGGTACTTTGATTGTATTTCTGTAAATAATAAAGAGTCGCGCGTGGGTAACTTCGCTGGTATTTGATGAAGAATCGTGTCACCCAATTGTTTTTCACGAAGATATTCCGCATTCGCTTCTTCTTTTTTTACTTTTAACTGTTCTACGATCTTCTGGTACGGTTCCGTTTTAAAGATTTTCCGCATGATGGCTTCCTTATTTGCCGTATCGGATGTTAAGAATTTGCGAAATTCCCCCTGAGGCAACATCATGATTTGACTAAACTGTGCGTGCGTAAAGCCTAGCAACTGTTCGATCTTTTCATTTACCTCCGTAACAATTTGGCGATCTACCGCCGGAACGAATTGCTCGTCTTTTTTTTCAAATAATTCGCAGCGGCCTAACGTTTCTGATTTATTCCCTTTTTTTCTGTAAGGAATCTGACGCACGACACGAAATCTCCGCTTATGGATATCAAAAGTTAACTCTACAGTCGTCTGCATGTCATCATGCGCAAACTGACTGCGCAACGCTTTTGTGTCAGTACGATCCTCTCCACTTGCCTGTCCATATAATGCGAAACAGATGCCGTCAAAGATTGTAGTTTTGCCAGCACCCGTTTTTCCGGAAATGACAAATAAACGATGATCTTTCAAATCACGAAAATCAATAACTTCTTTATCTCTATACGGTCCAAATGCTGTCATCGTTAATATAATGGGTTTCATGCACGTTCTTCCTCCTTCATAACGTCCCACAAAACTTCAGCAAATAACTCTTTCGTTTCTTCGTCTACTTTTTCGCCTTGAAGTTCTTTAAAGAAGGAAGCAAACATTGCTTGATCGTCTTCTTTTTTCTCAACATTCACTGTTCCGCCTAGACTGTCTGTAGAAGAAGCAAAAAGTTTACGTTCTACATGCATGGCATTCGGAAAGACAGAACGGATTTTCTCCATCGGTTGTATGACTGGTACCGTATCAAGCAACTTGACGAACACATAATCTTCATTGTGAGACATCATTAATAGATCGTCCATCGTTCCTTCAACCGTTCTCATATCATGAAGAGGAGTGAGTAATCTTTTCTCAATTTCCACTTTGCCATTTCTTCCGAGCTCCACAATGAGATACCCTTTTTGATGATTCTCTTCCGATATTGAATACTTTAATGGTGAACCTGAGTAACGAATCGTTTCATTGCCTACGAAATGCGCCTGATGTAAGTGACCAAGCGCCGTATAATGAAACGGCTCAAACAAATCTGAAGAAACATATTCAGCCCCACCAATCGATAAGGGTCGTTCCGCGTCACTTGTATTCTCCTCTTTCTCACCATGCGTAGTGATGAATGCGTGACCAACGAAAACATGTCGAGCATCCTGATCCATAGACTTCTCTATACGCTCGATAATTTTCTTCATAGCTTGTTGATGACTGGAAATCGACTCATCTTCAAGCAAGTGACGGACAACCGAAGGATCCGTATATGGTATTAAATGAAAATAAACATCACCATATTGGTCTTGGAGCTTTACTGGTGACAAGTGCGAAGACAACTCTCCTGTTATGTATAACCCTTGATCTTTCATGAACGTACTACCAAAGTGAAGACGGCTAGGGCTATCGTGATTTCCTGCAATAGCGATGACAGGTATTTTCAAATCGATAACAATTTCCTGTAGAACTTCATTCAATAAACCTACCGCTTCAGTTGGTGGAATTGCGCGATCATACAGATCTCCCGCTATAATGACCACATCCGGTTGTTCTCTCTTTATCTCTTCTATAAAAGCTTGCAATATATAACGCTGATCCTCTGTCATATAGATTCCTTGGACGAGTTTACCGAGATGCCAGTCTGCGGTATGAAAAATTTTCAAATCGATTCCCCTCTTTTCATCTTTAAAAATAGAGACAAGAAGAACAGCGTAACAAAAGAGTGATATGAAAATCCTCCGTTTACTACGCTCATTCTTCTATCTCAAATTACTTACTATCCACTTTTTGATCCGCCTCATTCAATATTTCTCCGATTTTGCGTTCATTGATAACGAGATCGGCAAAGTGATCCATTTCTGTAGGCTCCATATTGATAATGACTAACTTCGCGCCTTGCTCTTTTGCGATCAGCGGAAATTGATTCGCAGGTGTAACGGTTAATGATGAACCTAAGACAATGAAGAGGTCTGCTTTCTCACTTTCAAATATCGCTTGAATAAATGCTTCTTCTGGCAGCATTTCTCCAAATAAGACAACAGATGGACGCAACTTACCGCCACAATCGCAGTAAAATTCCTCTTGTTCGTAGCGTTCGTTACCGTATACTTTTCCACACGTTTCACAATGGACATGACGAAGTGTCCCATGAAGTTCCATGACGTTTTTTGACCCCGCCATCGTATGGAAACCATCGACGTTTTGCGTAATAATTCCATCGATCAGGCCATCTTTTTCCCACTTAGCTAAAATATCATGTCCTTTATGCGGTCCTGTTTCTTTTGCTGCTATGACGCGTTGTTTATAAAACTGGAAAAACTGTTCTACTTGTTGATTGAGAGCAGTTACGCTCGCCACTTTAGCAGGATCTTCTGTTTCCCACATGCCCGTTTTAGCAGAACGAAAATCTGGTAGCCCGCTTTCTGTCGACATTCCTGCTCCAGTATAGACAATAGTACGTTTTGATTCGTTCAATAAATCTGCCAGCACTGTCCTCATCCTTTCAACTAGCGAAATTATGTTCTACCTACATTCTAGCATATCCTGTTTTATTGCTATTTATCAAACGATACGAAAATAGAAAAACGAGCATCCACAATGGATACTCGCTTAGTATTAGTTTGCTGTAATTTTTTTAATGGCTTCTAGATCAATCAATCCATCGATTTCATTCGTTTTGATATAATCTGCTTCTTGACTGATATCAGCCATCTCTTGCAATACGTCCTCATTTACATCTGTTGTCACTTCGATTCGTGTGAAGGCTGCTTCCAATTCATCACTGGCTATTTCTTTACCAGTCAGATCTTTGATGTGCTTCACCACTAGTTCTTGTGCTTTTTCTGGCTCATCACGAATGAATTGAACTGCTTTGGCGTGAGCTGTCAAATAAGCAGTCGATAGTTTTTCGTTTTTCAAAAACGCATCGCTTGTTGCGACAACTGTGTTCGTAGATTCTTTACCCCAAGCAAAGTCTTCCCAGTCAAGAATCAGTTTACCATTCGCCTGATTTTGTAAAATATACCCCCATGGTTCTTGTGTTGCTGCGCCGTCAACTGAATCTTGAATGAATAATGTTGCTGTATCCGCTGGTGCAGATGCGAAAAACTCCACTGTTCCTCCGTTAGCTTTTGCTTTTAGGTCCACGTCTTTCAACGCTTTACGTAGCATTACATCTTGCGTACTGCCGATTACAGGAATTGCAATTCTCTTACCATCAAGATCAGCTAATACATTAATTCCACTTTTACCGTTGGCTACTAATACCGCACCGCCATTTACTGCTCCAGAAACAATATGATACTTTGGATCTTTTACATAATAGTTGATTACAGGTCCAGGTCCAACTGTTCCGATGTCTATCGAATTAGAAGCCATTGCTTCCATGAATAACCCACCGTTACTAACTGTCTTCGTCGTAATCTTAATGTCTTCACCGAACTCTTCCGCGAAATAATTATTTTCGAGTCCAACGATTGTTGCGATATGTGTTAAGTTCGGGAAATATCCAATCTTTACTTCTTTTTTATCCGCGCTGTCTACCTCTGTTTTCCCACATCCCGACAAAATCCCCACAATTGCTAATACTGAAAGCAATACACCCAATAGTTTCTTATTCATATGATGATCCCCTTTTCTTAGAGCGTGTCACGCCCGAATTCCCCATTTTCTTTCAACACTGCGTTCCAAACGCAAAAATAATACATTATCCATAATAGTTCCAATAACCCCGATGATAATCATGACAGAAATAACTAAATCCATTTGACCAAGTGCGCGTCCTGATTCTAGTAGTTGACCGAGACCGACGCCGGCACCTAGTAATTCCCCTGCCATGAGTGCACGCCATGAGAATGCCCACGCGATGCGTAATCCAGAAATTAATTGTGGTACGGATGCTGGCAAGATCACGGTCCGCAAAAAGTGAAAACCGCTAGATCCTAGTGACTTGGCAACACGCTGATATAATACTGGTACGTTTTTAAAGCCGCTTGTTGCGTTAACGATCATCGTCCAAGTAGCCCCTAATGTAACGATAAATAAAATAGCAAAATCATTGAGACCGAACCAGATAATCGCAAGTGGAAACCAGACAATACTTGGAATAGACTGTAAAGCTGTCACTAGAAAACCAAGTGTGTCTTCCACTATTTTGTATCGCCAAATCAAATAACCAAGCACCAGTCCAAGTACAGAAGCAATCGTGAATCCAATTAACAATCTGCTAAGGCTTGCACCGATTGCAATGAGGATTTGACCGGAGATGAGTCCAGAAATTAAAGTCGACATGACTTGTGTGAAACTCGGGAACATAAAATCGGGTAAATCCGATAGCCTAGATGTGACTTCCCATATCGCCACTAGTATCCCGAGAAACACTATTCGTCTTAAAGCTGTAGTCATCGCCCATCTCCTCCTTCAACACTTTCTCTATTTCTTCTTGAAGTTCAGCCAAAATCTGCTTTTCGAGTTGCAACGTCACGTCATTCGGCATGACGCCATCTTTTGTATCATTGGATTTGAAGGTCGCTTTAATTTTCCCAGGACGTGTCGCAAACACGACAATCTTTTGTGAAAGTAATACCGCTTCACGAATATTATGTGTAATGAAGAGAACGGTTACTTTCGTTTTTCTCCAAATATCCAATAACTCTTTATGAAGTACCATGCGCGTTTGTTCATCCAATGCCGCGAATGGTTCATCCATTAATAGGATATCCGGCTCCATTACAAGCGCACGCGCGATGGATACGCGTTGCTTCATCCCCCCTGATAATTCATGCGGATAGGAATTAATGTAATTCCCCAAGTGGACCATTTTCAACATTTCAATCGCTTTTTGTTCCGCTTCTTTCTTCGACATCTTCTTTAATAGTAAACCGTATGTAACGTTATCGAGTACTGTCAGCCAGGGGAACAACCCCGCTTCTTGAAAAACGACCACTCGATCTGAACCCGACCCTTTTACTTCTTTTCCGTTAATACTAATTTTCCCTTGCTCAGCTTTTTCGAGTCCCGCAATTAAATACAACATAGTGGACTTTCCGCAACCTGACGGACCTACTATAGAAACAAACTGTCCTTTTTCTATTTCAAGGTTGATGTGATCTAGTACTTTGACCGTTCCCTTTTCTTTGTGGGGAAAGCTCTTTTCAATGCCTTCAATTTTCAAATACATGTTGATTCCCCCTCATAAATATTTTTGTGTCACTCCGTTTTTTTAATTCCTACTAACTTTATATGTTTTGTATATATATATAATCTACCATTTACGTAGGTTTTGTCAATAGGATTTCTGATTATTTTTTCAATCTATTTAAAAACATGTGATTAAATGCTATAGGTAATAGCTTTCTATCATTTTTATTCCGAAATTCTACGCTAAAAAACCTCTACCCGACGTGGGAAGAGGTTTTTGCTTGTGGGTATTATTGAAATAAATCACTCGATAAATATCTTTCACCAGAATCGGGCGCAATACAAACGACTGTATCTTCAGGAGTTAAACGTTTCGCCACTTGCAATGCTGCATACAGTGATGCACCACCTGACGGCCCGAGCAAAACTCCTTCTTGTCTTGCGAATTGTCTGACGGTAGTATATGCGTCGTCATCTTCAATTCGGAAAATCTCATCATAGACATGGGTATTTAATACAGTTGGAATAAATCCAGGACTGGTACCTACCAGTTTATGTTTGCCTGGTTTGCCACCTGATAATACCGGTGACCCTGCAGGTTCAACCACATGCACTGTAATAGCCGGGTCATGCTCTTTTAATGATTCACCTGTTCCTGTTACGGTACCACCTGTTCCTGAAGTACAGACAAATGCTGTTAATTTACGATTGATGGATTGAATGGCTTCTATAATTTCTACAGCCGTCGTATGGCGATGACTATCAGGGTTCGCTTCATTTTCAAACTGCATCGGAATAAAACTATTCTCAATGGACTGTGAAATTTCATTCGCTTTAGAGATCGCACCTGGCATACGCTCTGAGCTAGGTGTCAATACAACTTTCGCTCCATAGGCTTTCATTAAGTTAATACGTTCAATCGTAGAGTTATCCGGCATAACAAAAATGGCTGGGTATCCTTTTGCTGCAGCATTCATGGCCAAGCCAATTCCCGTGTTGCCTGACGTCGGCTCAATAATCGTGGCACCGGGTTTTAGTACCCCCGTTTTCTCGGCTTCTACAAGCATTTGATAAGCCGCGCGATCTTTTACACTACGGCTTGGATTGAAATACTCCAATTTCACATACACCTCAGCGCCAGTAGTTTCACCGAGCGTTCGTACTTTTACAAGCGGAGTCTCACCGATTAATTCCGCCATATTATTGACTATTTTCATTCTGTACACCTTCTCTTCATGATGATATCACTAATAATCTGATTATGTAGCTGATGTAATCTTTTGATCACTAGGTAAAGCTAATCCGACTAGACCAATGAACGGCAAGAATGACGTGATGATCATCGTTTGATAAATACCGATCGAGTCGATAAGTGTTCCAATGGCAACTGCACCGATTGCCCCCATTCCGAACGCTAATCCTACTGTTAGTCCCGCCATGGTACCAATTTTGGAAGGTACGAGTTCTTGGGCATAGATTACCGTGACGGAAAAACTAAGCATAATAAAGAATCCGATCGCTAATAATAATAAAATGATTCCAGGTACGGGTGCATACGGCAGTAACAAACTAAGTGGTAAAGGCACAATAAGCGATAAGACGATCACTTTTTTTCGTCCTATTCTGTCAGCCATGGGTCCACCGAAAAATGTCCCGACAGCACCCAGGGCCAAGAATAAGAAAATGTACAACTGGCCATGCTGAATCGTCATGCCATAGTATTCTATCAAATAGAAAATATAGAAGCTCGTAATATTCGTCACATAGAATGAACGCGCAAATATAATAATCATTAATAAAGTCAGCGCGATCGTGATTTGTCTTTTTGACAAACTTTCCAATGTCGTTAATAATACTTTCTTCCGCGTACCTAAACGCTCTTCATTCAGCTGTTTCTTATACCAGATCGAGATTCGAGTAAGTAAAGCAATCCCAGCAGCAGCTACTAATACAAAAACAGCTGCTCCTATTTGGCCGAGAGGAACGAGGACGAAAGCGCTGATCAAAGGTGCGAGTGCTTGTCCCGAGTTACCTCCTACTTGATAGATAGACTGTGAAAGTCCACGCTTGTCTCCCGCCGCCAAAAATGACACGCGAGAACCTTCAGGGTGAAAAATGGCTGACCCCAATCCTAGCAGCATAACAGATACAATGATCAGCCAATAGCTTGGTGCTAATGCTAGCCCTACCATTCCAATTAAAGAACATGTCATGCCAATCGGCAAAGCAAACGGCTTGGGTTTGCGATCACTTAAATATCCTACAACTGGTTGAAGTAGAGAAGCTACAATATTTAGAGCAAAAACAATATACCCTAATTGTTTATAACTAAATTGATATTCTTTTTCCAGAATTGGCAACATAGCTGGAATCACTGCCTGTAGCGTGTCGTTAAATAAATGACAGACCGCAATCGCAATCATTATGGGAAATACCGGATTCGCTACGGCAGTTTGTGAAGATTTACTCATACTTTCTGTTCACACCTCATCTAGTTGTCTATTTTACTTGGTGAATGTAGTAGGCATTACAACTCCAATCACTTCCCCAGAAGCGCATAATTCATCCTCAGCGTAAATTTCTATAGCTACTTTCCACTTCTTCGGATGAATTTCCGTAACGTTTCCAATCGCTTTCAATACTTTTCCTTGAGGAGTCGGTTTACTGTAGGTAATCTGCAAGGAAGCTGTCACAAAACGCGGCGGTACAGTCCCGTCACTAGGTTCATGACCGTCCTTTCGATGTAGGGCAAGTGCACAAGATCCTGTGCCGTGGCAATCCATAAATGAAGCAAGAAATCCACCATACACAAATCCCGGAATTGCCGTATATTTTTCAGGTGGTAATGAATACGTAACGGTTTGCTCTCCTTCCCAACCAGTTCGGAAATGGTTCCCTTCCTCGTTGAGCCGTCCGCAACCATAACACCATGAAAAGTCATCCGCATAATTATCCTGAATAGCATGTGTCACATATTCTTTCATATTGATCGCCTCCCTTTCAGATGAATACCCTCTATTATACATTCTGAATATTAAAATATCGACCTAAAACAAAATATCGTTTAGAGTATGGACAGTTCTATGCGTATCTTCTTGATTACATTCATATACTAGTGAGAAACGATACTTTATGGAAGGAGGGGGATAGTATGAAGATACGTGGAGTTATCTTGGCATTATTAGTGGCTGGAGGATTTTATGTCATGATTCAGTCAATCGACGAAGCTGCCTCCCATCCCTTTGAGCGATTGCAAGAACAACAACTGAACGGTTTATCTCCCTATTCATTCATTACTTTTCGGCAACCTGGTCTGCAAAACCAGCAAGCCGTTACGTGGCGAGTAGATCAAGGTGAAGAAGTTGACCGCCTACTTCAATTTCTCCAAACATATGATTATGAGCGGATAGATCCGGATACATTACAATTGTTTGATGACCAACCGCTCTTCACAATCGATCTACACGATGAAGAAGGAAATCGTATGACTATATTGATTGAGGAAGGGATATTAATCCACAATGACCGTCTGTATTATAAGGTTGTCAATGGCCCCTTACAGGTTGATTGGCTAACGGAATTTATACTTTCCAATAAACCATAATTTTGTACTGTGAACATTCATTGTATTATACTGTTATTTAATTCGACAACCGAATAATCGATTTGAAGGAGAGATTCACATTGGTGAAAAGCTTACCTAAACGTGCACAAGTTAACGAACAAGAAACCTGGAATTTACAAACCTTATTTAAAAATGAACAGGACTATGAGAACGCAGTAAAAGATACTGAAACGGAAGCGACTGCTTTTCTGAAAAACTATAAAGGTACGATTATAGATTCAACTTCAGCTATTCAAGCGTTGGATGCCTATCGTAACTTACAAGAGAAACTGGTCAAGATCGCTAGTTATGCTGAGCTGACGGCAAGTGTTGATTTAACAAATGATGCTGCCCAAATGAGAGAGAGCAGATTTGGTTCAATCGCTGCCAAAATCGGTAGTCAAACTTCTTTCATGATGAGTGAATTGACTGCGCTTTCCGAGCAGACTTTACAACAAGCAAGTAAACAGTCTCGGGAGTATGCAACTGTATTCGATAAAATCATTCGGGAAAAACCGCATCAATTACATCCTGAAGTGGAGAAGACACTCGCTGCATTCTCTGCTTCTTTCCAAGCACCCTATTCGATGTATAATACAACGAAAATGGCAGATATCGACTTCCCTGACTTCACTACAGATGGAAAAACCTATCCACTGAGCTATGTTTCATTTGAAGGTAAATGGGAGTCTGAACCAAAAACATCGGTAAGACGTGCAGCGTTTCAAACATTCAGCGATACGTTGCGTAAATATCAACACACTACAGCCAAAACATATGACATGCATATACAAATGGAGAAAACGATCTCTGACTTACGTGGGTATGACTCCGTTATTGACTATTTATTGATGGACCAAGATGTAGATCGTTCTATGTACAATCGCCAAATCGATGTGATTATGGAAGAACTCGCACCACATATGCGAAAGTACGCAAAACTTCTTCAGAAAATATATAGTCTCGACGAAATAACGTTTGCGGACTTAAAAATGCCAATCGATCCGTTATATGAGCCTTCCATTACAGTGGAGGAGTCGAAGAAATATATGAATGATGCGCTTGCTGTTATGGGCGATCACTATCTTGACATGGTGAACCGTGCCTATTCGGAACGCTGGATTGATTTTGCTCAAAATGAAGGTAAATCAACAGGTGCATTTTGTGCAAGTCCTTATGGTCAAGGCTCATTTATCTTGATTTCTTGGACAGGTAGCATGGAAGATGTCTTTGTCTTAGCGCATGAATTAGGTCATGCCGGACATTTCAACTATGCCCATGAGGCGCAAAACCTGTTCAATTCGGAATCGTCACTGTACTTCATTGAAGCGCCTTCTACGATGAATGAGATGCTGATGGCCAATCACTTATTGAAAAATTCCGCTGACCCTAAATTTAAGCGTTGGGTACTATCTTCCATCGTCGCACGAACATATTACCATAACTTCGTGACGCATTTACTTGAAGCGGCGTTCCAGCGCAAAGTGTATGAACGAGTGGATGCAGGTGGCCATGTCAATGCGACTATTTTAAACGATTTGAAGCGCGGTGTACTCGAAGAATTCTGGGGCGATAGCGTGAAGATGAATGATGGTGCAGAATTGACATGGATGCGTCAACCACACTATTACATGGGCTTATATCCATACACATATAGTGCTGGATTGACAATTTCTACTGAAATGGCAAAACGCGTATTGAAGGAAGGAGAACCAGCTGTTGAAGATTGGCTCAATACTCTTCGCGCAGGTGGTTCAAAAAAACCAGCCGATCTCGCGAAAATGGCAGGAATCGATATCACAACAGACAAACCGTTGCGCGATACGATCTCCTATATCGGTGAGTTAATCGATGAAATTGAAAGACTGACTGAAGAGATTGATACACAGTAAGAACAAAAAACATCCGCCAAGCAGTTTCTTCCTGCAAGGCGGATGCTTTTTCTTTTACTTCATTATTTCACTTAGGATTTCATATGAACGAAGTCGCTCTTCATGATTGAAGATTCCTGAACTGATAATCAGCTCATCCGCTTTCGTCATTTCCACGAACTCTTCTAGCTCCCGTTTCACGGTTTCCGGACTTCCAATGATGACAGACGGTGCTTGGCTTTGCTGTGCAACCGCTTCTTGCTCAAATGGTGACCATGCCGCATGAATATCTTCAATTGGAGGAGTAAATTGCGTCATCTTACCTTGTCGGATATTTAGAAACTGCTGCTGCATGGATGTAGCTAAGTATTGTGCCTTTTCATCCGTATCCGCTGCAATTAAATTAACTCCCATCATTACATAGGGCTTCTGAAGATCTTTCGACGGTCGGAAACTTTGATGATAAATTTGCAGAGCCTGCATCATAAACTGCGGTGCAAAGTGACTGGCGAACGAAAACGGTAAGCCGAGTTCCGCAGATAACTGCGCACTAAAGCCGCTTGAACCAAGCAACCAAATCGGAACGTCCTGTCCTGCTCCAGGAAATGCTCGAACACGATCAGTCGGATTGCCCGCAAAATACATACGTAATTCTTCTAGTTGTTGTGGGAAATCTTCTCCACCGCTTTGTAATGTCCGGCGAAGTGCATACGCTGTCGCCTGGTCACTTCCAGGTGCACGGCCTAGCCCTAAGTCAATACGACCTGGATACATAGCATCGAGTGTACCGAACTGTTCCGCAATAACTAGCGGTGCGTGGTTTGGCAACATGACACCGCCAGAGCCCACTCGAATATCTTTCGTCATCTGCGCTACATGTCCAATGATGATAGATGTCGCGGAACTCGCAACACCGGGCATATTATGATGCTCCGCCAGCCAGTAGCGATTGAAACCCCAATCTTCTGCATGCTGTGCAAGATCTACACTATTCTTAAATGACTGACCCGCATGACTTCCTTCATTGATCATTGCTAAGTCTAATATCGATAACGGAATTCCGCTAAAATGTTTTGCCTGTTCTCTTATCAATGCATTCACTCCTCATAACAACAACCATTTTTCTTTACCCACTCAAAAATGGCCTGAATAATGTCTTCCAATTCTTTCCCTTTCGGCGTAAGTTCGTACTCGACTTTTCTGATCTTTGGATCGGACTGATTTTTAATGACCAAGCCATGTGCTTCTAAATCACGCAATCTCTCCGTTAAAAGACGATTTGATATCCCTTCGATCTCCGACGATAATTCAAAGAACCTTTTCGGTCCGTCTAATAAATGATAAATGATAATTCCCATCCAACGCTTACCGATAAACTCGATCGTGTTGTGGAAACTATCGCAACTTTTTTGACCTTTAGGATTTACTGATTGAACAAACTCTTCATTTTTCTTCATTAGCAAAACCCCAATCCTCTACTTTTTTTACTTTATCATACCTAAGTTTGATAAACAAGCTTACTAATAGTAACCTTGTAAAGAACTCACTTTTAGTAGGTTACGCAAAAGAGGATGTCTTAGGAGTGTTACTCCTTCTAAGACATCCTTTTTTCATACTTGCTCAATAGTTACACTACAGCTCACTTCATCGTACTTACCATACGCTGCGTGATAGATCGGCCCCACACCTTGTTTGAAGGTCAAGGAATGGCGAATGCCTGCTGTGATGAATTTCTTCGCTTCCACCACGGCATCTTGTACCGTTTGTCCTTTTGCCAAGCCTGCCGCGATAGCAGCAGAGTAACTACAACCCGCACCATTCGTATTCACCGTGTCCATTCTGGGAGCTTCAAGTAGATAAAACTGTTCACCATCATACAGCACATCTACTGCCGGCCCTTCCAATCTTCCACCTTTCACTAATACGAACTTCGGTCCAAATTCAAACAAACGACGTGCAGCTTCCTTTAAATCCCCTACAGATCTCAAGTCCATACCGCCCAATAAGTAAGATGCTTCAGGCATGTTCGGCGTAATGACTGTCGCAAGAGGAATTAATTGCTTTTGCATCGCCTCCATTGCATCGTCTTTCAATAACGCAGAGCCCATCTTTCCGATCATCACGGGATCTACTACAATATTTTGAACGTCAGACTGCTGAATCCATTTCGTTACGTTGACAATAATTTCTTTTGTAAACAACATGCCAGTCTTCATGGCATCGATACCGATATCTTCTTCTATCGTCACCAATTGCGCTTCAATCGCTTCCCAAGACTGAGGGTATATACCTTGTCCAGTACGTGGATTTCTTGCAACAATCGCTGTGACCGCTGTGGTGCCAAACACATCAAATTCTTGGAATGTTTTCAAATCTGCTTGGATTCCTGCTCCCCCACGTGCAGCGGAACCGGCGATAGTTAATGCTCGCTTGATCATCGTCTCTTTTCCTCCTATTTACTATGTACTTCATCGGTTTATTTACACTATAATAGCCTCATTCTTCAGGATAACGTAGCGAGGTTTGAAGAGTCAATTTCATAGTAGTGTACAGAATACTTTCCTTTTTACTAGTAACTAAAAACCCTCTATCCACTTACAGGATAGAGAGTTGCAATGATTTTTTTACACCATATAAGAAATATCGGAAGCTATCGTTGGATACGCGAATGGCATTTTCTTTAATTCTATAAGAGGAATTTGGAATCGAATAGCCATCGCAAATAGATTAATCAGTTCATCGGCTCCACTACCCAAGAAATGAGCACCAAGTACGACGTCTTTCTCTTGGTCGATAATTACTTTAAATGCCGCGGCCCCTTGATTTGTCTGTTTATATGTGAACCACTCGGTGATATCTTGTGACTTTACATATATTTTTAAACCAGAGTTTTTTGCCTCTTGTTCGCTCATTCCAACGGATGATAATTTAGGAACGGTGTATACAACAGATGGAATGACTGGATAATCTGCCGTTTTGTTATTCCCTTTTAGAAGATTAGAAGCGACAACATGTGATTCAGTTGTTGCGACGGGTGTCAATGGAGGCGCGTCACTTGAAGCGACATCTCCAGCTGCATATACATGTGGATTACTTACGCTTTGCATGTATTCATTGACACATACGCCTTGCTTATCACGCTGTACATTTCCTTTTTCTAAATCAATATCCAATGCCGGTGTGCGTCCTGCTCCATGTACAACAAGATCCGCTTTCCATTCTACTTGGCGATCCTCTTGTTCCCCTTTGACCACAAATGAATGGCCACATTTTTCAATTCCATTTACTGGTGTGTTCAAATGCACATGAACACCCATTTCTTCCGTACGTTTAATCAGCATTTTCACTAAATCTTGGTCAAATTTCTTTAGGGCGTTTTCACTTCTATGCAAAATATGCACTTCTGAGCCTGCCCTTGCGGCAAGATGCGCAAATTCGAAGGAAATAAATCCGCCACCTATAAAGATAATCTTTTTAGGTAGTGACTCCAATTCCATGAAGTCATCACTCTGCGTCAAATATTCCTCACCTTCAATACCCATCTTTATAGGTTCTGCACCTGAAGCAATTAAAATATATTTCCCTTTCAATACTTCCGAACAGACCTTCAACTCGTTTTCACTTTGGAAGACTGCCTTGCCATGATACATATCAATTCCTAATTTCTCATATTTCTCTTCGGTATCTTCAGGTATCGACTGAGTAAATGTGCGTTTGAATTCCATTAATGTAGGCCAATCGATTTTGCTGTCTCCTTCAATTCCTTTTCCACGCATCCGTTCATTCCAATCAATCAGTTCAGCAGCCTCTACCAATACTTTCTTCGGATCGCACCCCCGTTGAGAACATGTCCCACCCAATGGTCGATCATCGATAATTGCGACGCTCCAGCCTTCTTTCCTACATTTTGTTGCTGTAATGGAACCCGCACTGCCTGTTCCAATCACAAGCAAATCATATTCTTTGACCATACTTTATCTCCTCCACCTATTCTTGCTCATTCTATAATCAATTACCCTTTATTGACCTTTATCACACTTGGAAACCAGTATACAATTCAATTCACGTTACGTTCCTACGTACATACTATATAACAGCAAACAGGAAAGGTCGGATGAAAATGATTTCAAATAATCCCCATTACGCAGCGGATTTGAATATTAGTCCCTTTTTCAAGAAAAATGAAAAGAACTTTATTAATATTCTAAGCAGCAAGCAACTAAACACATTGGATGATTTGTCGATGTTGGATATCTTCCTCAGTAAAGATCACATCATTGAACCTCATTATCATCCAAATGCTTCCGAGCTGACCTACTGCGTTTCAGGCTCTGCTACTATTTCTATTATGAATATTGACACGAAACTTTTTCAACATTATACGATTACAGCAGGTCAAGTCGTTAATATTCCTCAAGGATGGTGGCATTACCAAATTGCACATACCGATGATACGCATCTGCAAGGTATATTTAACGCAAATACTCCAGAGGTCGTCTTAGGTTCCGATATTCTGACTGCTACACCAACTGACGTTTTTGCCTACTCTTATGGAATAAATGAACAACAATGGGCAACCGCTGTGAATGATATTTCCCCTACGCAATTAATAGGCCCACCAACAGAGTAAGCATTTACAAAAGCGACGGTAGCATTCCGTCGCCTATCCCTTCATCATTCCACTGGTTCTTTCCAAGTAGACATACCTTCCGAAACATTGATCACTTTGTACCTTTCTTCATACAAAACCCGCATCTTTTCTTGCTTCTTTTAACTGATCCGTATAAGAAAGTAATGCAGAGCTTTCTCATTTTCTAGCTCATCAATCTCCATCTCTTTTAACCAGACAATCATTAGACGTTTTAAGTTATTCTATGCATATTGCAAAGCTTATTGATAAATATCAATAGAATTCATAATTTACACCCTTCATCCTTGGCACCATGAAAGAGAAAAACCCTAACTAGAAGTGACCCACTTCCGTTAGAGCTTCGATTATTGTACTTATTTCACGAAAAATCCTGCGACTCGTTGCTGTTCATCCAATGTAATAGTGTATACTCTATTGTCCTCTTTGTATTTCGTAGCAATTGTTGTAACAAAGTATTGCTCTTTTTTAGTGACAGACTCTTTTTCAAAACTGACGAATTCGCCGGATTCCTTTACAATATCGGCTACTTCTTGTAATTGCTCTACAGATAACGCATCTTTCATCGTTGCGTCGAACATTGTACGCATTTCATCAAATTTCTCTTCGTTGAATAGCGTGATCGCCTCTTTCGATTTCTTAATATACTCTTTGGCGGCAGATTCATCGACCTTATTTTTCCCACATGCAGCGAGTAGGAAAACCGTTGCCAAGGCTAGTATAACTAGTTTTTTCATGCTCTAACTTCCTTCCATTGATAGATAAAAACAAGCCTCCATAGAGTAATTCAATCTCTTCTACGCATATACCTGAATCGATGATTAGTGAAAGAGTGTTTCGGTTTAATTGGCAGCCATCGCAAACCTTTTCCCATAACGGATTTACTAGATCTTGTGCTTTAGCAAAGCCCGGCTGCTCGAGTTTGACATGTTCAAAAAATAATAGAGTCGCATTCGGCTTGCTAACACGTTTAATTTCTTTTAACGCGCGTAGTGGATTAGGTATTGTACAAAATACTAAAGTCGAGATTACCGTGTCAAATGTATGATCGGCAAATGGTAATGATTCTGCACTTGCCTCATATAGAGTAATGGGAACATGCGCATTCCGTCCTCTTCTCGAAGCTCTGCGACTCATCTCTGGATTCGGTTCGATCGCTGTTACATGTTTTGCCTGTCGATAAAATGGAAAATTGATACCAGTACCTGAGCCGATCTCCAGTACATTTCCTTGTGCGTTACGGATTAATCCTGTTCGAACCCTTTTAAATCGAGTTACTTCAAGAGGCTTCATGGCTATGTCATATATTCTCGGAAACACATTTCCCATTTTAGGAACTCCCTTTACTATTTTCTATTACTAACTGTTCCATTACAGTAATCTGAATACCAGACTATATAGCAGTCCTATATATCACAGGTATGTTCATCATACAGCCAGTACTCGGTACGTCGATGATCTTGATTCAAATCCGTGGATGAGGTGGCGGCTGCGCATTTGCAATTTCCATAATGGATTAAAAATGCCCATGCACCTTTCCATATGTCCTAGTAAAGAAACATTCGAAATTCTTCCGTATCTTAGACATATTCTTGTATGGCATCCAGTACTATCTGTTCTTTGATTTGATAATGAGTGGCTTGCCAAATTGCTCGCTGATCTTTTAAAATCAAAAGTTGTGGAATTTCGTGGGGAACACCTAGATCTGATTCAATAGCCGTTGAGAGCTTTTTACTCACCTGTGTAATAACAATATAAATAGGCAATTCCGTTCGAAGTCCATCCAATTCTTTTTTAGCTGCCAAACTACTAATAGATGTCATGCTCGATTTAAACAACAGAAACGGTTGCTCATCTGACTTTTCAAGTAATTCCCGCCACTCGTCGATCTTTTTTATTCTCTTCATTTTATATTCTCTCCTTGTATACAAAAATCCTGAAATATACTAGATCCTTCTATTCTATACAGCGTACTGAACGGATTCCTCTTTTTTGCTTATATATCCCTCATTCAACAGCAAAAACCCTCACTTCTATAAGTGAGGGCCAACCTTCTGTCGTAGCAAATTATTTATAAATAACCATTGATCCGTGACTTGTCTTCTTCGCTAATTTCTTCTTTTAAATCCTCGATACTTTCTGCTCTGCGTTCATTTTTCTTCTTAATCTGTTCGAACTCCTTGCCCTCTGCAAACTTCATCGCATCTTCTGCTGCCTCCATATTACTGATTGTCTTCTTCAGTCGTACTTTGTTATCAGCAGAATCATTCGGTTTCGGATAGTTTTTCGCCATCATATACACTCCTTTTTGAAGTTTTCTTTCTATATGATAGCTTTCCCGTATCTAAATGAACTATACAACGTTCAAGTCAAACCAATCACTCATCATTGCGTATATTTTTACCTAAGCTATCAAATGCTTGCTGCAACGGTACTTTTAATGCGGGTGCTAACGTTTTTGCATATTGTGCAGTAATATGGTTATCATCCCGATAGACAATGATATTCCCGATAACAGGATAACAAGTTGTCTCATCACAAAATGAGTCTGTTAAGTCTGCAAAAAACACATTCGATGGAATTCCTTCTGTCACTTTCCACGGAGTTTCCTTTGCAATAGCTTGATCTCTTGGTACTGAACAGTCCAATGGATCCTCTGACTGTTCAAGGCAGACTGGAATAATTTCTTGCATACGTGGATTATCCCGTATCGCAAAAATGGTAGTAATGCCTTCAAGCTTTTTCCACTGATTAATAAATCCCCGAGGTACTTTTGGACGCTTGTTCACTGTCGCTGTTGTGAAAACTACGTCAGGTGGATCTTCTAGTAACATATCCATTAAATTATGATTCCAAGGAATACAAGCTTTCGTTAAGTGTCCTTTAGGATCCTCGTCAGTAAATCGGCAACCATCATGACTATATAAATCGATTTTAAAATTCATTTCTTCCGCTAATTCTATTAAAGCTGGAAACCAATGACCTGAATGCGAACCACCAACGAGCGCCAACGTGAAGTCAAAGTCCTCCAATACACCGTAAGAACATTTTCTGACTTCAGTTAGGTTAGCCGATTGGCATTCCAAATCATTGTAAAATGCCGGTAGATCATTTTTTATTTCTGAAGGTGCAGGGATCAGGTCTGTATAAGATACGCTTTTCATATCATACTCTTCTGATTGAGCACCGGGGTACTCTTGTTCATCGACAATATTTGAACTAGCAGTTGCCACTTCAATATAAGCTGAAATAGAAAATATTGAACTACATGCAAGTACGAACATAGCAGACAATACGACAAGTAGTTTCCCTTTCTTCTGATTTCGATCTATTTTTTGAACAGGTTTTTCTAATAACTTAGTAGAAATCATGGACAACACAAAGGTCGCCATCAATAGTAAAATCCCATCTTCTATAGGCACGGTTTCTGTTTCCATATAAGATCGATAGAAAATCAGCAACGGCCAATGCCATAAATACACACCATATGTAAGACTACCGAGATAGATCAGAGGCTTTGTCGCTAAAAATCGATTGACACCATATATCGTTATACTTTCAGAAGCGACTAATATTAGTAATACTCCGCTAATAGGAATCAAAGCCAAATAGCCAGGAAATACAGTGGAAACCGGGAATAAAAATCCAGTAAATCCAATTATTGCAAGACCTAGCCATCCTAAAATCACACTCCATCTTTTATTGAAAAACAGGTATGGCGATAGTAAAGCAAAAATCCCACCAATACTAAATTCCCATATCCTCGTGAATGTATTGAAGTATGCAAATGGCTGGTTGACATGTGTTTGATAGACGGAAAAAGCCAGTGAACCTATACATACTATGATAAGCGAACCGAGTAAGGTCTTATATACAGGTGTTTTCAAAAGCTTTCGTGCAATATAATAAATAGATGCTAGCAAAATAGGCCAGATGAGATAAAATTGACCTTGCACACTGAGTGACCAAAAATGTTGAAACGGACTAGGTAAATTATTTTGCGCCAAATAGTCGACAGAATCTAATGCTAACCGCCAGTTTTCAAAATAAAACGTGGAAGCTATCATATGCCTGATGATTTCTCCCCATTCAAACTTCGGCAGAAGAATCACCGCAAAAATTCCTGTGAATATTAACACTACTGTAGCTTGAGGTAATAGCCTTCTCGTTAAACTCAGAAAATATTCGACAAAATTCACTGATCCCGTTCGTTCTATTCGCGTGATGATGGATAACGTCATCAAATAGCCTGAAATAACGAAGAACACATCGATTCCACCAGACACCCTACCAAACCATATATGATAAATGGCGATCAATAACGTTGCGACCGTCCGTACCCCTTCTATTTCGGGTCTAAATCTTTTAGTAGGTAACTTTAGATCCGACATAATTTCCTCCATTAATATACTGTTTTAATTTTAAATGCATTCCATACTATATCATAAAACTATGGAAACGTTCATTTATTTTCAGTTCATATTATGTAATTTTGATAAGTACTAGAGTAGGGTTAGTAAAAGAACTAATTCATGTAAAACACCCCTATCCTTTTACTAATCCACCCCATTTACACGAAAAAACAGAAGTCTCCATAAAGACTTCTGCTCTTTCATTATATGGAACTACATTCACTTCGCTGTAAATGCATCTTGCAAATAATAATAAGACTTCTTCAATCGTTCTTCATACATGGGAACTTGCCAATTATCCCATGTATAACTTTTCATTGAATCCAACTTCATGTCATGTAGCGCAGGAAATGACTCCAGTACTTTACCATCTTCTGATGTTAATACCGCTCCAATAAATAGTTCTTCAATGTGAATGCTTGTTTTGGTACCATCCGCCAACAAAGTCTCGATAAACTCTTTTGTACTTGGATCTTTTGCTTGTAACAACATCCACGGAATACGTAACTCCAGCATGCCATCACGCATATGGTAATCTGCTAATGAGTCATAATCAGTCGAGTCGGGATCTCCATTTCCTTCCCGAAGTTTTCCCGTTTCATAAAAGCTGAAAGGAATCGTGCGCTTTTCATTTGCAACAAAATATTTTTTATTTAACGCGTACTGCATAGGAATGAATTGATTCGTTTGATCTTTCATTTCCTCTTTGGGAATATATCCTACATCTTTACCGTAGTCATGGTGGAACAGATCATAATGAGGATCAATCAACATTCGTGATTTGGAACCGTTAATTTTAGCAATGAACTCTAGTCCATTAGTAAATTGTATACCCTCTATTCTACTAGCGCGTGTATTTCCACGCCCTGGTATCGTATCAAAGAGAATATTTACGACGTCCGTTGCACCTATTTTGGATTCATCATAATCTATCCGAATGTACAAGAAGGTTTCATCATGATCTACATACATTTTCTCAAGCGTACCTTGCTTGTTCGTGTACATCGGTTCTCCTGTCCATTCCTCTTCATATCCTGCCAATTTTATTTTCAACGGATCAAAGCTGAGCAGACCGAATTTTTGTTCATTTGTCTGTGTGTTAGACCAGTAAGGACGACGGTCTGGATTATCATATTCTGCTGTGTTCCACGTTCGTTTAAACCATTCATCTTGCCATGAAAATACTAGTCCACCCATTAAATTCTCATGCAATATATCTTCATATAAATGTGTCAATGTTTCGCCTTGCTGGTCTTCTGATATAAAACCTTGGTTCCAGCCAAATGGATTTTCATGTGCTTTTCCTCTCGAAGCAGGAATCCCAAATTCTGAAATCAGAATCGGTATTCGATGTGCTTCATGTAAATCTTTTAAATAGGCAGCGTAGTTATTCTTCTGACCTCTGAAATCAATAAACTCACGATACTTTTTCTCGTAATTCAAAAAATCCGGATAATATGGATATACATGATAGGATGCAAATTGACCCGCCTTCTCCATCTCGCCTTTCGTGTAGAGTAGATTTGGATTAACGGATACCATATCTTCCTGACTAGATGAATCAGACGGATGTGTCAACAAATCCGTTGTCACCCAGTTGACGAAGCTCATCGGTCGAATTTGCTCGTAGTTACTCACTTCATGTGAGACTAGGATATCCATTTGTTCTGCCAGCCAATATTCGAATGCTGCAGCACCTTTTGTTTCAAAATACTTTCCGCTATATTCTCCTAAATCAGGATGTAATTTATTCGTGTTTTCTACCATGAATGGATACCATTCGATTCCAATCATCCATGCTGTGACCCATTGGGAAATATCCGCATCGTACACACCAGATGCATGACCAGGACATGGCGGTACAGTCGCATTTCCGTGAATGACATCGACAAGTTGAATCATTTCTTTTTGGAAGTCTTTCAAATTCTCTTTTTCAAAAGCATCCAAGGACTCTTCCAGTTTTTCTTCATTAATCCATACACCATGCATGACATATATAGGTGTATCGTGTACATCGTTATACGCTTTTAATGCGTGATAAAAGTCAGGTGGATGAAGCGTGTAGACGCGTATAGTATTGGCGTTCATCTCGCCAATGGCTTCGAACCATCTATAATATTCTTCTTCTGTAATGGCAGCTTCTCCAGGAAATGCTCCCGGTTTCCCCATTCCAATATTTACACCTTTCACAATCATCGGAGTCCATTTTCCTTCTGATAGAACCTCCAAATACTTACCATTCATTCGTGATGTCATCTGTACACCGTCATGCTTCGATTCTTTCTCATCCTTTACCTCTACCTGACCGAACTTTGCTAGGGCTCCTTGCATCATGGGTACATAAGCTGACCAGAAGAATGTTTTCTCAGAAGATCTTTGAAGCGTGGCATAAACTTTCGCTATTCCTTTCACTTGATATATAGAAGGGACATTTTTCACACTACTGAAATCTCCAGAAAAATACATACTCTCCGAAACACCTGATGCATGACCAATAACCGCATCGAATTGAGTAGGGATTCCTTTTTCATCTAACAGCTTTTTTCCTTTTGCGGTAAGATTCCAATCATACACCGCTAATGATTGGCCTTGCTCCGCTGTAACGATATCGAACCATGAATGAAAACGATGCGAACCCGTGAAGTTTAATCGTTCCGTGCCGATGTCCGTAAATGTTAGCTGAATACCTTCATTTGAGAATTCTTCATTTTTTTTCAATGCAAGAACTTCACCTGTTGTATCATTCATTAACAGAAAACCAGGTCCACTATATGTCCACTCTGCTGATTGCTCGGAAAGAATGCTTTGCAACTCTGCATTTTTTTGTGGATCAAGTTCTTCTATATAACGACCTTTCCAACCAGAAAACTTTAATCCCATTCGATCTTCAACACGTGTACGTACTTTTTCTGAAGTGGGGGCAGAAAACGAATTATACTCCGCTATAAACAACGAAGGCTTTTTTGAATTAAGTCTTTTCAATATTCTTTGCCATTCTACTTCTTGTAGTCCGCCATGATCATCCTCGTAGGCTGCAAGCACAGGATCTTTCGTATCTACTGTACGTTCATCGATACTGTCTGTATTTGCCAAGTAAATGATATCTTTTTCCATATAATCCTGTGGTAGTGGATTTAACTCAGAAATACCCTTTCCTTGTGCTACTGTGAATCCGCCATAATAGTCACGCGCTGGATCAAATGGTTTGTTATGCGAAGCCTTTACTTTTGCATAATTCAATACCCAACTAACCCCAAGATGTTTTGTATGTAAATTTTCTACTGCTGATTTATCTATAATGGCTACTTTCATCGGTTGATTGTCTTTCAAAAACCATAATCCTACAGGTACAATGAGTAAAAATATCAAAATCATCACAATCACTATTAACCTCTTCATACGCAGCCCCCGTCCACTAGTACACATGTATTCTATTGTCTCTAAAGTAGTTCTAATCAATTATTTACTTTGTACAAAAACAAGAGTAATTAGCACCACTTTTTTATCATTTCCAACAATTATAGCATATTATAATACTTTATCACTAGCACTTTTCAATAGAGTGATCATAACAAATGCTTGAACGCTGACGCAGAATTTATCTATGCTGATGTGTGAAGAAGTCGGTGATGCAAGAAAATGAAGTGCCCCAAATGTCTATATCTTTGGGGCATTTACTACCGGCATCAGGAGCTCGTGCAATTGAAGTCAGTTGGACCTTGAAGTGATTGGGTAGATTATACTGGGATTCATCACTCTACCAATTGACTGAATAAACATGTGAAGCGGGATCTACTAGTGATGAAGTATCCCCCCTTTATCATTCACTTTTCCATATCGTCGATGATCCAAGGAACCGCATGAAGCAGATCGGGATATACTGCATCGGCTAGTGGATCTGTTGTACCTAGGAAGACGGTTTTAGTACCTGCTCTCTTTCCGGCAATAATGTCTGTATCTGTATCGCCTACCATATATGAGGCGGACAAGTTTACGTCATATTTCATAGCGAGATTTTCTATTAGTTTACTGTGCGGCTTTCGGCAATCACAACCAGACTTCGGCTTATGCGGACAATAAGCGACTTCGTCAACTACCGCACCTTCCTTTGCGAGCTCTGCTATCATATGATCATGAATGGATTTCAATGTAGATTCTTTCATGTAACCAAGACCGACACCGCCTTGATTCGTTACAACGAATATATAATCAAACCATTGATTCAATTGTTTAATCGCCTCTGCTACTCCCGGCAAAAAATATAATTGGCTAGGTTCATTCACAAATTTCACTCGATTCGTTAACACTTCATTAATCACACCATCTCGATCTAGAAATACAGCTTTTTTCATGTTGGCCTTCCCCCTTAAGAAATGGTCGTATTACCTTCATATTGTCCCCATTACATGTTTTTAAACGTAGTGTGACTGGCTCCATGCAAATATTTTGAGTTCATTAATTGTCGAAGCAATTTCACTTACATATTTAGCTATATTGAACACCGTAAGAATGTTGGGCATTGCGATGATTATGATGCCTTCCACTACACTAGGTCTCAATCAGCTACCGAATCATTTGATTTCTCATGGTACAGCAATGAATAATACATTCCGACAAATTTCAGGATCTCTCGGAACGGCTTTCCTTGTTTCAGGTTGTATATCTATTGTTGGTCTACTATTGGCACTTCTGATTAAAAATCCACAACAACAGAATAGGAAAGCATCAAAATAATTATATGAAAAGGATGTCTTAAGAAGTGGAATTGCTTCTCGGGACATCCTTTTTTACATAGTTCTGGATCCAGAATACAACTTGTATACCTGCGTTTTTTATCTAAATGAATGTATAGCCGACTAGATATTTTGTAAAGTTTATTATACATCTGTACTAGACGAGGTGATGAGTTACGTGATTAAAAATTGAGTAAAAGAATTGCGTGCACGAATGGATATAACACAAGGAACACTTGCAGGACAAGTAGGAGTCACACAACTAACGATTGTGGCATTAGAAAAAGGTAGTTATACTAAGCATATTTTGAGTAAGATAGAAAGAGAGCATATTCACAAAATCTGCGAATATGCTCTCTTTTATTTGGACAAATCTATTTTTTTATTCAATGTATATATAATAACTCCGCCAATTGTCATAGATAATAACTCACCGATTCCCGCTGTCAGCCATGTAGCCCAGAATGGGAAACCAAGCAAAATTGTCAATTGAGCAGCAATTGCGCACATAGACAATGCAAACACAATAGCAGTGATCACCATTTTGACGATGTCATTTTTAATTTTCTTTGTCAGCGCACGACATATTAATAATGCGACTAACGTAGCCATAGAGCCAATCGGTACATCCAATATCCATGTGGGTGACATAAAGTTTGCGAACATGACACCTAGCGTGACACCGATCACGTATCGTTTATTATACAAAGCCAGATAATTGAACATCTCTGACAAACGCAGTTGGATTGCGCCAAAACTGATAACCGCAAACACAAATGTCACCGCCACATACAAGGCTGCGACAAGAGCTGTTTTGGTCAGTTCATTCACCGTACTCTTACTCTTAGGTGAATCTTTTACATAAGACATACTCATTTTATTTTCTCCTTTATGAAACAGCTAAGTTGCTATTCCAGTAATAACTACGACCAAAGGAAGAAAGAGCCTATCGCTCGATCAAAAGTGTCGTAGTGCAAACAGAATTTGCTTGCTTCGGTATTATAACAGAGTTCCCTATAATACAAAAGCTTTATTTTGCTGTCCATCCTCCATCAATCGGAACAACCGTCCCATGAATATAATCAGCCGCTGAACTAGCTAAGTATAAGGTTAAGCTCGCGACCTCACTCGGCTGTGCCCAGCGCCCCGCAGGTGTTTCTTCTGCTACCCACTTTGCCATTTTACCGTCTCCTGCGAAATCCGCTTGGTTCATCGGCGTCTGAATTGCGCCCGGTGCAATCGCGTTCGCACGAATTCCCTCACGGCAGTAATCCATGTCCAATTGCTTTGTATAACCGATAATGGCATGTTTTGATGCCGTATAGGCTGCCCCGCCACCACCGGCTACAAGACCTGCAATGGATGCCATATTGACAATGATACCTGACTTGCGCGCGATCATATGTGGCAATATTTCATTCGTCATAAAATAGGTACCTTTAACATTCGTATCCATGATTTTATCCCATAATGCTTCATCAGTATCCAAAGTTTTCGCAAAACCGTCCAGTACACCAGCTGTGTTTAATAAAATGTCTATTTTATCAAATACTTTACATGCTTCCTTCACCGCGTGTGCTACGTCATTCTTTACACTGACACTGCCTATCGTATAGGCAAACTGCGATGGATACTCTTGTTGTAATTCCGACAGACCTCCTTCGTTTATATCAAACGCAAAAACATTTGCTCCGTTTTCCAAAAATGCTCTAGCTTGTGCTTGTCCAATACCTGAAGCTGCACCAGTCACTAGAACCGTCTTCCCTATATATTCTTCAAATTTCATAATATCCTCCTAAAGAAAAAAGCCCATGATGGCTCATGAGCTTCGATTCATTGTATTATTCTACGATTACCCAGTCCTCTGCAAGTAAGTCACAGACAGTTGGTGTGAACATGGTGTATCCTTCACCCGTTACGTCAATCACGAAATAAGGATTTAACTTCTTGCCGTCCTGTTCGCTCTCTCCTACTAGTTTCACATATAACTCTGCTCCACCCCAGTTGCTACGGATTACTTTCTCTCCAGCTTTCAAACGTGGCAATATTTCTTCAAATGTCATGTATATCCATCCTTTATCACTGTAATAATTCGGACAAGTTTATCGGGAAAAGTATACTTGATTATAATCATTTTTACAACTTGAGACCATTGCAACCATCCTATTGAGCAGAATGAATGTACCTTTTACTTTAGATTACTAACTGTCCAACTTGCCATATCTCACATTCCATGATAAATTGAACAATAGAAAATTTCATTACGGAATCAACATGTATAACCTCGATAATATGGTTCGAGGGTCTCTACCAGGAACCGTTAAATCCTGATTACAAAATCATTTTTGTAATCGGGATTTTTCTATTCAAAAAACTGTGTAGAGACACTAGTAGGAGGAATTGTTTTGGATTTACGTGTTTTATTATTGGCCGTGTCCGCTATTACTGTTGGGCTAGTAGAATTGGTGGTCGGTGGGATTTTGCCCGTCATTGCTGATGATTTAAATGTTTCAATTGCAACAGCCGGACAACTAATTACAGTATTCGCTCTCGTGTACGCGGTAGCAGGACCTGTGTTATTATCACTAACCGCGAAAGTAGAGCGCAAGAAATTATATTTACTCACGCTTTTTGTATTTTTATTAGGAAACATTCTGACATATTTTAGTCCAACATTCGGTTTAATGATGGCAGCCCGTGTTTTGACAGCTGCAAGTGCGGCACTCGTCATTGTGCTGTCGCTAACGATTACAGCACGTATGGTGGAGCCTAGAGTCCGAGCAAAGTCACTTGGCTATATTTATATGGGAATCAGTTCTTCACTTGTGCTCGGTGTACCGATTGGGATTGTTATAACAAATGCTTTTGGATGGCGAACTGTATTCCTAGGCATTTCACTTTTGACAGTCGGTTCAATTGTATTGATTTCCAAGTTTCTAGAGAAGATTCCTACTGGCGAAGTACAGCCGCTTTCCGTTCAAATTAAAGCATTGGCGAATAAAAAGATTTTCTTTGCTCATATGGCAACGATGTTCATGCTCGCAGGTCATTACACCGTGTATGCATATTTTACACCGTTCCTAGAGACCACGATGCAATTGAGTCCATATTGGATTAGTGTATTCTACTTCTTATTTGGACTAGCGGCTGTAGCAGGTGGAGCATTTGGCGGCGGACTGGCAACCCGTCTTGGTTCCAAGAAAAGTATTTTACTCATTCTTGGTGCATTTGCGATTAGTTTATTCATCCTGCCTTACTCTACATTCTCGATTCCACTATTCATCATCTTCATGATGGTTTGGGGCGGATTGAGCTGGGCGTTGGCACCAGCACAACAGGATTACATTATTCAAAGTGATCCGGTCACATCCGATGTGCACCAGAGTTTCAATAACTCGGCCTTGCAAGTCGGAATCGCGCTTGGTTCTGGTGTCGGTGGCATCGTGTATAGCCAGACGGACACTGTGACGAATATGCCCGCTGTCGGCGGTATACTTGTCATCATCGCATTCATTTGTGCGGCTATCTCGTTATCGATGACTAGAAAGACTCGTCAGGCTACCGGTTAATCAGGTAGAATAGAGTGAACTCGTTACAGAGTTCACTCTATTTTTTATGAAACGAGGGATGATTATGGTCGGCTTGCTACTGGATATCGTCATTCTACTTGCATTTATTGTGTACGGTATCGCACTTTGGCAAGGGAAAGGTGCATCACTGCTTTCGGGCTACAATACGATGCCCATGGAGAAAAAGATGCAGATCAATGAACGTGCGTTATGCAAATTCATGGCGAAGATTATGTTCTCTTTAAGTTTTTGTGTCGGTTTGTTCGCAGTTAGTGAACTGCTGAAGAATGATATATATTTCATAGTGGGGCTATCACTTTTTGTGGCAGTACTCGGCTTTGCATTGATTTATGTGAACACTGGAAATCGATTTAAAAAATAAAATGAAGCGCTTTTTCTAACGTTTTGACACCTCACCAATTTGCTCCATCATGTCCAGTACACTTTTTAGGAATGCGTCGATTTCACCCATATGTTCTTCAGTTAATTTTGGTTTGAAATGAATGTTGATCCGGTTCATGAACCCTGGCTCTGTTTGTTCATGGCGGAAGCTGAGCGTTTGTGTGTAACTGACATCGTTTTCCCATACGGTACGAAGAATACACGCAATCTCTTCACATTCTTTATCTACATCTTGAATACATGTTCGGACGAGCAATGTAAGCAGGCAGCCTGGATCCGTGCCTTTAATTTCAAGTATTTCATCCGCCAAATCCTTGAGTGAGGAATGTAACGTAAGATCGACGAGGACAGTCGGAAAGCCTACTTTTGAAAAACGAATGGTACACTCCCTAGCCATCATCGCTAAATCCAATTGATCACTACGATGTAAAATATGGACTGCTTGTTCCAAGTTGTCCAAGTCATACAGATGATTCTCAAATGCAACTTTTAAGTTTTCAAATACGGTTGGATCGTACATGTCATGGCCTCCTAATTTCTCGTATGTATAGGTTGAAACGATTTAGCCACTATAGATGTAAACTAGGAAAGGAAGGTATGTAGATGACAAATAAAGATGCGACGCTTGCGGAATTGAGCACCGATGATTTACATGCGCTGAATCGCTTGGAAGATAAATTAGGTGTGACACTTATTGCGTATGAAAACGTTACATCACCAAAAATGAAGTAAGGATGAAGTGGCACTTTCTATTACAGAAAGTACCGCTTCATTAAGTGTAATGTAGTTTAAACACAAACCGTTGCTAATATTTTTTGAATATCATAAATAGCTTTATCTTTTCTAAACTGCTTTTCAATATGTGGAGTCAGTGAGCTTGATATCCAGATTTTCAATTCTGCATCCATATCAAATGTACCCGCAGTTTCTACACTATAATGGGAGATGCTTTTAAATGGCACCGAATGGTATTCCACTTTCTTTCCTGTGATTCCTTGCTTATCAACTAGTATTAATCGCGTTTTCGTAAATACAATTAAATCGCGCACTATCTTAAACGCAGCTTCCACTTCTTCACCTTCCGCCAGGATCAATTCCAGTTCTTTCTCCACTTCTTCATTGTTTACGACAGAAGCATTCCCTAAGAGTCCATCAAACAATCCCATGTAGCTATTCCCCTTTTCGATAGTGTTTTGTCCTCAACGTTCCCACATAGTTAAAAATTCCTTCATACTTTATATTGTAAAATTTCCCCGACCCATACAAATATATGCATCTTACATAGTTTACCATGTTGCGGTAAGATTGGATATAAAGAGTAAAAAGCTGGCCACGCTATGTCAACTAATGACATAGCGCGGCCAGCCGTTACTAGTTATATCATTTGATATCAAACAGGCTTCTTTCGTAACAAGCCGGCAATTAGGCCTGTAATGACCGAACCAATAATTATTGCGGATGCATACAGTAGAATCTTACTGATTCCACCTTCAACGAGTCCCATGACAAAGATTCCTCCGTGAGGTGCACGTAAAGCGATATCAAATGCCATCGTTAATGCACCTGCAGTCGCAGCCCCAACTACCGAAGCCGGAATAACTCGCAATGGATCAGCAGCGGCAAACGGAATGACACCTTCCGTTATGAAGCATGCCCCGAGCACATACGCCGTTTTCCCTGCTTCACGCTCAGTCTTTGTATAGCGATTTTTAAATAATGTAGTCGCGATCGCCATACCAAGCGGTGGCACCATTCCGCCAGCCATTACTGCAGCGATAAATTGGAAGTTCTGTGCGTCAAGCATGGCAATACCAAATGTGTATGCCGCTTTATTGACCGGACCTCCCATATCGACAGCCATCATTCCTCCGATGACTAACCCTACCAAAATTTGATTCGTACCGCCCATGCCTTCAAGGAAAGCGGAGAATCCTGTGTATAGCTTGGCCAATTGTGGATTGATAAGCAACATAATTAATCCTGTCGCCGCAATACTAAAAACGGGATAAAATAGCACGGGTTTTAATCCCTCTAGTGAATTAGGTAAACGAGCAAATAGTTTCTTAACGAGTAAAGTAATATACCCTGCTAAAAACCCTGCAATAAGACCACCTAAAAATCCTGAACCACCGCCTACTCCATCTACGCCTGAAACGGTGATGGCAATCAGACCCCCAATCATACCGGGAGCAAAACCAGGACGATCGGCTATGCTTGAGGCTATGAAGCCAGCCAATACAGGGACCATTAGGAAGAATGCTTTTCCGCCACCAATAGTATTAAGCATAGCAGCAAAGGCATTGTATTCTGGACTGTCTGGATTAGAAGATTCGATTCCCCAGAAGAAAGAGAGCGCTATCAAAATTCCTCCACCAACGACGAACGGAAGCATATTTGATACACCGTTCATCAAATGCTTATAAAATCCACTTTTCTTATCACTCGATGATGTGTCTTCCTGACCTTTTTCTAACTGATAAATCGGTGCATCTTTTTCAATCGCCCTGTCCAGTAATGTATCCGTTTCATAGATAGCATCTCCAACTTTCGTCTGGATCACATGTTTTCCAGCGAATCGTGCCATCTCCACTTTCGTATCTGCTGCCACAATAATGGCATCCGCTTCTGCTATTTCTGCATCCGTTAATCTATTCTTCACACCCGATGAACCGTTTGTTTCTACCTTTAATGAAAGACCACGTTCTTTTGCCCTTTCATTCAATTTTTCGGCAGCCATATACGTATGCGCAATTCCAGTCGGACAAGCCGTAACCGCTAGCAAACGTACCGCTGATTTCTCTTCTTGCTTGGTTTGTACTTCTTCTGTTACCTCTTCATCTAACTCCGACTCTTTATCATTAACCGCTTGCAATACGTCCGCTGCTGTTTGTGCAGACAAGATTTTATCGCGAAATGAAGTATCCATCAAAAATGTCGCTAATCTAGACAGTGCATCTAAATGGTCGTCGTTCGCCCCTTCACTCGCTGCAATCATGAAAAACAAATGTGCCGGTTGGCTATCGAGCGAATCAAAGTCCACACCTTCTAAAGAACGGCCAAATGCGATAGCAGGCGTCTGAACAGCAGCTGACTTCGCGTGTGGAATAGCGATTCCTTCACCAATACCCGTTGTGCTCTGACTTTCGCGATGCATAATATCCTTCGTGAACTGGTCTTTGTCACGTAATTTCCCTGCGTCATGTAACTGCTGAATCAGTTCGGATAAAACCGTTTCCTTCGATTCAGATTGTAAATGAAGGTTGATTGTATCCTCTGTCAATAACTGTGTGATTTTCATAGAATAGCACCTCTTCCTATAGTTTCGTAATGATCACTTGACTCAATAACGACTCAACGTCTTCCTTTTCACATAAATCGGACTGGAAAGCGGTGGCACTTCCGCTCGCAACTCCATATCTAAAAGCGTTTCCCGCATGTCCTTCTTTGGAGTAGGATGCGATAAAACCTGATACTAGTGAATCTCCCGCACCTACCGAATTGACGAGCTTACCTTTTGGTGCAGCGGCTGCCAATGTTTCGTTAGCTGATACATAGAGCGCTCCTTCTTTACCCATCGATATCACCACATGTTGAACACCTTCACTTACTAGTTTTTTGGCATAACCAACTGCTTCCTGTTTACTATGAATGGGCTTACCAACCAATTCCCCAAGTTCCTGTTCATTCGGCTTGATCAAGAATGGCTTAGTTACTTCCATGATCTGTTTCAAAGCAGGTCCTGATGTATCCACTACAAGCTTGACTTTATTTTTTTCACAAAGTGCGGCAAGTTCAGATAAGAATGACGAAGGTAGAGATTCTGGAATTCTTCCTGCAATCACTAACCAGTCATTATCAGTTAATCGTCCAATACGCTCAAGAAGATCTTGAATATTTTTTTCATGTAAACTTGGTCCAGGCCCATTTAGCTCCGTTTCATCGGTGGATTTAATTTTCACATTGATTCGGGTAATATCTGCTGTGCGAATAAAATCAGTTCTTATACCTTCTTTTTGTAAAAATTCCTCAATATAGTCGCCTGTGAAGCCTCCAATGAAACCGCATGCTACCGTATCTACACCCAGTCTGTGAACTACCCGTGATACGTTAATGCCTTTTCCACCGGGATAGTAATACACTTCATTTGTACGATTCAGTTCTCCACGCTCAAAATTAGATAAGTAAGCAGTATAGTCTACTGTCGGCATGAATGTACATGTGAAAATCATTTCTGAACCACCTTTACTAATGTTTTCTCTTCCAGTTCATTTAGAATATCTTGTGGTATTTCGTCAATAAGCAACACTGCTTCTTCTATAGATAAAAATTTAATGAAACTGTTTCTATTCACTTTGGAATGATCCGCCACTATATAAGTAGTTCTTGATTGCTCTGCTGCCAAACTTTTCACAGTGACCTCATCAGGATCTGGCGTCGAATATCCGTGAACAGGATCAACCCCATTCGTACCCAAAAAACATTTATTGAAATGATATTGTTTCAACGAGTTCCTAGCTTGTTGCCCAACGAGCGCACCTGTCGTAGCTTTGACATGGCCTCCAATTAAATAAGTGGAAATGCCATACTCAGTTAGTGATTCCACATGTGTCAGCCCATTTGTTACCACCGTTATATTACGATCTTTTAGAAAAGGTATCATGTGAAACGTAGTTGTCCCCGCATCAAGATAAATGAAATCCCCTTCTTTGACGATACTAGCTGCCAAGGATGCGACTTTTACTTTTTCTGAGAAATATTTTTCCGACTTGGCTGAAATGCTTAGCTCTTGCATATCTCGATCTGGCATTGTGGCCCCACCATGAATACGTTGAAGTTTATTGAGCGTTTCGAGTTCAGTTAAATCTCTTCGAATGGTAGATTCAGATGCGCCGGTTGCCTCTACTAATTCCGTAATCTTCACCGTTTTATAAGTAGCCAATTTTTTTAAGATTAATTCATATCGTTCATTTGTCAGCATGCGCAACCCACCTTTTCTATCAATAACAACATATTACTTGAATTTTTCAATAAAATCTATCATAATCATTCATAAGCAGTCAAAAACATTCAAAACAATTCATAGGAGGTTATCGTAATGATAAAAAAACAATTCGTATTTCGCAATGGTGAAGGGCTTCACGCACGTCCAGCTGCCCAATTGGTCGCTGCCGCTACTCCTTTCAAATCAGAACTTTCACTTGAATATAAAGAAAAGAAGGTAAATCTAAAATCAATTCTTGGTGTGATGTCACTTGGTGTCGCTGCAGGATCTACCATTACGTTAATTGCAGATGGTGATGATGAAAAAGAAGCAATGAATAAGTTGGAGGAATTATTACGTTCTGAAGGCGCAGAAGACTAATGGAAAAAATCCTTCAGGGCATCGCAGCCTCCAATGGTATTTCTATCGCCAAGGCCTTTCGTCTAGAAAATGCTGAGTTGACTGTACTGAAGGAATCCATTTCAGACGTGTCAGCAGAGATAGATCGTCTGCAAATCGCACTTTCCCATTCCCGATCAGAATTGACGACTATTCAGAAACAGACACAGGAAAAGTTCAGTGATCAGGAAGCAGCTATTTTCAGTGCACATTTACTTGTTCTCGACGATCCAGAATTACACGCTGCTATTACAGATATGATTCAAACGCAACACGTGAACGCCGAATATGCGGTACAAGAAGCGGCAAACTTATACGTGTCCATTTTCGAAGCGATGGACGATCCATATATGAGAGAACGTGCCGCTGATATTCGGGATGTGACGAAACGAATCCTTTCCCATTTGCTTGGCGTAAGCATTCAAACACCCGAAGATATTACACAAGAGGTCGTTATCATTGCGGAAGACTTGACGCCTTCTCATACTGTTCAACTGAACCCTGAACTCATTAAAGGATTTGTGACGGATATTGGGGGGCCTACTTCTCACTCTGCAATTTTAGCGAGAACATTGGAGATTCCGGCCGTTGTCGGAAGTAAAATGGCAATGGCTACGATTCAAAACGGCGAAATTATTATTGTTGACGGGGAAGCCGGGAAAATCATTGTGAACCCTCACGCAGAAACTTTAGTCGCTTATCAAAAAAAGCAACAAGCATTTGCTAAGCAAAAGGCAGAATGGCAATTGCTTGCGCATGAACCTACTATCACGCTTGATGGTCATCGCGTTGAATTAGCAGGAAATATTGGAACTCCTGACGATGTTGAAAGTGTCTTAAAAAATGGCGGGGAAACAATTGGTTTATTTCGCACGGAGTTTCTTTACATGGAAAAAGAACAATTTCCGACCGAAGATGAACAGTTCGAAGCTTATAAAAGTGTGTTAAAACAAATGAACGGAAGCGCTACCGTTGTTCGAACTCTGGACATTGGTGGAGATAAAGAATTATCTTATTTACAAATACCGCATGAAGCCAATCCATTCTTAGGTTTACGAGCAATTCGCCTATGTCTCGATAATGAAGAGATGTTCAGAACACAGTTACGGGCGTTATTGCGTGCTAGTATACATGGAAACTTGCGGATCATGTTTCCCATGATCACAACGATTGATGAATTCAGACAAGCAAAAGAAATATTCTTAGACGTCAAACAACAACTCATCAGTGATAAAGTCGAGGTAAACGAAACGATTCAACTCGGTATTATGGTTGAAACGCCGGCTGTGGCTATATTGGCTGATGTCTTTGCCAAGGAAGTAGATTTCTTCTCAATTGGTTCAAATGATTTAATTCAGTATACGATGGCCGCTGATCGGATGAATGAAAACGTATCTTACCTTTACCAACCATATAATCCGTCAATTTTGCGCTTTATTAAATTGATTATTGACGCGGCTCATAAAGAAGGTAAAGCAGTAGGCATGTGTGGAGAAATGGCACGTGACGAAACGGCAATTCCTATATTGCTCGGGATGGGATTAGATGAATTTTCCATGAGTGCATCTTCAATCCTTCGTGCACGTTCACAAATTCAGAACCTGTCTAAGACCGCTTTGGAAAGTCAAATAGATCATATTCTTTCCCTGTCTACCGCGGACGAGGTCTTACAATTCATCAAGAGTTTAGATAACTAATACTATGTAAAGGAGCACTCTTTGAATCTACATGATTCGAAGAGTGCTTTTTAATTTTCCCAACGTCATTTCGTTATGTATAACATGCGAACTCGCCTCTTCGTTTGTACACTACGTCATATAAATATTATGAAAAAGTAAGTGTCTGGATAGTTGATTGAAATACATTCACTATTTATTTTTAAAAATGAATCCCTAGACTCTATAACTTTCTTAGGTTGTTACATTATCTCACAAGTGCCAGATATTCATATCCTACAAAGAACAGTGGGAGGTGAATGCTTTGAGAAAGCCAGTTAATTGTAAATGGGATAAGAAGAATTACTGTCAGAATCACTGTAAAAAATACTGCACCCGTTGTAGAAAAGACTTATGCTGTCCGTGCTTTATGATTCGTTTAGGCGGTCTGCAAAACGGTCTTAACTTTCGTTTGCGCCAAATGGTTTGTTGTGAAGCAGAGTTCCAGTTAAACAATGATGAAATCGTTAAGGGTACTATCGTTTTTGTTGGCTCCAATTTTGTCGAGATATTTGTAAATGGGAAAGTGGAAGATTTGCCTACAGACTCTAATCGTACTGATGAGTTAAAAGGAATGAAAAGAGGACATCCTATCGGGGAAACATTGCTATTTCCAATCGACAAAATTTCATCTGTAAAGACACTAGGGGGTTGCCCTTCTAAAAACCCTACCAAGTAATATAAAAAATCAAACAACCAGTCCCCGAGTTTACAGGGACTGATTGTTTATTTACTAATTAGGATATGACCAATATTTCGGATTGAAATGATCCTTGTTTCATTAGCCAACTTCAATACAATCGACTCTTTATTCAAATTCACAAGTACACCTTCGATCAGTAATGTACCTACCCTAACTTTTATCGTCTGCCCTTCAAACAACAGCAAATAGACCGCTAATGGAATTTTGAAGAATAGCTGAATAAGTTCTGGAGAAGAGGCAACGACTTTTCCAAACTGAAATGTTAGCTTCCTACGTAAATGTGGGTCGATATTCTTTAAATTGGCCTTTGGCAATTGTTCAGAATAGTAGCCCGAGGATTTGACCGATTCAATCTGCTCGTATGGTACGATGATTTTATAATCTTCTCGGCTTAGTAGGATGAAATCATATGCCGCCCTCATCACTACTCCGGAAATGGTTTCATTTAAAGGATTTATTATTTCTACTTCTAGACCAATCAGCCCGTCAAAAGCCCGTTGAAACGTTTCTTGAATGGACCGGTTATCGTCAAGTGCTAAATCCAGTAATAACCGATTGGTTTCTGCAATTTTCTCGTCTACTTCCTCACGTTTTTCAAGAGGAAGACAGCTTTCTGGAGATGGCAATTCTGGACTTCCTGCCCGTCTAGGACAGCATTTTTTAGGTATGAAGAAGTCAGACTTTTGCATTTTCTTTTTCTTCTGTTTTTTCTGTATTCTCTTGTTTCCCATTTTCACACCTCCCGTTCTTTACCAAACTATTGATCTAGTTTTGGAAGATGCTTTTTAAGCTCTTCAAATACTCTCATGATCCCCCACATTCCTTGCTCGATATCCCAGCGAATGTTGCCTGACCGATACATGAAATCACCGCAGAATCCTCTATAAGCTCCTGCACCGCCAAGAAGCTGTAGATTTCTCTTAGCGCCTGCAACGTTAAATCCGACATAGGATTCTGTCCGTGAATGAATATTTTTCGAATCAAATTTCCAACGGTGACCGTGGAGGTGGAATGTATGAGCTCTTCGTCTTTCAGCAGGTGTAACTAATCGAATAGTGACTGGATCTCCCACATAGCTTTCGAATACAGGAGTAGAAGGATCACCAAAAACGTTTGAGCTAAATACATCATGAATTTTTGCATGCTGCCGATAACGATTAATCAACCGTTCGCTTCGGTAGTTAAAGCCGCGTGATCCTTGATCATACGTATCGAGCAAATCTCCGTCTATCTCAGGCGGAGCAAGCAAAATACCGTCCACAGGATCAAAAATGACTTGGTTATTTTTATCTAGCAGCCTTACACCGTCATGCATCACAATTACGAACTCCCTTGTATCTGGTAAGTACGGATTCCGCAGGATTACATTCGCTCCTGTTGACACTGGCTGCAATGTATATGGATCCAAATATTCCGTTCCCCTAGGCTCAGCAATAAACGCTCCGAACGCGCCTTGCGAACGGTGATTGCGAATATCTGCCATATCCCACATGCCACACGCACCAACAGCGGAATCGACATACCAACGATAGGTTCTAGATTCACCCGGACCAACAGTTTGATCTCCATTAAATCCTACCGTCTCTCCGGCAGATGTCTTCACATCATAATCAAGTAATTGGGCATGAAGGGAAATACGTAGAGATGGCGGATAAAATGCTTGCTCCTTCACAATCGGATATGGAAAGATTCCGTCTTTGAACGGGAACAGCTCTGATTTCAGATAGCTAGTTAACGTAACATCGACTGTATCCCCAACGTTGCCACGTAAAATGAGAGGTACCGGTTCCATTTTACCTTCCCGTATCGCTTCCATATTCTCACGCAATGCAAAAATAATGCCATTCGGATCATGATCACCGAACGAGTTATACTTAATCGAAGTTTGAAAAGCTACGACATCATATTTTCGCAGGGGCCCTTCCACTATATCTACAGTTGGATCTGCTGCTGATGGCGGTTTGTTACCTGTACATTCCGGCACAGGTTTTGAACGCTCTTCCGGTTCGGGCCGATCTGGCAGTTTGATTAGTTCAGGAACTTTTTCATCGAACGCGCGAATCAGACCCCATAGACCATTCCATAAATCCTCTTCGGTTTCAAATGTCCATAAATAATCACCCGATCGTGGCACATGGGTCTCCAATGTGAATGATTCGGATATGCCTATATGCTGCTGGTTTTCCAATCGGGAATATAGATCTCCACGCTCATGCAACCAACGTAAACCATGCACATTAAAGCTATGAGATTCTTCCTGTGCCCCTTGCAGTAGTCGAATCCGTATCGAATCTCCCTTGTAGGCTTTAAAAATCGGGGTGATTGGATCTCCTTTTACATATGAGCTGAAAGTATAAGCCGGATCGCAGTCTTTGCCTAAGCGAAATTGCAATGGTTCATTTTTATAGTTCACTCCAAACAGTCCTGGATCATCGGCAGAACCTGGGAATGGCGGAGGTGCTAATGGTTTACCGTCTTTATTGAATAAGTGTGTGAAGTCTTGTGCAAATATCGCAAAGTCTCTGTAATCGGGAATCAGTGGGTTGATACAAGTGATTTCTGTTCCTTGATATGATTCTTCGCCAGTCGATGAATCCAGATAATTAGAAAAACGCGGATGCACGACCCCTGTTCCAAAGACGCCATGTTGCTGATGGGAACCAGGGAATAAATGGTCATGGAAGAACCATGCTTTTAGCTCTGTATCTGCATAATAAGAGTATTGAATTGTTTCACCTGATAAAACGGAAGAATCATAATTCCAACCGACATTCGCACCATCATTTACAAGCACATCAAACTTTACAAAATGGATATGCATACCGGCTTCGTAAGTTCGCGTAACGAGTTGGAAGGCATCGCCATCCAAGATATGCGGCAATCGGTTGGTGAAATTAATTTGATAGCGCGTATGACTCGATGCATGGATAACGAGCGGTTCGGGTGCTTTTTTACCCGAGCAAATATCGTCCAGATCTTCATCTAGCACGTAAATCCGTCCAGTCGGATCATGCCAACCTTCACGGTTATACATAAGAGGAATCTCAATCAAAGAGATATTGAACTCCTTCACAGGTGCCCCTTCAGGACACGGATCTGTAAAAACAGCACCCGGTCGGGGATTTGCGATTGCTGCGTTCTTCTCCAGTTCAGTCAGCCCTCTACCTCCGACAATCCCCATTGGTGGACGAGGTGCTTTCATACCGACTTTTCCTGGAATGAAATTCGGGAAACCAGGTTTCATTTTGGTTGGTTTAGGCGGTGCCGGTCTGTCGGGAAGAGGCTTAAGTGACTTGATTGGAACCCCGTTTGGATAGCACTGACTGCCATCTTGAAGAGTATTGAAGACTCGGTTCATCCCCCACATCCCCGCGACGAAATGCGGATATAGATGACAGTGGATAACTGCATCACCGAAAGAACCTTGCAAGCTGCCAAGACCGTAAAGAGGCTGGATTGTATAATGGCCTTGTGGACTAATGGCTTGCGCATCCAAAATTTCTGACGCCAAATCACTTGGATCGCTGAACCATTGGTTAACGTGATAATGGAATACATGTGTTTCCTTTACTCCGCCATGGAAAAGCCGTATTTTTGCAGGGTCACCGACATAACCTCGCAAAATCGGCGTGGACGGGTCACCGAATACCCATGAATCATGGTGTACTTCCTCACCTTCGCAGTTCGGACAGACAACCCCTTCCGCAACTAATTGTTCACGTCTATTTTCCGGTTCATAACGGTAATTAGCGCCGTGGAATGACTCTTCCTCTTGATTGGAGAAATGATTAATTGGCCTGTTACCTGTTAAATCATTCACTTCCATTTCATCTGTAAACATCCACACATACTCTCGGAAGGAAGGTAGTAAAGGATGATGGACATCTGCATATTGGCCACTGTTCATCGGCTTGCCTGTTTCTGGATCAGTCCACCAAGAGAAACGGCTTTGTACACATAAGCCTCCTACCAGGCCATTTGAGTTGGAACCATTCTGATCACTCGAGACATTTCCAAGATCGGAAAAGAAATAGTTCCCTTCTTTCATTAAGTGCAGCTTATATAGAATTTTTTCACATGGAGCTATAGTTGTATCTTTATTGAAGCCAACATTCGCTCCGTCCGATTGGCAAACATCGTATTCTGCTTCCTGAAAATGCATACCCGCATGGAAAGGAAGTTTGTTTTCAAAGAGAATTTCCACGGTATCTCCTTCATTCGCCCGGATAAAGAGCGGCTGAACGAGATCAACAGGCATGAAAGGATTTTTCTTTACGAGCCGCTTCACTTTTTCTTCATTTTCCTTGAGCACATACATCATGCCATTCGGATTGTGGTCACCAAACGTGTTCAAGACAATCCGTATGGGGATGGCTACTACATGGTAGCGTCTCTTCACTCACTTCACCTCATTTTCTACTCTTTTAATTCAGGGATTTTAATTCCTGTTTCTGTTTCGATATAGAAGACTTCAATTGAGTCGATATGCACAAACCATGTTTTTCCTTCCAATGCAGGGATAGACGTTATTTGAACTTTTATTTCCACAAAATCATCTACCACACTAATAATTTCTCCTATAAACATAAACGGAAACGCTTCAGTCAGAATTAAAACTTTCTGGCTTATGTTCTGACTAAAGTGAGTACTAATCCCTTCTTTACGAATTATATTAATCGGCTGACATTCAGTTGGTTGTGTCATGTATCCATCTCCTTTTTAAGTTAACGGAAAGACTAAATCACAAGGCACTTCTGTCGAGAATGAAACAATGTTCTCCAGGGGGATACTGATCGGTGTCGGAAACTTATAAAAAGGGGCATTCACCATTTTGACAGTAACAGGCGTTAAGGTAAGATGCCCTGCCCCCACTTCCGAAACAGTACCGCAAAAAACCGGTCTGAATACTTGACCTAATAGATTTAGCTGCATCGCGTGAGTGATAATGAGTACTTCTGTATTTAATAAACCCGAGAAATCCCGGGATTGAATACATTTTTTATTTTTCATTGTCCATTCCTCCTTTTACCTTTTTATCTAATGATCGGATCAGCGTCCACATCTCTTTTTTCAAAAATGAAAATAGGGAAAGAGTAGATGCAAAGCGAATCTTATCTAAAGGAATTTTGCGCACTACGCCAAAGCTCATGAGCTCCAAATCGCTCTTTGTCGTATTCACGATTTTTCCGCTGACCGTTTCTTCGTGTAAGACGACTTCCACTCTTGTTCCTTTCCATGAAAGAAGGTTGGTCCGAAAAGACTCCTCGAAAAATTGTTGGACGAGTGCTTCCCTTTTGTTGACGGTCTCACCAAATCGGAGTGTAAGCTTTTTTTGCAATTCATTATCATATAAATGATGCTGATACGTATTCGAATAAGAGGGAAAACCAAAGGGGATATTTGCTGTTTCAATATACGTGTAGGGGATCCAAATTCGTTTCTGTAGATTCGTTAGCATAATAAAATCTCTGCCGATTGCTGCGACTTTACCTTCTGTTTCCAAACAGCTGTCAATCTCCCCGGATGATGAAATGACAACTTGCTGATTTCGTTTGCTTTTGAAGAACTTTTTGAGTGTCAATGATTTCCTAAGTGGTTCATGAATTCCGGCTATTTTAAATAAATTTTTCTGGCCGATATAATCTGTCAACACTCTCGTTTGTTCATCCGGTCCATTACTCGTTGGTGAGGAAAATTCAGGATTTCTACTTGATTTCTTTATAAAGTTCGCCTCCCTATCCCTAATTCAAAAGTACTGCTATAACTATTTGATTAGTTGTTGTAGATGATTAGCGATTTCTTCGATTGCTACTTTATTTTTCCGTGTTGCCATATTATGTTGTGCTCGTATCGAATCTTTATCGTCGACAATATACATAGAAGTTGAATGGGTAACGAATCCATCTTCATTTTTGTCGTAATAGAAATTCAGATAGTTTGAAAACGCTTTAGTCGATTCTTCTGTGCCCCTAAAAAACAACCAGTTAGGGTCTTCAATATTAAATAGTTTTTTATATTGCACTATTTTATCTTCCGTATCATATTCAGGATCCACGGTGATAGCTATGATAAAGTATTTATCCTGAGAGATTCCCCTATCTTCCATTACCTCTTGCAAAGCTGTCAGATCCAACATAGTAGTGGGACAAACATCGGGACACTTTGTGAAGAAAAATGTGACAAGCTTTGGTTTCCCCTGGAAGTTTGTCTTGTTCTCGCCCACCTCTGTAAAAGGCCATTCAGCTACTTTTCCAATTTGGGGTAGTTCCACCGCTTTCGACCACATCGCATATAAAACCAAAAAAACGATAGGTAGCATTAATAGGATGATGGATTTTTTCACTATTTTTCTCCTCTCATGCCCAAACTATCTTCACCCTCTCATCGAATAGCGGATGAAGAAACAAACCAACGAATGGGAAAAGGCAATAAATATAGTTAGGATAAAAAGATTACTCTCAATCAATGAATTAGAATCAAGGGGGATATTGCAAAGCGCGGGATTTTTCAACACTGCACCAAGCATCATGCCCATTACTCCCCCTATCACGCCGTTATAAAGACCATTTAATGAAGCAGGTGCTTGAATAAGTGAACCGAATCGCCAACCTATACACACGCCAAGAAATATTGGCAATAAATACGTAGCCATTTGAATATCTGGCAACAATAATTCTAAGTACAATGCTGTGGAAAAAGAAGAGATGGACGCAATCGCCATACAAATTGTTTTTGTGAATCGGTCGTCAAACAACAATCCTTTCTTCTTTACTATTCGATAGTTGGCTAGTATTTCACCAACACACCACATGAACAGCAAGAGTAGAAGTAGCATAACCCCCTTCACGCCCTTTTAATAGAAATGAATAAAATACCTAAGCAACCGATGAAGAATGCATGTAGAAACCAGATAAATAGCATTTGCATCTCTATAACAGTGCCAATCATCGGTGCCATTAGCCCGACAATCAGACCATTCGTCAAACCAGTCACAAACGTCTGATAATCAATCAGCATACCAAACCAAGCTCCTACTACTCCTCCAATAATCGCCGAGAGTAATGTAATATACGTAAAGTGAAACGGCAAATGTGTGATAAGCATGATCCCAAACAACAAAGCGGCCATCCCGCCCATAACCATGCTCATATTCATACCTAAATGGAAACCTACCAATTTCCTCACTTTTCTAATGTACATATAAAAGCCAGTGATTAGACAGATGTCTGCATACAATAAAAATAGCAAGATAGACTGCTCCATAGGTCACCTCGAAATAGCATATGGAAGAAGAGACAGAATAGTAACCTATTTATCCAATATTTCACCAGATATAAAGTAAAATTTATACTGCATACTATCCCTTCTCCCACATATTTAAGTACTCTTCAGTTCTGTTATATAGTACACAATAGGTGAAGATTTCACTGCCGTTTAATCAACACACAAATATCATGCGAACTCGCCTCGCGTTTGGTACACTTAGATATGTAGTAATTTTAATAAGGGAAGTGTTTTAATGGTTGGACGTAATGATCCATGCCCATGTGGCAGTGGAAAGAAATATAAAAAGTGCTGCGAACGAAAAGATGCGGTGACAGTTGAGGATTTGTTGACAGATGAAATGGAGCACTTATTGCAAACATTTTATGATATTCATCCCCAGCGACCAGATATACCGGCGTTCGTGGAATTTGCTAATACATGGAAATCTTCATTGAATAGTTATTTACCACAAGAAATGATCGAAACGATTGCGCTTGACGAATTTTTCTTCCATAAACGAAGAGATATTTGGGACGACTATGTGGCAAAGCAGAAGAAAAAACATATTCGACCATCTATTCTAGAATTATTGGATAGATGGTCAGAGCCGCGTGTATTTATCGGTGAAGTAACTGCTGTCGGGAATACTTATTTAACAGCTACAAGTATTCTTGGTGATGAAACGATTGAATTGTGGAAAGAAAGCGATAAGCCTATTCCTGTTGGTGTGCACTTTTATTGCTTCATACTTTCTGATGGTACGTCTGAAGGTAATTATCTAGCAGTCTCCAGTTTAATCTTCTTCCCGACTGATCATTCGGAAGCAATCAAACAATTTGCCAAAACACTTGCGGATACTGAAAATCCTTCGCTAAAAGAATCCATCATGAAGTTCTGGATAGCGCTTGGTGAAAGCGGCTATACCGGAGATGAGTTTACTGAATTTGAAGCAGGCGTTATAGAGTCGGCTGATGATTTTTTACAGCAACATGACCGAGAATCGGAGGCATTGCTTGAAGTGCTTGAAGACTTCTTAGTAGATAAGCAGCCAAAAGCACGTAAAAAACTAGCGATTGCAGCGGGCGCAATCCGTTATGGACAAGACAATAATTATTTTGAACCACTCGATATGACACTAAAAGAAATCGCGGAAGCATTCGATGTTTCTACTTCTTCGATGAGTAAATACGCGAAGGATTTGGCGGAATATGCTAGCGATAAAAATTAATTGGTATAAGGAGTTACGTACATGGTACTTTCACATTCCCGTCTACTAGATGCATGGGAAGCGTATCAAGATGTAGAGTTGCACGGTAAACAAGTTCTATCAAGTATAGAATTCACGACGACATACTTATGCAATATGCGTTGTGAACACTGTGCCGTTGGATATATGCTACAACCGAAAGATCCACAAGCATTACCCATCGAATTGCTGTTGCAGAAATTGGATGAAATCCCCCACTTGCGAACGATTAGCTTAACAGGTGGCGAACCGATGTTTTCGAAGAAGTCCGTCGAGCAGTATGTCGTACCGCTATTGCAGTATGCACATGCGCGCGGGATTAAGACGCAGGTGAATTCAAACCTTACTATGCCTATAGAACGTTATGAATTAATTGCACCCTATTTGGATGTACTGCATATTTCACATAACTGGGGTACGGTCGATGATTTCATCGATGGTGGATTCGCTCGTATGGAACGCAAACCGCCACGTGAACGTCGTGCAGCACAATTCGTACGCATGATTGAAAACAGTCAAGCATTGTCTGAAATGGGTGTAATGGTGTCAGCGGAAACTATGCTGAATCGCCGAACATTGCCTCATTTACAGACGATTCATGAACAAATCGTCCATGAAATGAAATGTGGACGCCATGAAATACATCCCATGTATCCTAGCGATTTCGCTTCGTCATTGGATGTGCTCACTTTGGACGAAACACGTATCGCCATGCTCGATTTGCTGTCCTACCGTGATCCGCAAACTTGGATGCTATTTGGAACATTGCCATTTTATAATTGCAGTCACGACGCGAGAGATCAAGAATTATTTACGAAACTTGCAGCAAGTGAAAACGTCACTGTACGAAATGATCCAGATGGTCGTTCCCGGTTGAATGTCAATATGTTTACCGGAGATGTGATCGTGACAGATTTCGGAGATGTTCCGGCACTTGGAAATATTCAAACCGATCATTTAACCGATCTATACGATAACTGGCAACAGCATCCATTAGCGAAAAGCGTTAGCTGTCACTGTCCTGCTGTGCGTTGTCTTGGGCCGAACTTACTCGTAAAAGATGCCTATTACCCAGATATAGACTTTTTGAAGCGACAACAAAGATAAGTTAGACGAAAAAACCACGTATGGCTCGAGTTGAGTCCATACGTGGTTTTTATTTTCCGAAGCCTTGGAAATGTTCATCAATAGCTTCTTGGAATGTTTTCGATGCTACTGCTTTTTTTATCGCAAGTGCAAAATCCTTCTTACGATCTTCTTCTCTAACTGCAACAATATATTGCAACTCTTCATCTAGCTGTTCGTGCGCCAGAGCATCGTCCAATTCCATTTCATTGACCATAATATAATTGTCTGGAATAATTGCCAAATCACCGCTTGCCATAGATGGAATCAGCTGAGCAATCAAGATGGGCTGGATGTTTAGGTTTTTCGGATTACTCTCAATTTGTTTTTCTGTAACCGCATAAGTTGGTGCTTTTGGATCTATTGAAATTAACCCCTGCTGTTCAAGGAAACGTAGGGCTCTTGCCGTGCCTAGTTCATCATTCGGAATAGTAACCCATGAACCATTTGGTATATCGTCCATCGATGTCAACGAGTTGGAGTACAAGCCAAGACCCACACTCGGAACTTCCGTTAAAGCCACTATCGGCAAATCATATTGTTCGTTAAACTGCTGAAGATTGATTTGTTGTTGGTTGATGTTGGCGTCTATTTCGCCATCAGCCAACGCTTTATTTGGTTCGATTAAATCTACGTACGATTCGATTTCAACTGTGTAACCTAGCTCTTCAAGTGCCGGTTTTAATGCCTGATCGATGACTTTTGCATAAATTCCTGCCGTCGTGCCTATTTTTATTGTTTCATTGCTACCGGTTGGACTGCATGCCGTCAATAGCAACCCAAAGATCGTCAGTAGACCGAGTACTTTCATTTTCATCTTCAAATCGTTCCTTTCAAAAAACTGCTATCTTCATCATATTCGCTGTAATTTTTACTGTCAAACCAAATCCTACAATAAAAAAGATGTGCAACAATGTACACATCTTTTTGCTCGCTATGTAATTTTACCAGACTGCCGGTTTTTGTACCATCAGCCAAAGCATCACCATCAGCAGTCCAATATAGATCCAGGCAGTGCGTTGCAACTTATTGACCACTGCTTCCCTATCAATGCTTGGTTCATGGAATCTTTTCAATACAGAGGAGAAACCAGTTGCCAAGAAGAATCCGGACAGCAACATGACGCCTATTGTGAGAATAACCCACGAGGTGTTCCATGGCCATGGACCAAATAAAATTAATAAGATACCGGTCACAACAAGCACATGGCCTGAGTGCATAACGAGTCGTATAATGATCCGGATAAACGCAAGATAGATGTCTTCCGCTTCTGCTTTAGCAGTACGTAGCCGACGTATTAATGGCAGTAGGAGAAATAATGGGCCTACTGAAATTACAGCCGATACTACGTGCGCATAGACAATCGCTCCGTAATAATAGTTCATTTAAGAGATTATTTCTGAGCTGGGCTATATTCGTGCACCCAAACTTTCATTTTAGGAAGCCAAGGCATTTTGTCGTGGATCGACAACATCACCTGTTTATATTCTTCAACTGTTTCATGACCTTCAGATTTGGCATCTTCATCCGTTAGTTCACCGAGTGTTTGTTCATACAATTTCTCAATTTTGTACTCTTTGCCTTCTAACGTCATAATTTCGCCAGGGTATGCATACACACCATTACGTCTAGTCGCCCATTTTTCACCGTTAAGTACTTTTTGTACATCTTCTGGAATTGTTACAAGTCTTTCGATGGAACATGTTTTCTCTGGATAGTTTGTCATGCTAACACTCCTCTTTGTTGGTTAATCTTTCACGTATACTAGTGTACCCTTTTTCATCAATGAATTACAGCTTTTGCTTCCCAATAAAATGCCCTCCCCACCGGAGTGACGAGGGATGATATTTATTTTACTTCTACAGTATGTTCTTCGTGCTCGTGTATCTCTTCATTTTCAATGTGGATAATCACTTGATAGCTGCCCGCTTTAGGAAATTGATAGTTGGCTGTATATTCACCCGGTTTCGCTTCATCCGTATCTACCCATGTGGTTTCTTTATCTGCCGAGATGATTTCATAGCGGACTTGTGCCTTTAATGCTTCACCGTCAAGCTGTGCATGTGTCATCAACACTGTATCTGTCGCTGCTTTTGCTGACTCAGGTTGCATGAAATGAAGAGATAATCCTTCCACTCCATCGCCATGTTCATGATGTTGATCGTCTTGTGCACTTTCATGTTCATCCGATTGATGACTCGCATCTCCGATTTGGATTTGCTTTTTTGGCATGACATGCATCCCCCGCGCAGTAACATGAACCTGTACATGATACATACCATCTGTCTCAAATGTATTTTCTGCTGAATAAATACCGTCTTTATCATGGGTTGATTCTACGTGAATACTGTCTTCTTTCTTGCCTTCTTCCCAGATTTCATACTCCACTTCTGATGCATCATCTACATTTTCTTCACCTTGTGTAACGTGTGTAGTAATGAATACCGGTTCATTGACATTTCCTTGTTCAGGTACTGTAAGTTCTACTTCAATTGGTTCAGGTAAAACAGCTTCCGTCGGTACCTCTTCATCTTGACCACAACCAGCAAGAATACCAATCATTGCCGTACTCATGACAAACATTCCAAAACGTTTCATCTTTTCATTCTCCTATCTATTCGTTTAGCTGTTATGATTATAAAATATGATTACGAAATTTCAATGAAGTTTCGACAACTTTTTGAAACTTCATGTGGATTTCACATGTTTTCCGGAAAATTAGCGTGCAGAGATTTTATGAAATGAGGCGTATTGAATTGGGTTACCAATTATTGATCATTGATGATGAACCGCAAATGCGGGATTTAATTCGTGTCATTCTCGAAGATGCGGGATATACCGTAATAGAAGCCAGTGACGGTTTGCAGGCTTTGTCGGCCGTTAAGCAACATACTATAGATTTATGCATAGTCGATGTGATGATGCCTTATATGGATGGGTTCACATTTGCAGAGGAGATGAAACGCACTTCTTCGATTCCTTTGATTTTCCTATCTGCACGAGGCGAAGAATGGGATAAAGTACAAGGGTTGAAGCTTGGTGGTGATGATTATATCGTCAAGCCCTTCTTACCAGGAGAACTTGTGGCGCGGATCGAAGCGGTCTTACGCAGAACATACCGCCACAATCCCGCCCCACTCGTATTACATGCAGGTCCACTTACTATCAATGAGGACTCGTATACCGCACAGCTTAATGGAGAAGCCTTAAGTCTAACTTTGAAGGAATTTGGCTTGCTATTGTTGCTAGTCAAACATAAAGGGCGCGCATACTCCCGTGAACAATTACTTGAATTGGTCTGGGGCGATGATCACCAGAGCAGTGAGCGTACAATCGATACACATATCAAGACTCTTCGTCTAAAACTAGGGGATGCAGGTAAAATGATTGAAACAGTATGGGGAATCGGCTACAAGTTAGAGGACCCTGAATGAATAATTTGAATCTAAGCAAAAAGATGTTGATTGTGTTTTTGGGCAGCATCATTTGCACCATTTTATTTTCATTCTTCTTCATTCATTACTTGTATACGGATTTATATAAAGAACAGATTAAAGAGTCCATCATGTATCAAGGAAATCGAACGGCTTCTCATTATCATTACGGCGAGCTAAGTGATTCGATCATTGAAAAGATTCAATGGTATAACATTGTCTCCGAGTATGAAATCATCGTTGTAGACCGTCTGGATGATTTAACGTCCCATTTCCCTTATCAGATCAATTATCAATCACTGATCAATGAAAACGACGAGAAGATACTAGAAACGGGTAAGCCTGTTATGAAAGAAGGCTATGTGGATGAACTAAAACGGGAAATCTTCGGTGGAATTTTTCCTATTAAAGGAGAAAATGGACTAATCGGTTTTATTTATATTTATGTTCCGCTCGCCGCAATCCAAGATGTGTTCCATGATAGTCTTCCGCTCATGGTACTTGTAGGCAGTATTTTCTTTCTTATTCTATTTTTGATTTTGCAACGTGTATGGCGTTCGTTGTTCGAGCCACTGCAAACATTGCAGATCTATTCGGAAGAAGTATCTAAAGGTGATTATTCCAATCGACTCAATACGGTACGGACAGATGAAATAGGTAAGCTTTCGACTGCATTTGATTCAATGAGTCGTTCTCTTGAAGAACAAGATCAGCGCAAGAAAGATTTCACGTCAAATATTGTACATGAGCTTAGGACACCTTTGACGTATATTAGCGGCTATGCGCAACTTTCGCGCGATAAAATTGATTCGTCTCCTGATGATGTAAAACAATACTTATCAACCATCGAGAAAGAAACTGAACGCCTGAAAAAGCTCATACATGATTTAGTCGAGCTAAATCATTTAGAGCAGGATGTTTATTCATTAGTAAACGAACCAATTGCGATAGCGCAATTACTGTTAGATACATTGGAATTATTCGTAATTCGGTTAGAGGAAAAAGATATTCAGTTGCGCACATCAATTGATGAGGAATTGATTTTAGAAGGAGATCCTAAACGATTGCAACAAGTTTTTTATAATACGATTGATAATGCAGTAAAATATGCTGCGCAATCCATTTCTATTCATCTTACGGCCAGTAAACACGGTGTACAATACCGCATCGCAAATGACGGCGTGACAATCGGGGATGAAGACATAGATCATATCGGAGAACGTTTTTTCCGTACCGATAAAGCACGAACTCGCACGACAGGCGGTACTGGACTTGGCCTTTCGATCGTCAAAGAAATTATAAGGTTACACGAAGGAACATTCACGATTTCCAATGAAACAACAGAAACTATTGTGGTGATCGAATTGCCTGAGCAAATACGAAAGGAGTGAAAGCAGTTGAAACGTTTGATTCCTTTTATGTTGATGCTCATAGTATTCGTCAGTGGTTGCAGTGAACCACTTGAGCGTGGGAAACAAGTTCGTGAATTCACCTTTACGGATCAACATAATCAACCATTTAATTCCAAGGAACTTTCTGGTTTGCCCTGGATTGCAGACTTTATCTTCACGAATTGTACAACAGTATGTCCGACATTAACGAGTGAGATGGCGGAGCTACAAGCTGAATTGAAAGATCGGAACATCGAAATGAACTTCATTTCGTTTTCTGTCGACCCTAATACCGATACACCTGCAGTATTGAAAGACTATATCGCAAACTTCACGGATGATGAATCCAACTGGCATTTGCTGACAGGCTACACACAACTAGAATTTGAAGCATTTGCACGTGAAGAGTTCCAGACTTTTGTGCTGAAACATGAATCTTCCACTCAAGTTGTCCATGGCACAAATTTTTATCTAATGGATTCAGAAGGCTATATGATGAAGGAATATAATTTCTCAAATGAATCTTATAAAGAAGAATTATTGGCTGATTTAAAACGTATGAAATAATAGTCGGAGGGCGTGACGTATTTCGTCGAATCCGCTATACTAGGATAGGAAAGCAGGTGTACGTGTTGGATCCTCGTTATTGGAAAGCCGGTTTTTTTACTGCATTGATTTCATTTGTTCTACTCATTTTAGGCGTACGGACAGTACTTGGACATGATCTAGTCGTCAATAATTATTTGACGTTTGCAGTGTTCGGTCTCATAGTCGGCATTGTCAGCTCCCTCTTACTATTCTATGAGCTATCCATTGCATTTAAAATGTTCATGGTCGTTCTCGTTCTAGCATTTGCCGAAATGTTCCGCAGCTTCCTGATGATGGATAATGAATACTCAGAAGCAATCGGAATTTTATCTTTGTTCATTATTTCATCTTTCGGACTAGCAATCTCCATTATTGTACAGTTTATTGTAAAATTAGCTCGCAAAAACTAAAAACCGGTCGGAGAATTAATCTCCGACCGGTTGTTTTTTTACTTTCTTGATTTGTTTACTTCTCAATTGACCACATGCTGCATCGATATCCGTACCGTTCTCAAGACGTACTCCACAATTGATGCCTTTACGTTTAAGTGCTTCGTAAAACGATTTAATGGCCTCGGGTTCACTGCGTTGATACTGACCGTGCTCGTCTACCGGATTATAAGGAATCAAATTGACATACGACAAGTGACGTTTATCAGCCAACAGCCTGCCTAGTTCTTCCGCCTCTTTCACATGATCATTTACATCGCGCAGTAAAATGTATTCGAATGTGATTCGACGATTAGTAGTTTCTAAATAATAGTTAATGGAATCCATTAGTTTCTCTATCGGGAATGCTTTGTTAATTTTCATGATAGATGAGCGTAACTCATTATTAGGTGCGTGTAATGAAACAGCTAAATTAATCTGAATGTTTTCATCCGCAAAGTCTTTAATTTTCTCAGTCAAACCACTTGTGGAAACGGTGATATGACGCGCACCAATAGAGAGACCTTTTTGATCGTTGACAATATGCAAGAAATTCATCAAATTCGCATAGTTATCGAATGGTTCGCCGATTCCCATGACAACGATATGACTGACACGCTCGTCTTCACCTTTGCCGTCCAGATGCTCTTGAACTTTCATGATTTGACCAACAATTTCCCCAGCATTTAAATCACGATTTTTACGCAATAAACCACTTGCGCAGAAACTGCATCCGATATTACAGCCTACCTGTGTCGTCACACACACAGAATAGCCATAAGGGAATTTCATTAAAACCGTTTCAATCAAGTTGCCATCTTCCATTTTAAAGAGAAACTTCACTGTACCGTCTTGTGAGACTTGCTTGACATTTTGTTCGAGTGTTTGGATCGAGAAATTCTCATCCAACAAGTCTCGCGCTTCTTGATTGATGTTTTTCATTTCATCAAAGGAAAGTACACGTTTCTTGTAGAGCCAGTCCCATACTTGGGCTGCTCGGAATTTCTGTTGTCCGTTTTCTATGAAGAAGTTTGTCAATTGTTCAATTGTCAAACCATATATGGATTTTTTCATGTGATTTCTAGCCTCATTTCAAAATTGCAATCTTATTATTATACTACAAGTTTGCAGTAAAAGGAACAACTGATTAGATTTATAATCATTTTTGCTGAACGTCTTTGTCCGTTCTAAGCTTCATGAAAAATGATAATAGGTTCAATGCTGCGAGTACGACAAAAAAGATCCCCATACCGGTATGTCCTGTAGCGATTCGATCATATGCAAAATATGCCATCACCACGCCAATGACAAGATCAATAATTTTTGAATTAAACAAGTTCCTACCCCCTTACTGTCCTATTCGTAGTATAGCAGAAAAAAGCACCTGCAACCGAATTTCCATCCGGTGCAAGTGCTCGATAAGCTATCTTTTCTTACACATTTGTCGTAGTAAGTTTATGTTTTTTGATGAAGTCTGTTAGTACTGTTTCAAGATTTGGGGTTCCGATTTCATCCAAATCATAATAGACACGTGTGCATGGCTTGTTTATATTAATGACTCGTGACAGATCCATAGGTGTACCAATAATGACTGCATCTACATCAGCTGCATTGATCGTCGCTTCCAAATCTTTTAACTGTTCTTCACCGTAGCCCATTGCTGGTAAAATATTTTCGATGTGCTGATACTTATCAAAAGTTGTGATTAAGCTTCCTACTGCAAATGGACGCGGGTCAACAATTTCAGCTGCACCAAGACGCTGTGCTGCAATTACACCTGCACCAAGCTTCATTTCACCGTGAGTCAATGTCGGACCATCTTCAACAATTAGCACGCGCTTGCCTTTGATGATTTCAGGATTATCAACAGAAATCTTTGATTCCGCTTTAATAATTGTACTGTTTGGTGCTGCAAATTTAATATTGTTTTCAACCGTTTGAATTGCTTCTTCCGATGCACTATCAATTTTGTTGATAATGGACACATCTGTTGTACGCAAGCATACTTCACCTGGGTAGTATTTCAATTCATGGCCTGGACGGTGTGGATCGAGAACTGTGATCGCCAAGTCTGGCTCGTAGAATGAAAAGTCATTGTTCCCGCCATCCCAAAGGATTACGTCACAGCCGTCTGGATCATTTTCAGCAGCATTCAGAATATCCTGGTAATCTACGCCTGCATAGATGATATTTCCACGGTCAACGTGCGGCTCATATTCTTCCATTTCTTCAATCGTACATTTATGTTTTTTGAAATCTTCTACCGTTGCATAACGCTGCACACGTTGTTCAGCCAAGTCGCCATAAGGCATTGGATGACGAACAGCTACTACTTTCAAATCATGCTCAAGCAATGTTTCAATAATTTTACGGGATGTTTGGCTCTTCCCTGTTCCCGTTCTAACCGCACAAACAGAAATAACTGGTTTATTACTTTTAATCATCGTTGCTTTTGATCCAAGGAGTGTAAAATTAGCACCTGCCGAGTTCACAATTGCACCAATTCCCATAACCTTTTCGTAGCTTAAGTCACTATATGAGAAAACACATTCATCTACTTCTAGTTCTTTGATCAACTCAGGTAGCTGATCTTGTGAATAAATAGGAATTCCTTCAGGATACAATTCACCAGCTAATTCAGTTGGATATTTACGTCCATCGATATCCGGGATTTGCGTAGCTGTAAATGCCACGACATTGTATTCTTCTTTACCACGGTAGTATGTATTAAAATTGTGGAAGTCTCTTCCTGCCGCACCAATAATGATTATATTTTTAGTTTTCATAAATTTATCTCTCCAATCAAGCTTCTTTTTATTATTATAAGTCAACATGTATAAAAATACAATAGAAAATATTAAAAATACATGTATTTGTATACATATACATCTTTTATTTGTCATATATTGTCGCAAAAGCTACTATAGCAACCATCTATGCATCTTTCTATACATTTACGACAAGAAAAAGCCATTCAGTATCGAATGGCTTTTGATCAATTTATTCATCTAGTAAGTTGCTTAAGCACTTCAAACAGTGTATTCATCTGATCGTCTGTACCGATCGAAATACGTAAATAATCACGAATATCCGCTTGGTCGAAGTGACGGACTAAAATTCCACGATCTTTTAATTGTTGATACAATACTTTTGCGTCATTGTGTAAAGGCTTAACAAAGACGAAGTTTGCATCGGATGGGAGAACTTCAAAGCCTAACTCTTTTAAAGTATGGACTGTAGATTCACGTGTGCGAATGATTTTATTTGTACTTTCCGAAAAGTATGCATGATCAACAAATGCAGCGGTAGCCCCCGCCATAGCTAAGCGATCAATTGTGTATGAGTTGAAGGAATCTTTAATTCGCGTCAATCCTGCTATCAATTCGGGTTGTCCAAGTGCGAATCCGACACGCAATCCTGCTAGTGCACGAGATTTAGATGTGGTTTGAATCACAAGTAAATTTGGATAACGATCAATCAGTTTCATCGCAGACGGACCTGCAAAATCAATATATGCTTCATCAATAATGACTACTTGATCTTGATTGTTTTGCAAAATATCTTCGATTACATCCAACCCAGCATAAATACTTGTCGGCGCATTGGGGTTTGGTAGAATGACGCCGCCTGGTGAATTATAGAACTGCTTTTTGGGTAATGTGAAATCAGCATTTAATGGAACTTTTTCGAATGATATATTAAATAGCTTGGAATAGACCGGATAAAAACTATAGCTAATTTCCGGAAACCTAATTGGTTTTCCTGGCTCGAAAAATGCCATGAATGAAAATGCCAGTACTTCGTCAGAGCCATTACCTACAAAGACATGGTCTTTTGTCAGTCCATATGTCTCCGCTATCGCGTGACGTAAAGGATCTACTGTTGGTGAAGGATAGCGTTGCAATGTGTTGCCGTTTAACTCCTCTTGAATCGCCTCTAATACTTTTGGGCTTGGTGGATACGGGTTTTCATTCGTATTTAATTTTATGATATCTGGCTGATTCAACTGCTCACCCGGAACATAAGGTTCTGTACGGCGTGCAACTGTGCTCAGAAATCTACTCATTGCGTGGCACTTCCTTTTTCGGTCTTCTTTCACGTAACACTTGTTGAACATCCGTTAGATCAACGTCAAGAATATTCATCAATACAAGTGTATGGTAGACCAGATCTGCAATTTCATTGGATACTTCTTCTTTATCTGCATTTTTTGCGCCGATTACGACTTCCGTAGATTCCTCTCCGACTTTTTTCAACACTTTGTCGATACCTTCATTGAATAAATACGTCGTATACGAGCCGTCTATCGGATTGGCTTTGCGATCTGCGATTTCGTCAATTACCTCATAGACGACTTCACGTAATGATTCTTCTTTTTCCATTGCTGTTGTGAAGAAGCATGTTTTTTCGCCCGTGTGACAAGCAGGACCTTGTGGAGTAACTTGGATCAGTAAGGTATCTTGATCGCAATCTACAGAAATACGTTGCACTTGCTGTGTATTTCCGGATGTTGCGCCTTTATTCCAAAGTTCCTGTCTCGAACGACTATAAAACCAAGTTTCATTTGTTTCTATAGTCTTTTCAATTGAATCCTTGTTCATATAAGCAAGCATTAGGACTTCCCCTGTGCGATCGTCTTGTACAATCGTTGGGATTAGACCTTTGTCGTCAAATTTTAATGCATGGATGTCTAGTGTCATTTTAGTCATTCCTAACTGCGATATTTTCTTCTGCTAAGTAATTTTTCAAGTCTCGAATATTGATTTCATTGAAGTGGAATACGGATGCGGCTAGGGCTGCATCTGCTTGCCCTTCTGTAAGTACATCTTTAAAGTGTTCAGGTTTTCCAGCACCACCACTTGCGATGATTGGAATAGTAACAGCTTCAGCCATAGCCCGGTTGAGTGCTAGATCATACCCGTCTTTGACTCCATCTTGGTCCACGCTATTGACGACCAGCTCACCAGCGCCAAGTGCTTCCATTTTCTTCGCCCATTCAATTGCATCGATCCCTGTTTCTTCCATACCGCCTTTTGCATAAACGGACCACTTGTTTTCGCCTTCTTGACGAACATCCATCGATAACATCACACGCTTCGATCCGTACTTATCCGCTACTTCTTTGATTAGTTCCGGATTCGTCAAAGCTGCACTATTGATAGATATTTTATTACCACCAAGTTCAAATACTTTGTCCACATCTTCAAGCGTACGAATTCCCCCGCCTACGATGAATGGGATCGGCACTTCTTTTGCAATTTCCTCAATTAAATCAAGGAACATACCACGGTTTTTCGTCGATGCAGAAATGTCATAGAATACAAGTTCATCAGCGCCGTCTGCAACATACTTTTTTGCTAATGTAAGAGGATCTGCCACTTCCTGAACGTCTAAAAATTTCTTTCCTTTTACAACTTTACGATTATCTACGTCCAAACACGGAATGATCTTTTTAGTTGTTGACATGACTGTCGTCCTCCAATAGTTTTTTTAAGGATAAATTGCCTTCGTATAATGCTTTCCCGATAATAGCACCGTACATGTCTTCAGCTGCGAGTTTCTTAATGTCCTCTTCTGTAGATACACCACCTGATGCGATAATATCGATTGAAGATGCATCATCCATAATTTTCAGTTCTTCAAAGTTTGGTCCCTGAAGCATGCCATCTTTCATAATATCTGTATAGACAACTGTTCTGACGCCTATCTCCGCCAAGTCCTGTAATAAATCAACTGCTTTGACGTCACTTGTTTCCGTCCAACCGTCTGTTGCGACTAAGCCGTTACGTGCGTCGATGGAGACAGCAATTTTGTCACCGTACTTTTCAACGGCCTTTTTCAAGAATTCAGGATCTTGGATAGCTGCCGTGCCGATAATGACACGTGCAACGCCGTTTTCGATATGTGAGTCGACAATGTCCATATTGCGAATTCCGCCGCCTACTTGAACAGGGATACTGACTGCTTTTGCGATGGCTTCGATGGCTTTTTTGTTGGCGGAGTTTCCTGTTTTTGCGCCGTCTAAGTCTACGACATGGATGTATTCGGCTCCTTGGTTCTGCCACTCTTGTGCCATGTTTGTTGGTGAGTCGTTATAGATTATTTCTTGTGCGTAGTCACCTTGAATGAGGCGTACACATTTGCCATCTCTTATGTCGATTGCTGGGAATAAAATCATCAACTAGTCCTCCTAATAAATGAAATAAGCATAAAAAAAGCATTGGCGCCGTTGATCTGCACTGCGGGCGGACGCTTTCCTGCGGGCATGGCTTGAGCCTCCTCGCTTCGCTGCGGGGTCTCAAGACTCATGCTTATCCCGCGGGAGTCGCCGCCCTCCGTTCCGATCAACTAGTATATTCTTATACACAGTATATTTTTCAAGAATCAAAACCGAAAACTTTAATTACAATGACCCTTTAGTAGAAGGTATGCCTTTTACGTCTGGGTTGATTGTGCTGGCTACGCGAAGGGCGCGGCCGAAGCTTTTGAATACGGATTCTATAATGTGGTGTGTATTTTTTCCGTAGTTCAAGTTGATGTGTAATGTGATTTTGGCGTTGTTTGTAAATGCTAGGAAGAATTCTTCGACTAGTTCTGTGTCGAATTCCCCTACTTTGTCTTTCATTCCGTCTACGTTAAATACAAGGAATGAACGGCCACTGATGTCGATAGATGCTGTGGATAGTGCTTCGTCCATTGGTGTGGAAACTAACGCAAAGCGTTCTATTCCTTCTTTTGTGCCGATGCATTGGTTGAATAATTGGCCTAGAACAATACCAACGTCTTCTACGGAATGGTGTTGGTCCACTTCAATATCGCCATCACATGTTACGGATAAATCAAAGCGTCCGTGTTTTGCGAATGCCGTCAGCATATGGTCGAAAAATCCCACACCCGTGTTGATATTCGTCTTTCCCGTACCGTCTAACGAAAATTCCATTTCAATAGATGTTTCGCCTGTCTTACGTGTTAATTGTTGTTTTCGCATTCGTATCCTGCCTTTCGTACGTTAATCGAGTTAGCATGTCCTGTTAATTGTTCGGCATTTGCTAATGTAATGATGTCATCTGCCACTTCTAACAAAGCGTTCTCGGAATAGTAGATAATACTCGACTTTTTCATGAAATCATATACGCCTAATGGAGAAGAAAACGCTGCTGTTCCACTCGTCGGTAATGTGTGATTTGGTCCAGCCATATAATCACCCAATGCTTCAGGGGAGTGCTGGCCTAGGAAAATAGCTCCAGCGTTTCGTATAGCAGCCAAGTGCTCCATAGGATGATCGATCATTAGCTCCAAATGTTCTGGTGCTAAACGGTTCACCGTATCAAATGCTTCTTGTAGTGAATCGACTACAATGATACGTCCAAAGTGTTCTATAGATTGTGCTGCAATTTCCTTGCGGTCGAGTTCAGCTAGCTGACGTTCAACTTCCTTGGAAAGCTCGGTCGCAAATGCTTCGCTCGTCGTGATACATACTGCCGCCGCACGCTCATCGTGCTCTGCTTGAGATAGTAAATCTGCTGCTGCATAAACAGGATTTGTATTGGCATCGGCTACGACACAAATTTCACTTGGTCCAGCAATCATATCGATTGCTACATCACCGAACACCCACTTTTTCGCTCTCGCAACGTATGCATTTCCAGGTCCAGTGATTTTGACGACCTTTTCAATTGTCTCTGTTCCGTACGCTAGGGCAGCTATTGCTTGTGCTCCACCTACTTTAAAAATTCGATCGACTCCCGCTTCTTTCGCTGCTACTAAAACGTGAGGATTAATCTTGCCGTCACGTTGTGGGGGTGTCACCATGGAAATTCGTCCGACTCCCGCAATTTTAGCCGGTAATGCATTCATTAAGACCGTCGACGGATAGGCGGCTTTTCCGCCCGGGACGTACAATCCAACACTGTCGATTGGTGTTACTTTCTGACCGAGCATGATGCCTTCATTCGGATTTAAAAACCATGATTGCTCTTTTTGTGCTTCGTGATAAGTCGTGATTCGCTCTTTTGCTGCACGCAATGCGCGGTAGAAATCTTCTGTAACTGCTTGTTCTGCTTCAGTGATTTCTTCTTCTGTGACGATCAAGCGGTCAAGCTTCACTCCGTCAAAACGTTCAGTGAAATCCAGTAATGCTTCGTCGCCTTCAGAACGAACTTTGTCAATGATGGATAAGACATTGCGATCAAACTCCAAATCCGTTTGATTAGAGTCATCTCGTTCTAGTAGTTCTTCTATGAATTCAGCCCCACGAATGATCTTCATGAACGCACCTCCAAACCTTCCTTCATGTCTTTGATGAATTGCTGGATATCTTCAGTTTTCGTAGCATAACTTGCCTTGTTGACTATTAATCGTGCACTGACATCCGCCATCTCCTGCAAGACAACGAGGCCATTTTCTTTTAATGTTGTACCCGTTTCGACAATATCGACAATGACATCTGACATGCCAATCAATGGTGCGAGTTCAATCGATCCATTTAATTTGATCATTTCAGTACGAATACCTTTTTTGTCGAAAAACTCTTTCGCAACTAATGGATATTTTGAAGCAACTGTTAGAAATGGTATGTTTTCAATTGGTGTATCGGGATATCCCGCTACCGCAAGCTTACAACGTCCAATTCCTAAATCCAGTAATTCATAGACATCACGTGGATCTTCCATCATGACATCTTTTCCAACAATCCCTACGTCAGCTGCGCCTTTTTCAACGTACACTGGAACGTCTACTGCTTTGACAAAAATGAGTTTAATCTTTTGCTTGTCGTCATAAATGACGAGCTTCCGACTTTCATCAGTGAATTCTGAAAAATGTACATCTGATTTCTCAAGAAACTTCATCGCACGTTCTGCCGTTCGTCCTTTTGCCATCGCCACTGTTAGATAATCCATTCAGGTACCCCTTTCTTGCTTGCGATAAAATCAAGCAATTGTTTGAAATCGATGAACTCTTTTGTCTCTTCTTGATCTACTAGTTTATTTTGCTGTTCTGTTAATTGAATCGTGTAGAGACTGTCTGACTGGTGTTTTGCATCAATTATAGATTTAGAAATGACACGATAGTCACGCTCTCTTAACTCATTCGTTATATCGATTGCGTATTTAATACGGCTTTCTTCATATAATACAGTCACGTCGATGCTATATCGTTCCTTCTGACCTTTATTGGATGAAGCTTTGACTAATGATTCGATTTCACATGCAAAACCAATTGCCGGTAATTTCATGCCAAACTCTTCACTTAATGCATCATAGCGTCCACCCATTAATACCGGCTTGCCAAAATTCTCTACATAGCCTTGGAAAATGATGCCTGAGTAATACCCCATATGATTGATCAAGCCAAGATCGATGACGATATGCTTCTTCAATCCATATAATTCGACGATATCGCACGTTTTTTGTAAATAGTTGATTGCCTCTTGCGCCGATTCACTAACCTGTAAGTTTTGTAGTTTTTCAAACACTACTTCAGGTGCACCGTATAATAGAGGTAATTGCTCGAGTACTTCTTTAACGGAAGGATCAATTGACAACCGCTGTAGGAATGGACCTATTTCTACGACGTTTTTTGCTTGAATCAACGTCTTGAGTTCAGCTGTTTGTTCTGCTGTGATATTGGAATCCGCGATCAATTCATTGAAGAATCCTGCATAACCAATTTCAATTTTCACATCTGTAAAACCTACGTCTCGTAATGCGTGACATGCAAGCATGATCGTTTCAGCATCCGATGCCGGTGAACTCTTGCAATAGAACTCGACCCCTGCCTGCGTTTTACCGATTCGTTCACTTTCCTGGAATGTCTGTCTAAAGACTTCCTGCACATAATAATAACGCATTTCTTCAGGTAAATTATCATGCAACTGAACGAGTTGCTGTGTCAATGGTATCGTAACGTCCGGTCGTAAAACGAGTACTTCACCGGTATAGTCAATTACTTTGATCATTTCATTTTGATTAATTGAGGTACGTACATTGGAATACAGATCATATTGTTCAAATGCGGATGTTTTAATGCGTTTATAGCCATATGTAGTGAATCGTTTTCCTAATATGCCGATGATCTTTTCATGCTTTTCATGTTCGTTTCCAAGAATTTCAGAATACAAGATATCTTCTACCGCCTTCCATGAGTAAAATATACTTCACTGCTTTACCATGCTAAAGTTAATTATTACTATAATGGTTTTGTAGAGCGTTGTCAACTGTTAGAAGCAGCGTTCATCTGCTACAATATGTACTATAGAAAAGGAGACTGGAAACTATGTTTGATTACCATATGCACAGCGCATTTTCAGCGGATTGTGAAATCCCCATGGAAGAGATGGCCAAAGCTTCTATAGCTAAAGGCCTTACTGAAATCTGTTTCACCGATCACATTGATTATGAATATCCGGATGAAACCATTCATTTCGATTTTGACAAACTCGACTATGCACAAAAGATTCTTCAATTAAATGAACAATTCAATGGCCAACTGAAGATTAAAAAAGGTGTTGAAATCGGCTTGCAGCCTGATCTATTACATCTTTACGAAGAACTGATGGACGGGCATGAATTTGATTTCGTCATTTGTTCACTACACACAGTCGAAAATAAGTCCTTACACTATCGCGAGTTATTTGAAGATCGTTCGACAGAGGCAGCTTTTGAGACGTATTATAAAGAACTATTATATTGTGTTCAGCATTATAAGCGTTACAGCGTGCTTGGACACGCAGATTTAATTAAACGCTATACCGATCAGCCGCCAGCTCATTTATTTCATGACTATTTAGAAAAGATCTTCAATACTATTATACCAGAAGGTAAAGGGATCGAACTGAATACTTCGGGAACTCGCTACGGATTGCCGCATAATATGCCAAGTGAAGATATATTGCGTTTATATAAACAATGTGGAGGTGAAATCATTACACTTGGTTCCGATGCGCATAGAACAACAGAAATTGCACATGAGTTTAAGGAATCTTTAGAGTTATTTCAGTCCATTGGTTTTAACTATTTGGCTACATTTACAGAAGGCCAGCCAGAATTCCATAAAATTTCTTCCTTGTAAGAGGAAAAGTGACGAGAACTTCTTTGGAGTTTCGTCACTTTTTATTTTGGAATATCACTATTGTCTGAATAGCCATGTTTTTAACAAAGCCAAACGCTCTCGAATTAATACTTTTGCTTTTATGGATTCAGGCGTCTTTGCTGCAACAACATCAGACTCCCATCCTATCTGTCTTGCAAGAAACCTCGCTCTAGCCAAGTGATAGTCACTGCTGATGATAGTCACTCCCGCCACTTCAGGTATGACATTCTGACTGAATTGAAGATTCTCATTTGTGGAGGTAGATTGATCTTCCATAACTAAGCGTTCTTTCGCAATTCCATGTTGTTGTAAAAAGCGATACATTGCCTCAGCTTCGCTAATGTCTTCGTCTTTTCCTTGTCCGCCTGCAAGAACCAACTGTACATGCGGGAATTGCGTAGCATACTCCACAGCGCTCTCCAATCGGTAACGCAATGACAGCGAAGGAACTTCTCCGTTCACTTTGGCCCCTAGAATAATTGCATAGTCATATTTTCCATTCGCTTTCATCTGTTGTGCTTGTTTTATTCTTTCTCCTGGTAACATCCAAAACATCCCCAGTCCCGCAATGATTAAAACTGCCAGTACGATGATCCTCCATAATTTCTTCATTCGTTCACCCCCTGCTATATTCATAAGACGGAGATGAATATAAAGTAGTTCCAAAAAAGAGCAGCGAACCTTTTGGCCACGCTGCTCTCACTATCTATTTTAAAGCTTCTTCACGATTTGCTTTTTATTGACCATACTATGCACCTCAGTAGGTAATCCCCATAGCTTAATGAAACCGACCGCTGCGGCTTGATCAAATTCATCATCAGATGTATAAGTCGCTAATTTCTCATTATATAGGGAATTAGGAGATTTACGACCCTCTACTATTACATGACCTTTAAACAACTTCACACGAACTACACCGTTGACGTATTGCTGTGTCTCTTTAATGAACGCCTCTAGTGCATTACGTAAAGGAGAGAACCAAAGACCGTTGTAAATCAACTCACCAAGTTTTTGTGAAATGATGGGTTTGAAGTGTGCTAATTCTTTCACAAGCGTTAAATCTTCAAGTTCCTTATGTGCTTTCAACAACGTAATAGCTCCTGGAGCTTCATATACTTCACGGGATTTGATACCGACTAAACGATTTTCTACATGATCGATACGACCCACCCCATGTTTGCCAGCCACTTCATTCAACTTTGTAATCAATTCACTTAATATATACTTTTCCCCATCAATCGTAACCGGAACACCTTGTTCAAAGCCAATCTCGATAATATCAGCAGTATCGGGTGCATTTTCAATGGAAACCGTTAAACCAAATGCGTCCTCTGGAGGTGTTGCCCATGGGTCTTCTAAAATTCCACATTCATTTGCACGTCCCCATAAGTTTTGGTCCACTGAGTATGGATTATCCAGGTCAATCGGAATCGGAATATGATGTTCTTGCGCATAATGAATTTCTTCTTCACGTGACCAGCTCCATGAACGTACAGGCGCTACGACTTCAAGCGTTGGATCTAGCGACTTGATCGCTACTTCAAAACGTACTTGGTCATTTCCTTTTCCGGTGCATCCATGAGCTACTGCCGTCGCTTGTTCTTGATGTGCAATTTCCACTAACTTTTTGGAAATGAGCGGACGGGATAAGGCAGAGACAAGTGGATATTTATTCTCATAATATGTTTGAGCTTGTAATGAAAGAAGGACGAAATCCTGTGCAAATTCTTCACGTGCATCAATTATATAGCTACTAACCGCGCCAACTGTAAGAGCTTTTTCCTTAATGAAAGTTAGATCTTTCCCTTCACCAACGTCTAAGCAAACCGCTATTACGCTATATCCTTGATCCGTTAACCATTGAATTGCAACTGATGTGTCTAAACCGCCTGAGTAGGCTAAAATTACTTTCTTCTTTTCCATGGGTAAATCCCCTTTCATTCAAGCCGCTGTATGTTTATTCAACCTAATGTATTTTTATAATAACATATGTCATTTGAAACGCAATAGATAAGTATAAAAAAACAGACACATTATGTAAAAAAATGTGTCTGTTTTATATTACTTATCGAATTCCGTGCGCAACCATTGCATCGGCTACTCTTAGGAAGCCTGCTACGTTGGCGCCCATTACTAGATTGCCTGGTTTACCATAGTCCACTGCTGCAGTACTACAGTCTTTATAGATGTTCTGCATTACTTCTTTCAAGTGCATATCTACTTGTTCTTCTGACCATGATAGGCGTTGACTGTTCTGAGACATTTCCATAGCAGACACGGCTACACCGCCAGCATTGGCAGCTTTCGCTGGTGCGAATAATACATTATGCTCTTGAAAAATTTCAATCGCTTCAATTGTACAAGGCATATTTGCGCCTTCACCGACCGCTTTTACACCATTTGCGATCAGCATATGTGCTGCAATTTCATCGATTTCATTCTGTGTGGCACACGGTAATGCAATATCACATGGAATAGACCAAATTTCTGTGCAATCAGCATGATACTCGGCATCAATATGTTCTTTCGTATATTCCCAAATACGTTTATTGCCGTACTCTTTTAGCTCCTTCACCAAGTCAAGATCAATTCCGTTCTTGTCATAGATATAGCCATCAGAATCACTACATGCCACAACTTTCGCTCCGAGCTGCATTGCTTTTTCCATTGCATATGTCGAAACATTACCTGAACCTGAAACTACAACAGTCTGACCTTCCAATGAAAGATTATTTTCTTTTAGCATTTCATCTACAAAGTATACTGTACCATAACCAGTTGCTTCTTTCCGACCAAGACTTCCACCATGATCAGGATTTTTCCCAGTTAAAATACCTGCTTCATAGCCACCTTTAATCCGATTGTATTGACCAAACAGATAGCCGATTTCACGTTTACCTACACCAATATCGCCTGCTGGCACGTCAATGTCCGGTCCAATATGTCTGCTAAGTTCTGTCATGAAACTTTGTGTAAAGCGCATGACTTCACGATCAGATTTACCCTTCGGATCGAAATCAGAGCCACCTTTACCCGCTCCGATTGGTTGACCTGTCAAGGCATTTTTGAAAATCTGTTCGAAAGCGAGGAATTTCATAATACTATTATTAACAGATGGGTGGAAACGAAGTCCGCCCTTATAAGGTCCGAGGTCACTATTAAACTGAACGCGGAAACCTCTATTTACTTGCACCTTGCCCTTATCGTCTTCCCACGCTACACGGAAGGAAATGATTCTTTCCGGCTCTGTGATGCGTTCTAGTATTCCGTTTTCCATAAATTCGGGATGCTTAGCAAAGACAGGACGAAGAGAATCAAAAATCTCTCTTGTCGCTTGTAGAAATTCCTTTTCATCCGGATTCCTTTTCTTCACCAATTCATATACATTATGAACGTAATCATTTGCTCGTTTGCGATTATTATATTCTACCTCATCAATCTTTGTCATTTGCGATCATCCCTTTCCCTAGGTATTAATTAAAAAAACTGTCGACTGACCAGTCACTCATTTACTCAGTGGCTATAATTTAATATACTTATATGATTAAAGAGTAAATTCTATTAGATAAATTGAATTTTAATTGTTCTAAATATTTCTTTGTATTCCAATATTATCACTGAAAAGATAGTAAGTTACAAGATTTTTTTATAATATCTGTGTTTTGACTTAACTTTTGTGTCAATTTTATGTACTATCTTTAACTTTATCATTTACAATCGCGTGAGTTCGGAGTATTATTAAACTATTCAAACAAACTATGTGGGGTTATAAATGTAAGCGCATACACATACTAGTGAGAACAATACGAAAAGAAAGAGGCGAAGCGTTATGACAAAGAAAACAAGTACAATTCGATCAATCTTGGGAGCGAACCTACTCCTGATCATGACTTTTGCTTTCCTACCTGCTTTACTCGTAAATCCAGATATGGAGATGTTCCAAAGCGCAATGAAATTGTTAACTAACGAGTGAGAACTCATATGACAGAGCCTTTCCTTTTTCTTAAGGAAAGGCTCTTATATTTATCGCTTACGAATTGTAAATCGATCGTCTAATAATAGCCAGTTTTGTGGGAATGCTAAGCCAAGTTTCCAATACATGATTCCCCGCAACTTGAATCTCTTCAGCAAGTTAAACTTCTCGTTGATGCTTCGTGCATCTTCAAACCACACCTCATGTTCGGTTCCTTGTTCATCGTAATACGTATAATGCGGCGCTTGAGCTAGGGCGTCGTATTCAATTGCAACATTCTGCTCAATTGCCAGATTAGTAGCGGCACGCGGGCTTAATGCTCTGGCAGCTTTACTGTCCGATTGACCAAATGGGGCTGTCCAATCATAGCCGTATAAATTCTGACCTAAAAAAATTTTTTCATTCGGGATTTGACTAACTGCATATTCTACTACTCTTGTGACCGGACCAATTGGGCTAACAGCCTGTGGTGCACTATACGTATATCCCCATTCATAGGTCATCAATACAACGAAATCTACAATTTCTCCATGCACTTTATAATCATGAGCGCCATAAATACCTGTCGTGACTTCCCCGGCTTTTGGTGCAAGTGCTGTGGAAATCGTAAGGCCTGCTTTATGGATTTGATCGCGTGCATTGCGTAATAATTGATTATATAATTCCCGATCTTCCGGGAATAATAACTCAAAATCGAAGTGAATATCGCCATACCCGATCTCTTTTGCTATATCAATCGCACTTTGAATCATTCGGTTTTGCACTGCCTGATCTGTAAAAATAACATGCGCTAATTCCGCACTGAATGTAAAGTCTTCTAAATTCGTCAGAACTAGCAAATTTACAACATCTGCGTTTTTTGCGATAGTAGGAATATCTGCTAGAGCTGGTGCTTTGAGTGATCCGTCACGTTGTACTTCATAACTGAACATCGCGAGATACGTAAGACCATCCACACGTTCTCGAACTTCCGAGAGCATATCTTGACTGACTGGATTACGCGGTTCTACATATAATAATGAATCAATCATCGTTTTCACTTCTTGTGGTATATATAGACGCTGACCAATCATTAACGGTCTCGTCGGGTTGATTGCATTAATTTCTGCCAATCGCGCAACTGTTAGACCAGACCTTTGTGCAATTGTATAGAGACTATCACCGGGTCGCACCCAGTAATACGAACCTATTATCGGAATGACAAGCGCTTGTCCTACAGCCAATCGTATATCGCTTTCTAATTCATTAACTTCTGCTATTTGCTCGTATGGCACACCATATATTTTACCAATTTTATATAAACTCTCCCCTTGCGAAACTACATGAATCTGCATGTATCTCCACTACCCTTCCTGAGTTCTATCCTTATGATATGATGGCGCGTTGCGAACTATGCATGGGTCATCAATACAATTTCATGTGCATAAGATTTCGATCACTTCACATACTAATCTCGATGTACATGACTATTGAAGGAGGAAAAACATTTGACAAATCAATTCGAAACGTCTCAACACATGCAAGGCGGACAAGTTCCCCCATCGATGAATCACGGTGGACATGAGTTATTTGATGTTAAAGAGGTTTTAAGCGCGTCAGTCGGAGCATTGAACCAAGCGATGATTTTACGTCCACATGTCCAGGATCCGGAACTTTTGGATATTCTCGATCGACAATACCGATTCATGCTGGATGAGTATAATATCCTTGTCGAAAGTTTCAAGACAGGCAAAGATCCCTCACATCCTACACAACGCTATCAAATGAAGGCAGGCAGCGACTTCATTTATGGTATGAAAGAAAAGGCACCTACTAAGCCGATTCAATCTACAGGTGAAATCAATGATGAAATCATCTCCGGCTTTTTGTTGGGCGCTACAAAAGAAGGCGCTACAGGCAAAACGGCTGCTTCATTAGAAGTATGTAATCCAGTCGTTCGCCGTGTGCTTGCAGATTCCGTACCCAACTGTATAGAAATGGCATACGAGTTGTCCATTTACCAAAACAAACATCACTATTATCAAGTTCCACAATTAAATGATCAGGATATGAATATGTTGCTTAATTCTTTTGCGCCTTCACAAGGTCAACCGGGTACGCCCAACAACCTACAATAAGTAATAAATCAAGCAGATGGAGTTTTCTCCATCTGCTTTTTGCTTTTACACTCGTTATATTTGTATACTATGAAGAAGAACAGAATGGAGGAGTGTTAATATGAGGGTTGCGATCTTTGATTTTGATGGTACGTTGTACACTAAAGAAACCTTTAAATTACTGATGGAGCATTTAAAGAATCATCCTACGTACAAGCAGTATTATAAAAATTTTTACCGTTCGATATTACCACTATATATTCGCTATAAATTAAAATTACTACCCGAATCTATTATGAAAGAGCGCTCAATGCGCCTTTATCTACAAGCCCTGGATTCATTGACGATGACAGAACTACTTGAGTTTTTCAAAAGTATGCATAATAAAATGATGCCTGACTTCAATGAACTAGTCATTAATCGACTGACAGAACATCGAAAGGAAGGTTACCATGTCCTACTCGTTTCTGGTGCTTATACTCCTTTTTTAAAAGCAGTCACTAGTCACCTGACATTTGATCAAGTTATTGGTACAGACATCCCTTCTATTGGTGAAAAGATTGCAATGGATCGGCCATTCCTACATATTCAAGGTACGCGTAAAAATGAACAAATTTCTCAAGCGCTACAAGGAGTAACTGTTGACTGGGACAATAGCTTCGCATATGGAGACAGCATTTCCGACCTTCCAGTCTTAGAGAAGGTTGGGTGCCCAGTAGCAGTTCGTCCAGATGAAAAACTTACCGTTGTAGCAAAAAAAAGAAATTGGGAAATCTTATAAAAAACGTGAAAAGTCCTGATTAAATCAGGGCTCTTCACGTCAAGTCGATTTTAATGTATTAATATATAAACTACCATCTGTCTGAATTTCTGCATAGAGAACATGCTCTGGCTTGGAAATCCCTTGTTTTTTTAGCTGTTCAGTTAGCCACGTGTCGGTTAATTGAAGTTCTCTCATATTTTTCTCTTCTACTATCCCGTTAGTAATAATTTCAGTCGGAATATATTTTGGCGGTGGTGCTGGTGCTTTGACATCTTTCTTTGTAGCATATTTCTCGCTTGCATTCAGCATGACACTTAAATTACCATTCGTTTCGAATATCGCGTAATTGACATCTTTCATCGAAAATACCGACTGCTCCCGTAGCATCATATTTATATCATTGAAACTCAACCGTAATTTACGCATGGAACCTTCCAAAATCTTTCCATTTTGAATGACAATCATCGGTTTATCATCGAGTAATACGCGGAGTTTAATGGATTTGAATGATAAAAAATTAGCAACAATTGTCAACGTTGCCCACAAAACCATTCCATATAAGCCGTTCAAGAATGGCGTTTCAGACTCTCCCGCCAAATTTGCCGCAATTGAACCGATTGTTATACCTGTCACATAATGAAAGAAAGTCAATTGGGACACTTGTTTTTTCCCCATAAAACGCGCCAAAATCAACAGCACAACAAATGAGATCACCGTTCGCATAGTCATTTCCCAAAAGGATAATTGCCAAAATTCATCTATGTTCACTGCATACACCTCCAGTAGTCGGAGTATGTGCAAACTATAGAAGTTTATACACTAATTACTTTAATTCCAGTTATAAGGAGTTTTCTGGTAGACATAGTAATTGAGCCAATTGGAGAATAATAAATGCGTGTGGGAACGCCAAGTATTTATAGGTTCTTTGGATGGATCATCGTTCGGATAATAATTTACAGGCATATCAATGTCCGCACCTTTTTCTAAATCGCGGGCATATTCATCTCCTAATGTGTGTGCATCATACTCTAAATGTCCAGTTACCATAATATGTTTTGCATCATTTGAGATCACAATGAATGCACCAGCCTCTTCAGAAGCAGAAAGTAGAGTCAAATCGGGATGATTCTTTATCTCTTCTAATGAAACTCCGGTATGGCGTGAGTGTGGCGCTACATATACATCATTGAATCCACGTGCCAAGTTTACTGTCGGATCGGTAATATCATGTGAGAATACTCCAAAACATTTCTTTGGCAACTCGAACTTTTCAATTCCGTAGTGATGATAAAGAGCCGCTTGAGCACCCCAGCAAATATGGAGGACAGATGTAACATTCGTTTTTGTCCATTCCATGATTTCTTCCAACTCCCTCCAATAGACTACATCTTCAAATTGTAGAAGTTCGATTGGAGCACCCGTGATAATCATGCCATCAAAACGGCGATTTTTCACATGTTCAAAAGTGGTATAGAACGTTTCTAAATGATTCTGACTGACGTTTTTCGAAACATAGCTAGCTGTATTAAGAAATGTGACATTCACTTGTAAAGGTGTATTACCAAGTAATCGGAGCAATTGTAACTCCGTCTTCTCTTTTTCAGGCATCAAGTTCAAAATTAAAATATTGATTGGGCGGATATCCTGTGTTGTCGCACGTTCTTCATCCATTATAAAGATTTTTTCTTCTTTCAATAATTCTACTGCAGGTAAATGTTTTGGTATATTAATCGGCATTCTATTTCCCCCTTGACTTTCATTTATTACAATTTCTATACAAAAAAACCCTCATTTCTCTTAGATAAGAAAAGGAGGGTTGACCGTTCACCGTTCTTATCTCTCAAGACAACAATCTTGTTGGAGGTAGCACCTTCCTGTATGTACAGAGGTTGCTGAAGCTTCATCAGGCCAAATCCCTCAGCTTCTCTTGATAAGAAATATTTAATTACTGACTATTATAGCATTAATAAATTAATTGTATAGCAGAATTATCAAATTGTTCTGCGCATTTAAGTTTTGTAAATTGTAGATGATATGTTTTGGTGTATAATAGAAATTACCCACTACTTTTCTTCGAGGAGGAGCTTATGAAGTCTTTAGGTATTGTTCGTAAAGTGGATCATCTCGGTAGAATTGTTATTCCAAAAGAACTTCGAAATTCTTTGTCGATCGATAAGGGCGACCCGATTGAAATTTTCGTAGAATACGATAGAATCATTTTGAGAAAATATCAGATCAACAGGGCATGTTTTATCACGGGTGATGTGATGGATGAAAACAAACTATTGTCAAACGGAATATATATCAGTCCACAAGGCGCTAAAATCCTTATGGAACAACTAAAAGATTTCACGTAATACACGACATAAAAGCTTCTTGTAGCTAATTTTCTTATATAAAAAGGACCGAAAACAACTTCTGCAGTTGTCTTCAGTCCTTTTGTTTAATTGCCACATATCTTCCCGCTGGCAACCATTTCATTACGTTAAGCTATTAATAAACTCTTCGATCTCTTCCTTAGTTTTACGATTCTTACTGACAAAACGACCTGTCTCCGTTCCTTTGCTGAATGCTACGAAGCTAGGAATACCGAATATATCCAACTGACTGCATAAATCTATAAATTCATCACGATCAATTGTAACAAATTCATACTCTGCAAATTCTGTTTCCAATGTCGGCAAGAATGGTTCAATTACTCTGCAATCTGCAGTGAATAAGAAAATCACCTTTTCCTCTTGTTTAAGTTGCTCAAATTGCTCAAGAGATTCTAACTTTTTCAATTTCCAACACTCCTCTAAATGAATAGTATACGCACACTATAACACTTATACCTGCATTTCTTCCTTTCAGACGACTTATGCTATTTCCTTTCACTTGGTTAAATTCAAGATGTTTTTTTATAATTAACTCCCAAAACACGAACGTTCACAAATAATTCAATAATACCGTTCGCGTTTAACAGTTTTTCGTTTTTTCTGGAAAAGCAATTGACAATAGTTTTTGACGTGTTATGATTAATTCTAAATTAATAGTTGCTAAACAATTTTGACGAAGACATACCTTCCTGAAAAGAATTTTCCAGAGAGCTGACACAGTGGTGAAAGTTAGCAAATTCCGAGGTTGGGGGCACTTCCGAATTGATTCGCTGAACATTTTAGTAGGCTGATCCGTCACATGCACGTTACGCATGCTGAATGAAGGCTGCAATTGCAGCAAAACAAGGGTGGTACCGCGTTAGTTTATTGAGCTTTTCGCCCCTTACTTATATGTAAGGGATGAAAGGCTTTTTTATTTTACCTATAAGGGGGGTAGCGCGCAACTTACATAGACGATCAATTATACTTAGCTTTTCCAACAAAAAAATCCACTACAAACAATTGAAGGAGAGAATGAATATCATGGCTTTTAAAATACTTATTAGTGATCCACTTAGCGAAGACGGAATTTTCCCATTACGACAGGCAGAAGGTTTTGAAATAGTAATGGAGACGGACCTGACACCAGATCAGCTGAAAGAACGTATTAAAGATTTCGATGCATTACTAGTACGCAGTCAGACAACAGTTACAAAAGAATTGTTGGAAGCAGCTGATCAATTAAAGATCATTGGTCGTGCAGGTGTAGGAGTCGATAATATCGATTTGGACGCAGCTACCGAAAAAGGAATTATCGTTGTGAATGCGCCGGATGGCAATACAAACTCTGCAGCCGAGCACACAGTTGCAATGATGATGTCCATGGCACGCAAAATCCCTCAAGCTTTCAACTCGTTGAAAAACAATAAATGGGATAGAAAATCATTCCTTGGCGTGGAATTGAAAGACAAAACTTTGGGAATTATTGGACTCGGCCGCATCGGGGCTGAAGTTGCAAGACGTGCAAGAGGACAACGTATGAATGTAGTGGCGTATGACCCCTACTTAACGGAAGACATCGCGAAAAAATTGGGCATAGAAATTGGAACTGTAGATGAAGTGCTTGAAGTAGCTGATTTCATTACAGTTCATACGCCTTTACTTAAAGAAACACGTAGAATGATCAACAAAGAAGCATTCGAGAAAATGAAAGACGGCGTACAAATTATCAACTGTGCACGCGGTGGAATTATTGATGAAGATGCTTTATACGATGCAATTGTTGCTGGTAAAGTGGCGGGCGCGGCACTGGATGTGTTCGAAGAAGAACCATTCCTTGACCACAAATTATTGACATTACCTGAAGTAATAGCAACTCCACACTTGGGTGCAAGTACATTCGAAGCACAAGAATCGGTTGCAGTTGACGTAAGCCGTGACGTAGTAAACTTCTTGACAATTGGTTCGGTTCGTAACCCAGTAAACTTGCCATCTGTTTCCCGTGATGTATTGGCAAAAATCGAACCATTCTTCGATCTTACAGAGAAGTTGGGTATGTTCTTATCCCAAATTCAGAACTCGGTTATCCATGAAATCAATATTCAATATGCTGGTGAATTGGCAAACTACGATGTGCGCGCATTAACACGTAACACAGTCAAAGGTATTTTGAAGCGTAATCTCGGAGAAACAGTTAATGATGTAAACGCGAAGTTATTGGCTGATCGTTATGGCATCAAAGTGAATGAGCAAAAAACAACTACTGGTAAAGGCTTCTTGAACTTAATCTCAGTAGAAATCGTTACTGAAAAAGGTATTCGCAAAGTTGCAGGTACACTTCTAAACGGCCTTGGAGCACGCATTGTAAAAGTGGACGATTATGTAGTAGATGTGATTCCAAGCGGTCACTTACTATTTATCCGACACATGGACCAGCCTGGTGCAATCGGTCGCGTAGGTACACTTCTAGCAGAAGAGAATATCAATATTGCAGCGATGCAAGTAGGACGTTCCACTGAAGGCGGATATGCTATTATGATGTTAGCTGTTGACAACCACGTCGAGTCAGCTTCTATCAAACGTATCAAAGAAGTTCAAAATATAAACGATGCAAAAGCAATCGATTTATAAAAATATGAAAATCCAGCTGAGAAGTAAATTCCAGCTGGATTTTTTTATGTACGATCGACAAAAAAATCAAATCCCATAACCGTTAGCATTCCGAACACTACACACCATAGCGCAATACTGACCGCCGACCAAATTGCCGTATTCACTTTCTTGGCGCCTAATACGAGGCCGATAAAGGCCGCGATATGGGTTCCAATCAATATTGGACCAGCAAGTGCTAAAACCGGCAATCCGTATGTATTCATAATTTTTTCTGCACGTCGTTGGCGTTTCGACCCGCTATTCCCCTTCTTTCGCTTTCTACGTGCTATCCATTCTTTAATATTTTGGAAACCAACAATCAATAGAAGAACTGTTGCCATATTGCCAGCAAATGAAAGAACTATCACCCATATAGGCGATAGACCCCGAATAATACCTAACGGAACGACAATCATAATTTCGATCCATGGAATGGCCGCTCCCAAAAACACCATGATATATTCCAGCATGATATACCTCCTTGCTGTACAAACAGTGAAACATGAGTGGACAAGGATCAAAACCGATGAGATCAACTCATCGGTTTTCTAATGTGGCCAGTATAGGAAAAAGACCATGTAAATTATCAATTTCATACGTTGGTTTCACTTCTTCATTCGGTAACTTATTTTCACGATTAATCCATACATTACGCATACCGACACGACTTGAACCCAAAATGTCCGTCATCAAGTTATCACCAATCATCAACGCTTCATCTGCTTGAACCCCACTTAACTCAAGAACATGCTTGAATATAGAAGCATCAGGCTTTCCTTTACCAAATGCACCAGAAACGATAATATGATCAAAGTAATCAGGTATCTCGGGTGAGATCGTCAGTTTAATCTGTTGTAAACTTGGTGAACCGTTTGTCAAAAGGATTAACTGATAGTTGTCCTTCAATTTATCTAACACTTCAAACGTCTCTTCATATATATACGGATGATTCTTACGCTCTCTTGGAAATACATCAGCTAATTCCCTACCAAATGCTTCATCATCAATCCCTAGTTTCTTCAACCCTTTAACCCACGCTTCCTTTTGGTAACCTGGAATAACCTCTTTCATTTTCTGAAACTCTTCCCCTTCGTCGTCAAAGACACCCCATAATCCTTCAAAAGGATTAATTCCGATATTTTGAGTATGTGGAAATGTTTCATATGTAGCATACAAATCTCTTGCTTCCTGGCGCACTGCATGCTCAAGTTCTACTGGATTGACCCCTGTTTTCTTTGTTGCATACTCACAAGTTTTTTGAAAAGCCCTGGAAATACTCTTGGCATCCCATATCAATGTATCATCCAGATCAAAAATCAACGTTTTAATCATCGTGACATCCCCTTTGCAATTGTATTAATTCAGTTATATCTCCCTCTTATTATACACATTACTTATGTGTTTTGTTAGTGGGTTCCCTAAACTACAAGCCATACGCAGATTTTTTATGCTAGTATGCATATATTTCAGGGAGTGAGGGAACCTATTGAATAGGAGGTGAGCTGGAATTGGTACAACATTATTTTATCGGCATCTCTATTGCTCATCCTGTCGATGATATAGCACAACAATTTCGCACAGAATATCAATTGAACGAGAAGTACAAAGTAATTCCACATGATAAGGATTTGCATTTGACCCTTCGCTATATTGGAGAGCTTGATGACACCAAACTCCCCTGGCTGAAATCCTGTCTACAAAAAATCGCCAAATCGCATACTGAATTCACGGTGTACGTAAAAGGTCTATCATTTTTCGGATCTGCAAGTGGACCACGTGTAGTTTTTCTAGCAGTTCAGGATTCCGAGTCTTTACGCGAACTACAAAAGCAAATCACTAGACGTACAGAGGATATACTTGACTTGGAAAGAGATACTCGCTTCGTTCCACACATCACGATAGCTAAAAAACGCAAGACTACAGATAAAATGCAATTAGAAAAAAAGTCTATTGAACCCGTTCCCATCATAATAGAGGGTTTTACCCTATTTAAGATTCACCCTAAAGCAACTCCCTCCTATGAGGCCATCGCGCATTTTCCATTAAAAAAGAGTTGATTGCCAACTGCGCAATCAACTCTTTTTGGATTTTCTACACTTTAAATCGTGACATATCATTTTGAAGTTGTTCTGCAAGTTCGGCCAATGTTTGTGAACTAGATGTGATTTCCTGATTGGCTGCTAACTGTTCTTCTGTTGCAGCACTAGTGGATTCCGCTTCTGCCGCTGCTTGAACCGCCAATTCTTCTACTCGTTTAGCTCCTTCTGTTACTTCATCTGTCATCGCACGAATTTCTTCGATTGCTGATGATACTGTAGAAACTTTTTCACTAACGTCTGATGTTGCATGCTCGATGTCCAAGAAGACGGCATTTGTTTTCTCTGTTGACAATAATCCTTCAGCCACACGTTTTCTACCTTCATTCGTGCTCGTCACCACTGTTTCTACATCATGAATGATCGTATCTATCATTCGACCAATTTCTTGCGTAGATTGCTTGGATTGTTCCGCCAAATTTCGCACTTCTTCCGCTACGACAGCAAAGCCTTTACCGTGTTCTCCTGCACGCGCCGCTTCAATAGCCGCATTAAGTGCAAGTAAATTAGTTTGTTCGGCAATTGCCGCTATCATCGATGTGACGCCACGAATGCTTTCAGTGTGTTCGGACATTTTATTAATCGTTTCCATGGAATCGCCAATGGTCTTACTAATGTTCGTCATCTGATCGGTCGTTTCTCCCATTAAAGCAGAGCCTTGCTTTACCAATTGCGCTACATCATCTGATGAATTCAACATGTCCTCATTATCTTGTGTAATGACATCAATGGCGGTTAACATTTCCTCCATTGAGATAGTAGATTGATTGACAATAGTCGTTTGCATCTCACTCGTCTGTAAGTTCTTTTCCGAAATTTCTGCTACCATTTCAGAAGCGGCCAAACTCTCTTCTGCACTTGCAGACAATTCTTCTGATTGTGCTGCTAAATGCAAAGCGGAATTTTTCGCTCGATCAATAATACCACGTAAATCAGCAACCATTTCATTTAGCGTAATAGCCATATCGCCAATTTCGTCATTATTTTTTATCTTCACTTCTTCTATGGCAAAGTTCCCTGCCGATACTTCAGCTAGTGCAGTTGTCATTGTGCCAACCGGGCGGCTTATCAAACGAGTGATAATCATCGTGACCACTACACTGCCTATGATCCCTAGTGCAATTAAGATTGTCATCAATGAAATAGCGCTATTTGTAAAACTCGCCACTTCCTTTTCCAACTGTTCTTGTTGTTGTCTTTGGTAATCAATCATTTGATTGATAGTATCGGAAATCGTTATTTGAAAACCTACTCCATTCGTTCCAATAACAAGCGCTTGTTCATCATTTCCTGCACGTTTCTCTTCTATAATGGATAGTAGTACCTTATCGTATTCTTTGCTAGCTTCCCGAATGGATACCAATGCATTCCGCATAGTGTTATTCTTCAGAATTTTCTCCAATTCAGTTAAGTTATTTTCAATACGAGATTGGGTTTCTTCTAATTCTTTTATGTAAGTTTCCGAGCCATATAACATATATCCCCTAATATTTTTAGTTAAGTTATTTTGATCGTTTTGCTGTCGCTCTAACAAAATGACCTTATGCATCCGATCGTTAATTAAAAATGAATACTTTTCGTTAATATTCTTCAGTGCTAAGAACCCTATTAATCCAATAATAATGATAATGATGACTAGACTCATAAATCCAATCCATAACTTTTTTCCAACTGTGAATTTCATCTTCAACATTCTCCCCTATTCAATTTTCAACCTTCGTATACATTTGGTATGCAATGCCAATTATACCCTACAATATTCATATTCGCATAGAGTAATTTAAAGTTTCTGCCAAATTTAAAAATATAGCATGTAGTATCGTTTGTTTTCATCTATTTTATATTTTCTAGTTATTTATATACATTTCACTACTATAAAAACAATTATCAATGTGTCTTTATACTTTTACAATCGGACAACAATTGATTCCAAGGTCCTTAATTTATAAAATGGAGTTTTTTTACGAAAAAATCACACATAGGAGTTTCGACTAAACTTGAAATTCCTATTGTGACTGCGAATAGTTATACTATTCTCTTAGTTATATTGTGAAATCTTACAGAGTTTGACATGTATTTTTTTCTTTCGTCAGAATGGTATTTATTTCGTTTTTCTAGTATACTAGAATTTCATGACCCTTGAGAGAAGTACTCAAGGCAATTTTGCGTTTGTATATAAATTTGACATTAAGCCAGCAGTGAATAGCAGTACAAGAATGAAGTGGTTAGGATGTGTTACTCGTGTCAACAGAACTTTTTATCACAACGGACTTTCAACGCCGATGGGTCAATCAATTGACTGAGGCAGGTCCGTTTTTCAGCAGCTTTTCAGAACAATCTGATGAGCTCTCAAAGTTTCCAAAAGAGAATATAGAAAAACTCGTGAAAATGGGCTATACGACGCTAACCTTACCTAAAGAATTAGGAGGTGCGGGTATCACAGTGACTGACATGGTGCTCTTTCAGGAGACCATCGCTCGTTTTGATAGTGCTACCGCTCTAGCTATTGGCTGGCATCAAGGAGTCGTTGGTGAACTGTATGAGAGCCGGAAATGGACGGAAGAACAGTTAGCCCAGTTTAGTGAAGCGATCCAACAAGGTGCCCTTGTGAATCGTTCCGTTACCGAAGCACAGACCGGTAGCCCTACACGTGGCGGCCGACCACAAACAACTGCTGTCCGCACAGAGAATGGTTGGGTGATTTCAGGTGAAAAGACATTTACGACTATGGCGCCTGCCCTTACCCATATTCTCGTATCTGTTTGGATTGAAGAAAAACAAAAAACAGGTTTTTTCTTGTTGCCAAGTGACACGGCCGGTCTTTCCATCAGAGATACTTGGCATATGATTTCCATGCGCGGTACGGAAAGCCAGACACTTGTGCTAAATCAAGTGGAAGCAACGGATGATCAGTTGGTAGAAGTGAATGAGGCACCACGTGGTAACAACCAAAACGGCTGGCTTCTTCATATTCCCGCATGTTACATGGGAATTGCCCAAGCGGCACGTGATTACGCGGTGCACTTTGCAGCCACCTATCAGCCAAATAGCCTTAATGAACCCATTGCTTCCCTTTTCAGTATCCAAACACAAATCGGGAAGATGGATTTAGAGTTGATTAAAGCACGCCACTTACTTTATGATATCGCGAGAATTTACGATGACCGTGCACGTCGAGTTCATTTACAAAATGAACTCGGGGTAGCGAAATCGATTGTAACGAATAGTGCGATAGAAATTGTTAACTTAGCCATGCGCATTGTAGGCGCTAAAAGTTTGGAATTGTCGAATCCCCTCCAGCGATATTATCGCGATGTGCGGGCCGGACTTCACAATCCACCGATGGATGACATGACAATTACAAAGCTTGCACAAGCCGCAATTAGTGGACAACAATGATTAAACGTTTACTCGTGAGCGGGTATAAAGCCCATGAATTAGGAATCTTTAATGAAGACCATAAAGGCATACCTATCATCAAGAAGGCATTGACAGATCAATTGCTAGTTCTCCTAGATCAAGGACTCGAATGGGTTATAGTCAGTGGACAGCTTGGAGTTGAAACGTGGGTTATTGAATGCGTGTGGGATTTGCAAGAAGATTATCCAAATTTACAATACGCGGTCATTACACCATTTCTCGATCAACAATCGAACTGGAATGAAATAAAACAAGAGACATATGAACAAATCATATCACTTGCGGATTACACAGTGAGTTTGACAAACAAACCTTATGAAGCACCTTGGCAATTTGTAGAGAAGAATAAGTTTCTACTTCGAAATTCGGATGCTTTGTTACTTCTATATGATGAAGAAAATGAAGGGTCACCGAAGTTTCTTAAAAAAATGGCAGTGCAACTAGCTGAAAATACCGGCTATGAATTATTATCGATTACCGCGGATGATCTACAACTCATTGCGGAAGATTTACAGCGAGAACAATGGGAGTAAGAAAAAGCGAAATGCCAAATCTCAGGCATTTCGCTTTTTCTATTTGATGAATGTTCTACTTAATTACTTTTAAAACCTGCTTAAATTCATCAGTCCCTGCCTCACCTAACAACTCATATAACGCTGTTTCTACACAAGTGCCTGAGACTCCAAGATGTTTCATCTTTTGTAAGCCGATCATTTTATTAGCTTCTGTTCTGGAAGTAACTGCATCCACTACCACTTCTACTTCGTAACCTTGCTTCACAAGATCAGCCGCTGTCATATAGACGCAAATATGCGTTTCAATTCCTGCAATCAACACTTGCTTCCTACCCAACTCATTGAGTTGTTTAACAAATTCTTCGTTGCCCATTGCACTGAATGTCATTTTTGAAATGGGATGTTGTCCTTCAAGCAAGTTCGATAACGATTCAGAAGTCGGCCCTAGACCATCTGGGTATTGTTCGAGCCATAGAATAGGAATATCCAATACTTGTAATCCTTTAATCAACTTCTCCAAGTTATCATGTAGTTCCTGGCTTTCATTGACGATTTGTGCGAGTTTTCCTTGTACATCTACTAAAACAAAAACTGTTTGATCGGTTTGCAACATAATATAGTCATCCCCTTTTCCAACATTCCTGTAAGCATAGCATATTAACCGATTTATTAGAAAAATATCTATTTCTGATTATTAAGTAAAAAACCGTCTCCCTTTCATCAATGAAAGAGAGACGGTTTGGAATGGTTATTAGTTTTGAACTGCTGCTTTTTGTTTTGCTTTCGCTTTTGCTTCAATACGACGAGCATGCAAAATTGGCTCTGTATATCCGCTTGGCTGTTCCGCCCCTTTAAAGATAAGGTCAGAAGCTGCTTGGAATGCGATGGAATCATCATAGTTCGGTGCCATCGGCTGATATAACTCGTCATCAGCGTTCTGCTGATCCACTACTATTGCCATACGCTCCAAAGTTTCTTGTACTTGCTCTTTCGTACAAACACCATGACGTAACCAGTTGGCAATGTGCTGGCTGGAAATACGCAATGTTGCACGATCTTCCATTAATCCGACATCATTAATATCGGGAACCGTTGAACATCCTACACCTTGGTCAATCCAGCGAACAACATAGCCCAGGATCCCTTGTGCATTGTTATCCAGCTCCGATTGTACTTCTTCAGCAGACCAATCCGTATTAGGTGCCAATGGAACAGTAAGGATACCATCACGATAATCGATCGAACTGTCAATTCCAGCCTGTACTTCTTTAACATTTACTTCATGGTAGTGCAATGCATGTAAAATTGCAGCTGTTGGAGATGGAACCCACGCAGTGCTCGCTCCTGCTTTTGGATGTGCAATTTTCTGTTCAAGCATTGCAGCCATTAAGTCAGGCATAGCCCACATTCCTTTACCAATTTGCGCATGTCCAGGTAGACCCGCCCGGATTCCCACTGCAACGTTTGCAGCTTCATAAGAAGATAGCCATTCGGACGCCTTCATATCAGCTTTTCTAATGACCGGACCAGCTTCCATAGACGTATGGATTTCGTCACCTGTACGGTCAAGGAATCCTGTATTGATGAATGCAATACGTTCTTTCACTTCATTGATTGCGGATTTCAGATTCAGTGACATTCTACGCTCTTCGTCCATTACACCGATTTTAATTGTATGGCGCTCAACACCTAGCAGATCTTCAATACGATTAAATAATTTGTTCGCAAATGCCGCCTCTTCTGGACTATGCATTTTCGGCTTTACGATATAAATAGAATTATGAAGCGAGTTTTTAAACGCTACATTTTCTTTAAAGTTATGCGTAGCAATTAAAGATGTAAGAACACCGTCCAAGATTCCTTCAGGTACTTCATTGCCATTTTCATCGAGAATTGCATTATTCGTCATTAAATGACCTACGTTACGTACGAACATTAATGAACGACCACGCAGTGTCAACTCTTTGCCGTCTACACCTATATACGTACGGTCAGCATTCAATTTTCTAGTAACTGTTTTACTACCTCGTTTGAATGTAGATTCCAAGTCACCCTTCATTAAACCAAGCCAGTTACGGTATACGCCCACTTTATCTTCAGCATCAACTGCGGCAATAGAGTCTTCACAGTCCATTAACGTAGAGAGTGCTGCTTCAATTACAAGATCTTTCACACCCGCCTTATCGCTTTTACCAATTGGGTTGTTCTTGTCAATAGCGATTTCGATATGCAATCCATTATTCACCAACAATACTGCAGTCGGTGCATCTTTGGAACCATTATATCCAACGAACTTGGACTCATCTTGCAATTGAGTCGTGTTACCGCTCTCAAGCGTTACTTCAAGTTTGCCTTCTACAATTTTATAAGCAGTTACATCTGCATGTGAACCTTCAGCTAAAGGCGCCGCTTGATCTAGCAAGTTTTTCGCGAAATCAATTACTTTCTGTCCACGAATCGGATTGTATTCAACACCAGCTTCAGCACCCGCTTCATTACTGATAACATCAGATCCGTATAGGGCATCGTATAAACTTCCCCATCGTGCATTCGCTGCATTTAATGCATAACGAGCATTATCGATTGGCACTACCAATTGTGAACCGGCTTGGTTTGCGATTTCATGATCAACATTAGCTGTTGTCACTTTGAAATCTTCGGGAACTGGCTCTAAGTAGCCAATTTCTTGTAAAAACTCTTTATATTTAACGAAATCAATTTCGCCTTTATTATTTTGATGCCATTCGCTAATGGTCTTTTGTAATTCATCACGTTTTTCTAATAGTGCTTTGTTTTCGGGAGCAAGTTCATGAATGAGCGAATCGAAGTTTGTCCAAAATTGATCATTTTGAATTTCTAAGCCCGGAAGAACTTCTTCTTTTACGAAGTTATATAGTTCTGTTGCGACTTGCAATTTACCTACTTGTTCATAGTTTGTCATGGATAAAAGCCACCCCTTAAAATTTTTCCGCTACACTGTTGTATAACATATAGCGATGAACACCCATCATTATCCATTATCCGGCAATACCCCATAGCCCGTCGATCAAAAACCGACACAATAAAGACAAATGATCTCTTCACATGAAGACGTGTTAGTACATATCATACCTAAAGTCTAGTTTACTTTCAACTGAATTGTGAAAATTTTCACATCATAGTTATACGCCTTCGAGACAACCTATTCGTAACAGTTATATAACAGTCGGCGTAATATGTTGTTTTATCATTTCGTATTATACTTCCATATCGTTAGTTGTTTTTTAGCATTTATCATTAAATTCTAACAGCGAGTTGACACACTATTTTGCATGTGATAGCTTTAGAGACAATCATCTGAATTGAATAGTTTGAAAAGTAGGTGGAATGAAAATACTTTCATTTCTTAAAAGGGAATCCTTTTCTTGGAGCGGTCCCGCCACTGTGAAGACGTTAATGCGTCCAGCCAGACACCTGCCTATTTTTCATGACGCTAATCCTACGGTGAATAGGGAAGTGTTAGACAGACGCAGTGTATAATCGCATGCTTACAAATAGCATGTTATTTTATACGTACTCGCATTTCTAACATTTCCCCTAGAGATGTTTTTTTTATTGAAAAAAATCAAGGGGGAAATTATCTATGGTAAAAAGCAGTATAACGGGCTATCCCGTAATAGGTGAAAATCGTGAGTGGAAACGTGTACTTGAAGCATTTTGGTCAAAGAAGATCTCGGAAGATGAGCTTCTTCAAACAACGAAAGAGATTCGCTTGGCAAACTTGAAGAAACAGCAAGATGCTGGGGTTGATTGGATTGCTGTGGGCGACTTCACATTGTATGATCGCGTACTGGATACGTCAGCCATGTTCGGAATCATTCCTTCACGCTATAACTGGAAAGGTGGACAAGTTTCCACTTCCACATACTTTTCGATGGCCCGCGGTAATGATGAGGCGGTTGCCTCCGAAATGACAAAATGGTTCAATACAAACTATCACTATATCGTGCCTGAATACGAAGGCCGGCGTTTTGAACTAACGGAAAACAAACCTCTAGCTGCTTATCGTGAAGCCAAGAGCGAACTGGGTATTGAAGGTAAACCTGTTCTACTAGGCCCCTATACATTACTAAAATTATCTAAAGGGTACGAGGATAAAGATGTACCATCCATTATCCTGCAACTGATACCCCTCTATCAAAAGGTATTACAAGAATTACAAGATGAAGGTGTACAATGGATCCAAATCGACGAGCCTATTCTATGTACATCAATAAGTTCAGATGAAATGAAGACTGTTACAGAAATTTATTCACAACTAACGAAAAATCTGAGCGGACTGAATATTCTTCTACAGACATATTTCGATTCAGTTGAACATTATAGAGAAACGATCGCGTTACCTGTTGCCGCTATCGGACTAGATTTCGTCCACGGACGCGAAAGAAATCTAGAGAACTTGAAGCAATATGGTTTCCCAGAAGATAAAATACTTGCGGCAGGAATTGTAGACGGTCGCAACGTATGGCGTTCCAATTTACGTGAAAAACTTACATTGACTGAAAAAATTCAACAGCATGTTACAGCTGATAATTTATGGATTCAACCTTCATGTAGCCTGCTCCACTCACCTGTTACGACTCGCTCGGAACAGAAACTAGATAAAACCATTTTGAACGCGTTAGCATTTGCCGACGAGAAGATTGAAGAAATTAAAGCTATTCAACTAGCAGTACAACATGGATATGAACAAGTTTCTAAGGCATTGGATGACAGTGAAGCAGCATTGACTGCATTTAATTCACTTCCTGCTCGCAATAATAAAGAAGTACGTGAAGCGACTTCGGGAAGTCTACTATCAGACAGTAAGCGGAATCTTCCATTTGCAAAACGCAAAGTGAACCAACAGGAAAAATTCCAATTACCACTACTTCCGACTACCACCATCGGTAGCTTCCCACAAACACCGGAAGTACGGGCTACACGCAATAAATGGAGAAAAGGCGAAATTACAAATCAGCAATATAAAGATTTCGTTCAAGCTGAAATTAAAGAATGGATCGATATTCAAGAAGACTTGGGACTTGATGTATTGGTACATGGCGAATTCGAACGTACAGACATGGTGGAGTATTTCGGGGAAAAGCTTGACGGATTTGTCTTTACTGAAAAAGCATGGGTACAATCCTACGGCTCACGTTGTGTTAAGCCGCCAATTATCTTTGGAGACGTTGCGTTTATTAAACCAATGACTGTGGAAGAATCTGTTTATGCAAAATCTCTTACAGATCATGAAGTAAAAGGAATGCTCACGGGCCCTGTAACCATTTTAAACTGGTCATTCGTCCGTGATGACTTGTCTAGAGAAGAAGTGACAAACCAAATTGCATTGGCTTTGCGTAAGGAGATCGAAGCGCTTGAAGCAGCCGGTATTCATATGATCCAAGTGGACGAGCCGGCACTTCGTGAAGGTCTTCCATTGAAAAGAACTGAATGGAAACACTATCTGGACTGGGCCGTTAATGCATTCCGCGTATCTACTGCATCAGTCGAAGATACAACGCAGATTCATACGCATATGTGCTATTGTGATTTCAATGACTTTATTGAAGCGATTAGCGCGCTGGATGCAGACGTAATCTCCATTGAAACGTCACGTAGTCACGGCGACTTAGTCGAGGCTTTCAATGAATATCATTATGACAAAGGAATCGGTCTAGGTGTCTATGACATTCATAGCCCACGCGTTCCTGCAGTAGAAGAGATGACAGAGATTATTAACAAAGGTCTTGAAGTGCTCGAGCCTTCTCAATTCTGGATTAATCCTGATTGTGGTTTGAAGACGAGAAAGCGTGAAGAAACAGTTGCAGCGTTGAAAAATATGGTGGTTGCAACTGTACAGGCACGCGAAAAGTTAGGCATAGTAGCGGTAAAATAATGAATGTAGGACTGTCTTAGAAATCAATTCGGTTTCTAAGACAGTTTTTTTATTCATAGAGTGTAGAATTGAGTAGTTTGCATGGTGGTAGAAGGAGGATTTACATTTCAGAGGGAACATAGCCACACGAAGTCTCCCCTTTTATGCATCCTTTGCAAGAACAAACAAAGTGTTACGAGCATGCACTTTCATTGCACCTGAATTTGAATTACACATTACAAAAGAGGACGTCCCATGAAGTAAAGTAACTTCGGGGACATCCTCTTTTAACTCCATTACTAATTAGTCGAACTGCTTCGTTAGGTTCGCCATCTCAATAGCAGACACTGCTGCGTCCCAGCCTTTGTTCCCTGCTTTAGTCCCTGCACGCTCGATCGATTGCTCAATCGTATCCGTAGTTAGTACACCAAATATTACTGGGATACCTGATTGCATGCTAGCTTGTGAAACACCTTTTGCCACTTCATTACAAACAAAGTCAAAATGAGGAGTTGCTCCACGGATGACCGTGCCTAATGTAATGACTGCATCATATTTTTTTGAATCTGCCATTTTCTTTGCAATTAACGAAATTTCGAATGCACCTGGTACCCACGCTATATCTACATCGGCTTCATCTACACCGTGACGTTTGAACGCATCTTGTGCACCTGACAGTAACTTCCCTGTGATAAATTCGTTGAATCGTCCAACGACGATACCTACCTTTAACCCCGTGCCTACTAAATGCCCTTCAAATAAATTACCCATGTTTCATCTCTCCTCATAAAGTTAATAAATGTCCAAGTTTTTCTGCCTTTGTGTGTAGGTACTTTTCGTTCGCTTCATTGAATGGTAGCTGAATCGCAACGCGTTCAACCACTTCCAATTCATAGCCCTTTAAGCCAGCAATTTTCTTTGGATTATTCGTCAGCAAACGCATTTGCGTAATACCAAGATTCCGGAGAATTTGTGCACCGATACCATAATCACGTAAATCAGCTGCAAATCCGAGTTTTTCATTTGCTTCTACGGTGTCATAACCTTGTTCTTGCAGTTCATAGGCTTTCAGTTTATTGATTAGGCCTATTCCCCTGCCCTCTTGACGCATATACAACAATACACCGCGCCCTTCTTCTTCAATTTGAGAGAGAGCAGCTTGCAATTGCGGACCACAGTCACAACGGCACGATCCAAAGACGTCGCCTGTCAAGCATTCCGAATGAACTCTTACTAAGACCGGCTCTTCCGTTGTAACGTCACCTTTTACCAGTGCAACATGTTCTTTTCCTGTCATCGTTTCAGTATAGCCAATCATGCGGAACTCGCCATAATCTGTCGGTAGCTTAATCTCTGCTTCACGTATGACTAATTTCTCTCGTTGTAGACGATAATGAATCAGGTCTTGAATGGTGATGAGTTTCAGATCTAGTTCTTCAGCCATCTGACGTAATTCCGGCACACGCGCCATCGTTCCGTCTTCACTCATGATTTCACAAATTACGCCTGCCGAAGCACTGCCTGCCAGTCGCGCTAAATCGACCGCAGCTTCAGTATGTCCCGTACGTTCTAGTACACCTCCTGACTTCGCTACAAGTGGAAATATATGTCCAGGACGTTTGAATTCACCCGCAGTAGCACTTGGGTCCATCATTTTAACGATTGTATCAGCACGTTCAAATGCACTGATCCCAGTATGTGTAGAGCGATGATCGACACTAATCGTAAACGCGGTGCCATGTGAATCCGTATTATTATCGGTCATCATCTGTAATCCTAGTTGGGCGGCTTTTTGTTCTGTTATTGGCACACAAATCAAGCCTCGACCTTTCGTTGCCATGAAGTTGATGATTTCAGGCGTAATTTGGTCGGCTAGTGCCACAAAATCGCCTTCATTCTCTCGGTCTTCATCATCGACTACGATGACAACTTTACCTTGTTGTAAATCTTCTAATGCTTCTTCGATTGTATGGAACATCTTCATTCACTCCTTCACATAAATCCATGTTGTTGTAAAAAGTCTTTTGACATCGTTTGACCTGTATCTGGTCTTTTTCGCAACATATTCTCAACATACTTAGCGAGCATATCGCATTCGAAGTTGACAATATCTCCTACATGCTTTTTCGCGATGACTGTCATTTCCTGTGAATGTGGAATCAACGAAATCGTAATATCCGTATCTTTCACTTCGAAGATCGTCAATGAAGTACCATCCAATGCGATAGAGCCTTTATGCAACAGATAGGAGTCATATCCTTGAGGTAATGACAAGCGTATATATAATGCATTATCAACTGTTCGCTTGTCACGAATTGTAGCTATTCCGTCTACGTGCCCTGTGACAAAATGTCCGCCAAACCTACCATTTGCCGCGAGTGCCCGCTCCAAATTCACAGGACTTCCCGTCGCCAATTGTCGTAGTGAAGTAGAGGAAATGGTTTCAGGCATGACGTCCGCAGCAAATTGATCTTTTGTAAAACTCTTTACCGTCAAACAGACACCATTGACTGCGATGCTATCCCCTACTCTCACATCTGTCAAAACAAGGGATGCAGCTATCGTAACCGTCATAGATTGAGCGCCTGGTTGTATTTGCTTAACTGAACCAATCTCTTCAATTATTCCTGTAAACATGATTCAATCACTCTCTTTCGGTACGGCTATGATTTTAATGTCTGGACCAATCATCTCTACACTTTCAAAGGTTAAGGGAAACGCTTCATTCATCAATCGTGGATCCAGTCCGCCAATTGGTGTCAAAGATCCAATCCCTCCAAGCAATTTGGGTGCTACATAGCAAATGACTTTCTGCACTGCGCGCGCTTTCACAAATGAAGCATTAATAGCTGCTCCACCTTCAACAAGCAATGTCATAACACCACGTCTTCCTAGTTCTAGTAGAATATCTTCTACAATCAACTGGGCTTTTTGCATTCGGATGATCTGGACATGCGGTTTCTCAAGTAACTTTTCACGTGTTAATTCCGCGTATTTCCCGCAAAAAATCCACGTCGGCGCTTCTACATTTTGAATGACTTGACTAGATTCCGGTGTTCGTAATGATGTATCTAAAATAACTCGAATAGGATGTCGTCCACCTAGGGGCAGTCTGGTGGTGAGAAGAGGATTATCGTGAAGAAGTGTTTGTACACCTACTAAAATTGCATCCTGTGTATGGCGAAGCTGATGGACATCGAGTCGTGCTTGCTCACTAGTCACCCACTTGCTATCTCCTTTGGAAGTCGCAATTTTACCGTCTATCGTCATAGCTGTTTTCATTGTCACATGAGGTGTTTTGGTTTTAATAAAATGAAAAAATGGTTGATAAAGTTTTTTAGCGCGTTCAACTGAAACAGATTCGGTTACTTCCACTCCTGCTCCACGAAGTTTCGCAATACCTTTACCCGCTACAAGTGGATTGGGATCTGTTGTCGCAACATAGACATGCTTGATACCCGCTTGAATGATGGCATCAGCACAGGGTGAAGTTTTACCAGTGTGAGAACAAGGTTCAAGCGTTACATACAAATCAGCATCCCTTGCACTCGCTCCCGCCATATCAAGTGCGACTCGTTCCGCATGGCGCTCTCCCGCTTGTAAATGTGCGCCCATTCCAATGATTCGGTTTGCCTTTACTACGACCGCACCTACTGGTGGATTGGGAGAGGTTTGACCTGCCACATTTTCTGCGAGTTGCAAAGCCATTTCCATATAATTCTGATTCATTGAGCAACACTCCAGCTTACGGTATTCCTCTAGTGACATTTCTACATACAAAAAGCCCCGCAAAAGATTATGCGGGGCTTGTAACCATGACTAAATAAACGTTATAAACAGTAATGAAAAAATCATTACATGTAGTATATACGCACTGTTCCTTCTCTCATCCAGACTTTAACTGTCGGCTTTGGAGTTTCACCAAATCCACCTTCCGCTTATTTAAAGCATCCGGGTCACGGACTAAGAGCTTGCTAGCTCATCACCGTCGGTAGGGAATTACACCCTGCCCCGAAGGAAACATATTCGATTAACTAAAAGTCTAGCACATATGATGACTAAATAACAATAGTTGAATATTTATTCTGACGAAAACACCCATTTGTCCACTGTAAATCGGTCCAATGCTTCCATATTGGGAATGTACCCAATTCCATCTTCTGACGGGACTGTAATATAACCTTCATGCGCCACAACTTCTGGTGTAATGATGTCATGTTCCCAGTAGCGTGAAGACCCGGCTGTATCGCCCGGGAGCGTGAAATTAGGTAAAGTTGTCAACGCTACGTTATGCGCTCGGCCTATACCCGATTCTAGCATGCCGCCACACCAGACATCGATGCCTTTCGCTGCACAATAGTCATGAATTTTCTTCGCCTCTGTCAGACCACCTACTCTACCAATTTTTACGTTAATTATTTTACAACTACCAAGTTCGATAGCTTTACGCGTATCTTCCAACGAATGAACGCTTTCATCTAGACAGATCGGTGTCTGAATGTGTTTTTGCAATTTAGCATGATCGATAATATCATCGGAAGCAAGCGGTTGCTCAATCATCATCAAATTAAACTGGTCTAGTTCTTTCAACAACTCTATATCGTCTAACGTATAAGATGAGTTAGCATCCGCCATTAACGGTACATGAGGGTAGGCTTCTCGAATGACGCGAATCACTTCCACGTCATAACCAGGTTTGATTTTCACTTTGATGCGCTTATATCCTTCATCTATAAAACCTTTAATATTCGCCAATAAGTCTTCAATATTTTCTTCGATTCCAATACTAATACCCACTTCAATTCGTTGCCGTTTCCCTCCAAGTGCTTCAGCAAGCGTCATATGGTGATGCTTTGCATATACATCCCATATCGCTCCTTCAAGCGTCGCTTTCGCCATATTATTTTTGCGGATATGTCCAAATAAGTCACTTACCTCATCGGGGTGTGTAATAGATTTGCCAAGTACTGCGGGAATCAGGAAATCACGAAGCATGTGAATTGTCGTCTCTGTCGTTTCTTCACTATACCAAGGCGCAGTAAAAGCAACAGATTCCCCCCATCCCTCATGACCGTCCTCGTCTGTGACAGTTGCCAAAAGAAAGTCTTTTTGCTGAATCGTTCCAAAGCTTGTAGTAAACGGATGTTTCATCGTCATATTCATTCTACGAAGTGTAATTGAGTCGATTTTCATTGAATAAGCTCCTTTAATTTTGCAACGGAATGATGGATCGCTTGCAGAATCGATAGTACTGTACAGACTCTTCTGTTCTGCACACATCGATTAAAGCGAATCCTGCCTCACTCAGTTGCTGAAATATTTTCCTCGTATTCATTCGCCATTCATAAGCCAATTGCGAGTTGTGTTGCTTGATCAATTGAATATATTTGGGTACAGGCACTTCTATCGCTTCCGCCTGTATCCATTCATTCGTTTCCGGCAATAGTATAGCTGGGTATAGATCATCACTCAAGCGAATTGTAAAGGGCCGGCTATATAGCAAATTAGGTTGCCATTTCTCCACTACACGCGGACTATCAATCCACCATGCGACTTGAAAACGATCAGTCGGTAACCCTTTGTTTAACCCATCGTTCATCTTTCCATAACAATCCACTATATAGTCGTAACAGACACCGTATAACTTTGAAGTATTTAAATAGGCGTTGCGACTTTCAAGAGGGTCAAATGTCCAAACTATTAATCGATAGCCCATTTCTCGGGCAAGACGTTGTTGTTCTTCTTTTAGCAACATGCCAATGCCTCTCGTTTGAAACTCTTCATCTACCGCAAGCATATGAGAGCATAGGTATATTTGGTCATCTGAATAGCCTGCGAAACTATAGGAATAGCCGACCATACGCTCCTCTAGAAACGCTCCAACAATCAACCCACCATTTTTGACTGCCGTAATGGTCTGATGGACAGGGATTGGTTCCATTCCCCAAATTCCCTTCTCAAGCTTTTGCATGGAATGAATGTCTTCGATAGTCGTCACTTTTCTGACTTCTATATCTTTCCTCATACTGTCACCTTCTATTTTTTAGTTTGGAATGTTAATTCGATAGCAGTAGTTAAAATTTCGACTCCTGTTGCCAACGCGTCTTGATTAAATGTCATTTGTGGATGGTGAAGCCCTGGCGTTAAGCCGCATCCCAATCCGAGCATTGTACTTTTGACAGTTGGTCGTTTTACGGAATAGAAATGAAAATCTTCCCCGCCTGGTGTGACAACAGTACGTGTAGTCTTCTCTTTACCGATCACTTTAGCAATCGCTTGATACATTAGATCTTCTGCTTCAACATTTACTTCCGCTGCGACCATTTCTGCCATAACTTCATAGTTAATTTCTACATCGTATTGTCTTTCTACTGCTTGAATCACACGTTCCACCTGTTCATATAATTCATCCATCACCACATTTTCCTGGGCCCGTAAATCCAAACTGAATTTAGCATTGCCGGGAATGATATTGGCAGATTCTCCTCCCGCTTGGAACATCGTCATCTTCGCTGTATGTGAAACCATTGGATTACAATGAATGGACTGTAAACCTGCTACCAAAGTAGCCCCGACCTCAATGGCATTCTTTCCTTGATGCGGTCTTGCACCATGTGCTTCTGTTCCCTTTATCGTTCCACTAATCATTTTCGCCGCACCGTGACGTAATGAGGCCGAGGAGTAACCGTCAGCCATTTCATCCGCTGCCCTTACATGAACGCCGTATAAGTAATCGATATCATCGATCAATCCCTGCTCCAGAACAGCTAGCGCACCTTTCCCCTTCTCTTCCGCAGGCTGGAAGAATACTTTTAATGTTCCTTCCTCGGGAATTCCGCGTTCTTTCGCCATAAGCAATGCGCCAATTCCCATTGTCATATGCCCATCATGTCCGCATGAATGATTCGCTTGGTACACACCATCCACTTCTTGCCACAATGCATCTATATCTACACGTAACCCGACTACCGGCTTACCTTCACCGATCGTAACGGATAAACCTGTTATACCGTCGAATAACTTTACATTAAATCCTTCACGCTGAAGAAACTCTTTTAAGTAAGTTGTGGTTTTTGTTTCCTTCCAACTGACTTCCGGATGACTGTGCAAATGCGCAAACACTTCATCTAGTTTCTGCTTCAATAATTGTACTTGCTCCTTCATTCATACGCCTCCTAAAATCCATCTTTCACTGTATATTACGAACTGTTTATTCCTAAATTGTCAAACTCCTCAATAATTCTAGCACAAAAAAGACTTCTCTATCACATCGCGTGAAGGGAAGTCTTTTTCGTATTGATTAAAAAGTCCAAAGAATCATCATGCCGAATAATAGCGTCATGTAATTGACTGAGTACAAGAACATCAAGTTAGCCCATTTATAATCATCTTTTGCATAGAATCCGTATATACTAGCCGCAATATATCCAAGGTTCATCAATGTCGCGATTATAATGAATGTAGTGCCAAACATCGTTAATAAAAACGGTAACGGCAATAAACATAATACATATACTAGCATCTGACGTTTTGTGATGTTAAATCCATAAACGACAGGCAACATCGCTACGTTAGCCGCACTATAATCTTTATATTTCTTCATAGCAATCGCAAATGTATGAGGCATTTGCCAAATAAATAGTATAACGACCAAAACTATCGGTACGATATGATCTGCTGGCATAATAGCCGCCCATCCTATGAGGGGGGTAACCGCTCCCGACACACTGCCAATCACTGTATTCAATGTGTATTTACGTTTAGACCACATGGTATAGGGTATTACATACGTAAACCATCCGATAAATGCATAAATCGCCGCTTCTACTGTAGTGAATAATAATAATAACATTCCAATTCCCGATAATATCAAACCAATATTTAATACAGTTTTCAAAGCAAAATGGCCTGTCACAGTCGGACGATTTTTTGTTCTTTCCATAACCGTATCAATATCAGAATCAAACCAGTTATTCATTACAAGCGCACCTGCGACAAGCAAGGTGCTACCTATCATGGTTAGCAGGAACACACTCCAGTTGCCCGTGAGTGTCATGCCAGAAAAATATAGTGCCAACCAAAACCCCGTAAATACCGGAAATATATTCGCGATGAGTACAGGTCCTTTAACTAATGATTTAATATCCGAGAAGAAGGTAGACGCTGAGCGGCTTTGAGTAGTACTCGAAACAACATGGGCTTCTTTCGTCATATGGGTCCGTTCTCCTTTTACGTTACATTTAAATATCTTTCCATTCGTATATATAACTATATCATTTTCTTAAAAGTAAAATCAAAAAATCATGACAATTCCTTAGAAACTGTTACAAAGATTTGTCCGAAGTGCATAAATAAACCTCGCGTACGATAAAACACTTTTGTTATATGTAATCAGCATACCATATAGTATCAATTTCTCCTACTATTCGACAAAGCATGAGCCTATACCCCTTATAGGTTATCACCTAAGTTTACTCACCACGACCAATCTAACAGCATTTACTTTTTTCATAACAAAAACCTCTAATAGTCTATTTAAAACCGCATAAAGTTGCCAGTTATCTAAATAATTAAATTGATATTAATTTGATTATCCTGTAAACTCGTGTAATAGTATCGCGAAAAAATGATGATTTTTCCTTGATTTCTTCAACTACCTACGTATTTTTTCTCTTAGTTGCTTTTAAGAGATTCAAGCAAAAAACAGCATTCCGTAATGAAAAAATTATAAAGAGAAAGGATTTGATTTTTTGAGAAAGTTTATGTTGTTTTTATCCACTCTAACAGTAGTACTTTTAACAGCGTGCGGTAACAGTGATAGTAAGGATTCAATAAGTACGATTAAACTGGCAGATGCAGGATGGGATAGTATTCGAATCCACAACAGCATTGCACAGATTATTTTAGAAGAAGGCTATGGCTATGATACGGAAGTCATAAACGGTACTTCTCCTGCAACACTGCAAGCGTTACAACAAGGTGATCTACAAGTTTATACAGAAGTTTGGTCTGATAACTTGGGTGAGGCGTATACAAAGGCAGTCGACAGCGGAGACATCGAAACAGTTTCAACAAACTTCGACGATAACTCTCAAGGCCTGTATGTTCCTACATACGTAATTAAAGGCGATCCAGAGCGTAACATCGAAGCGGTAGCTCCTGATTTGAAAACAATAAAAGACTTAGAAAAGTATCCTGAATTATTCCGAGATCCCGAAAACAAGGATAAGGGACGAATCATCGGTGCACCATCTAGCTGGTTGGTCAGTAAACACTTGGATGAAAAATTAACTACGTATGGTTTAGATGAAAAGTATACGTACTTAGCACCTGGCTCTGACTCATCCATCGTAGCTGACTTAGCTAGTGCATATAAAAAAGGTGAGCCATGGGTTGGTTATTACTGGTCTCCTACTTGGGTGACTGCAACATATGACTTAACACTATTAGAGGACGAGCCTTTTGATCAAGAGGCTTGGGATAAAGATAAGTCTGGTGAATTTCCTCCTAATGATGTCTACGTCAGTGTGCATAAAGATTTGAAAACACAAGCTCCTGAAGTAGTAGAGTTCTTGAGCCATTACGAAACTAGCAGTGCACTAACAGAAGAAGCGTTAGAGTATATGGGTGAAAATGAAGCGAGTCCAGAAGATACCGCAAAATGGTTTATGAAAGAACATGAAGATCTTTGGACTTCATGGGTACCCGAAGATATTGCTGAGAAAGTTAAAGCAGCACTGTAATACATTTTTGGATTTGCCGGGGTGGGCGCTTTCCGCTCCACCCCTTTTCTTTTGTATTATTACTAAACATAGAGAAAGAGAGGGACAAGCTAGTACGTCCTAGCTTACTGCCTATGAATGAATTCCCTAACGTCAGAATACCTATAGGAGATTATGTCGAAAAGTTTATCGATTTTCTTGCAATGAATTTTGGCTGGCTATTTGATTTTATCTTCACGATTGCCTCCACTACAATCCGAACTATTGAAACAGCACTACTCGCTACACCTTGGTGGGCTATCATGATTGTGGTATTCCTGCTTGGTTGGTATTTAAATTCCATTTTGAACGGCATAATGTTTGCCGCCTTTATCTTTTTGATTGGTTCCTTCAATTTATGGGAAGATACGATGACAACAGTCGCTATTATTGTCATATCTGTTGTACTATCCCTGGCGATCGGCATTCCAGTCGGCATCTTGATGGCTTTTAGCAAAACATTTTCCGTCATCATTCGTCCTCTATTAGATGCTATGCAGACAATGCCTACATTTGTCTACTTAATACCTGTAATATTCTTCTTCCCTCTTGGGAATGTTCCCGCAATTATTGCGACCATCATTTACGCATTACCACCAGTTATTCGTCTAACAGAACTCGGCATCCGAAACGTTGATTCTGAAGTGATTGAGTCAGCGGAATCATTCGGATCTTCTCGAAACCAAATGTTAGTGAAAGTACAATTACCTCAAGCATTGCCTACTATGATGGCAGGTATCAACCAAACTACGATGATGGCTTTATCAATGGCTGTTGTTGGTTCAATGGTTGGTGCTCACGGATTAGGTGAACGTGTACTATTCTCGATCAATCAAATCAATATATCATTAGGATTTGAAGCAGGTATCAGTATCGTGTTCTTAGCGATTATTATTGACCGTTTAACCAATGGAGTAGCAGACCGCCTACAAAGTACAGGGAGGAGATCAGCATGACCGTTAAAATTAAAGTAGAAAATGTCACCAAGATCTTTGGTCCTCGCCCTAAAAAAGTTATTCCAATGATTGAAAAAGGAGCTTCTAAGCGCGATATCCTCGAAAAGACTGGACATACAGTAGGTGTCTATAACGCCAACATGGAAATCATGGAAGGTGAAACCTTCGTAATTATGGGGCTATCCGGCAGTGGTAAATCAACACTTATCCGTTGCTTCAATTTATTGAACAAACCTACTTCAGGTGCGATTTATGTAGATGGTGAGAATATTGTCAATTATAATAAAGAGCAGTTAAAATTTTTCCGTCAGAAGAAAATCGCAATGGTCTTCCAGCACTTTGGTTTATTTAGTCATAGAACGGTTATTGAGAACATTGAATACGGTCTGGAAATTCGCGGTTTATCGAAAAGCGAGCGTCGCGATATCGCACAAAAGCATATCAATACGGTTGGCCTGAAAGGGTATGAAAATCAATATCCTGATGAATTATCAGGTGGGATGCGTCAACGTGTGGGTATTGCCCGCGCCTTGACGAATGATCCGGATATTCTGTTGATGGATGAGCCGTTCAGTGCTCTTGACCCACTCATACGAAGAGAGATGCAAATGGAACTTCTAGATATCCAGACACGTCTTCAAAAAACGATTATCTTTATCACGCATGATGTCAACGAAGCATTCCGTATCGGTGATCGTGTGGCAGTTATGAAAGATGGTCACGTAGAGCAAATTGGTACACCGGAAGAGTTATTGGAAACACCCGCAAACGATTATATCATTGACTTCACCCGTGAAATTGATCGCTCAAAAGTGTTACAAGCAATGAATATCATGTCTAAACCATTAAGTGTCATGAACGGCAAAGATGGCTTGCATGTGGCGATTAAGAATATGGAGGAGCACGGTATTTCCAGTGTCTTCATTACGAATCGAGAACGACAGTTGCTTGGATTGGTAACAATAGATGGCGCGATCGAAGGCGTGAAAAAGAAGAAAACGTTAGAGGAAGTTATGACAACCGATGTCTTGACAGCAAATCCGGAGGAATATGTTCAAGATATTATTCCGCGTGTACTAGTTTCTAAATATCCACTTGTTGTCGTAGATGAAACGAACCGAATTGAAGGGATAATTTTACGAGTTCATGTACTTTCCAGCATCATTAGCAACCCCGCTGATGATGAAGAGGAAGGCGAGGAAACACTCGGTCCATCCGTTGAAACAGTTGGAGTAAGCGAATAAAAAAGGGAAGAATGAGCATAGTTGCTCACTCTTCCCTTTTATTAACTTTTCCCCGAAACACCGGCACTTTCAAATGTAGCCATTTCATTGACCATCAAAACAGCCGATTGAATGATACTACATGCAACTGCTGCGCCTGTACCTTCCCCTAATCGCATGGACAAGGACAAAATAGGTTCTTTTTCTAAGTATTGATACGCCTTTTGATGCCCTGGTTCCATCGATTGATGACCAAGCAACATATATCCAGCTGCGCCTTTGCTTATGCTCTCCGCTACGCAAGCTGCCGCAGTCGAGATAAAGCCATCTAAGATAATCGGGATGCGTTTAGAAGCTGCCGCAAGCATTGCGCCTACCATCGCGGCCAATTCTAGACCACCCACCTTACGTAGCACGTCAAAGCCATCTGAAGGATTAGGCTGATGAAGAGCTAGTGCGTCCCGTACTACTTTAATTTTATGAAGATGTTGATCAGATGATATTCCGGTTCCGTAACCAACCAACTCTGCCGGATCTAGCCCTGTAATAGCCGCCACTACAGCACTGCTTGTCGTAGTATTACCGATTCCAACTTCCCCTACTACTAGGAAATCCACACCTTTTTCAAATAGTGCAATCGCTTCTTCATAACCAATCTCCAGTGCTTTTTCTACTTCTTCTTGAGTCATTGCCTCGGTATGTAGAAAGTTCTCCGACCCTTGTCGAATCTTCCGGTCTTTCACGGGTTCCGGAAATACATCTCCTATTACACCCACATCAACCAATGAAAATTCTGCTTGCTGCTGTCTGCTGAATACATTGATTGCCGCACCACCTACTACCATATTTTGTACCATTTGACGTGTAACCAGTTGAGGAAATGCCGAAATCCCCTCTTCCACAATTCCATGATCTGCTGCAAATACCAGTACACCTAGTTGGTTTATGCTAGGTAGTTTTCGACCTTGTATCTCGGCTAATGTGACCACGATTTCTTCAAGCTTTCCTAAACTTCCGATAGGCTTCGTCAATGTGTCTACATACGCCTTCGCTTCCGCTCCTGCAGATACATCCAATGCAGGTATCGTATACTGTTTCAAGTGATGACCTTCCTTCTCATTATGTATAAGTACTCATCTAGTTTCTCTTATAAGTATATCAGTTGATCATTATAAGTATCCAATTTAATATCTGGCATGCAATTATGTCGTTTAAAGGTATACTGTAAACAGCGGACATGTCATACATTACGCTAGTTACGTTACCATCAGAAAAGGGGCGATCCACATGATTAGCGAAAAATTAGCACAAGCTTTGAATGAACAAATGAATAATGAATTCGCCGCAGCACAAACTTACTTATCCATGGCATCTTACTGTGAATATCGAAATTACAGCGGATTTGCTCACTTCTTTCTACAACAAGTAGAAGAAGAGCGACATCACGCAATGAAAATCTATTCTTATTTAAATGATCGTGGGATCCGAGCGATTATTACAGAAACACCTGCACCAGCTACTTCTTTTGATAACTTGGTACACACGTTTGAAGTGGCATTAATACAAGAAAAAGAAGTAACAAAATCATTCTATCAAATCATGGATATAGCCTGGGAAGAAAAAGAGCACGCAACGATTTCTTTCCTGAATTGGTTCCTAGACGAGCAAGTCGAAGAAGAAGCAACCTTCGATAGACATATCGAGTATCTGAAACGTATCCGTGAAGATAAGAACGCATTGTTCATTTACGAGAAGGAGCTTTCCACACGTTCGTTTGAAGCCGAATAAAAAACAGGCAAGCTAGAGGTTCATAGACCTTTTGCTTGCCTGTTCTATTTTAGTAATACGGATCAAACACATTTCACATATACACTGTTTATAAAGATGTTCTTCTGGTATTTGCCGAAACACTTCTTCCGGGAAAATCTTCTTTGTACACCAGCAGTGCTCATTACTCTCGGTTGAAGTACCACATAAATTATTCCCCAGGCAAATCGGACATTCATTTTTCATATAATCCTCTTCCTATAACCGATGCTTGTCCAGCTCAGCTGTATTTTTCTTCTCTAACTCTTCTACCCGATCTTCCAATTCCTTATTTCTTTTCATACTTTCCATCGAATACAAACCAGCTAGTAAAGCGACCACAAATGTTGCGTAGTTAAACCACTCCATACATCCCGCCCCTTTTTACTTTTGTTTTTTCAAAAATAGTTCATATACTTTTTTCAATGTGTCTGGTGTGAGTTCCATATTATTTTCATACATGTATTTCACTGCATATCCTAGCGCAACTGTCATAGAACCTGCAACACTCGCAGCAACGACCATTCCTGCGCCGGGAATCACTTTAACAATTTGTCGGAATGCTGTTTTCCCGATATTTCCTACAATCGTTGCAATGATCAACTCTTTCGCATGGTCTTTCGTAATCGGTTTTCCATACAATGTCGACAGCTTCAACATGAGGCCCACTTGCAATGTCGTCAATGGGATAAAGTCAGCTCCTGGAATGGGTACTGCTCCAATCGTAGCCGCTGATGCACCGGCTGCGAGAATCCATCGTTTGGCAATCGATGACTTATCCGCCATGTTTGCCGCGAGTAATAGATCTTTATTTGCATCTTTTAATTGCTGAAGGATCTCTTTTTGTAGGAACTCCATTTGCTCTCCTGTCTTCGAAGAGATTGGAATAACCGGATAAGCAAACCCAGTATGCTCCAAAACATAGTTCACTAAACTCGGAATATCATCAGCTGCATCTATTTTATTGAGCACGAGAATGATTTTCTTGTTGAGTGTAGCAATCTTATTTAATGACTTTAGTTCCGTATCTGACAATACAGTACCTGCTGCATTCAAGAAGAATAAAATCACATCTGCTTGATTATAAAATTTCAGCGTCTCATTTGAATGTTCTTGATAGATATCATCAAGACCGGGTGTATCAACAAATAGTATATTGTCCGTGTAATAAAACTTTTTAACTTCCTTCGTTTCACCGGGTTGCGCACCCACTTCCGCAACATCTTTTTGCATTAGACGATTTAGTGTAGATGACTTTCCTGCATTAACGTCGCCCACCATTGCTAGTAGAATTTCTTTATTTAATTGCTCATTGATAAGATCAGATTCTTGTTTAAACACTTCATCAAATGATTCATCTGACATAAAATTTGGAGTTTTCATTACAGCACGTCCCTTCACTTAATTTGATTATTCAGATTATCCTATTGTAAAAAAGAGCATCAGTCATTCATCCACTTTTGACTGATGCCCTACGCTATTTATCTGGTTACTTAATAATAAGGTGAAATCAAGATATACACAAGTACCCCGGTGAAACTAACATATAACCAAATAGGCATCGTCCAACGTGCAATTTTGCGGTGACGTGGGATCTCCATATTCCATGCTCTTGCTACACTTGTTAGTGCTAACGGAACGATTGCAGCAGCTAACACGATGTGTGAAAACAGGATGAAGTAATAGAACCCAGCCAAGAAACCACTGCCGCCAAATGGTGTAGACTCCGATAAAAAATGATATGCGACATACGTTACTAAAAATAAAGCGGTTGTGCCAAATGCTGCATAGATAAAGCGTTCATGCAGTTTGACATTTTTCTTCAAGATCGCAACTAATGCACATACGAGAAACATAAAAGTGAAACTGTTAAATATGGCATTCAATAAAGGTAAAATCGTAATATCGAATGCTGTGAAATTCTCTACACCTGGCATACCTGCTAAGATGCCAATCGCACCGATAAGAATGACCGAGATAATAATAATTGCCGGACGGTAATTCCGTTTTTTAAAATTTGCGTGCGGTGTTTTTTGATTCGTATAGTCCATCTAGTGACACCCCTAATTCTATATTCATAACTACCCTATATCCTACCATACGTAACACGCTATGCAGGTCAAATTTGTGTCGACTTTTGAAATTGCTCATCTGACTTTTCTCTGAATTCATCAATAACTTTTATAAACTTAGCAATAGTCGGTGTCAAATAGGAATCAGCACGTCGTACAAAAACTGTTTTAATTTGGCTGTATTTTGGTGGCAGATGATAACAATAGACTGAGCCTTGATCTAGAAGATGAGAAACAGTTGATTTCGGCACGAATGTTACACCTAATCCTGCTGCCACACTTCCGAGAATCGTCTCCAGTGTTCCGAACTCCATCATTTTCGTTGGCTTAAACCGCTCATCTTCAAGCCACAACTCTAGACGCGCCCGATAACCACAACCCTTTCCAAAACAAAGTATCGGCTCATCTTTAATATCTTCTATGGATTGAAACGGTTTACTCGAAAGTAACACGAGTTCTTCTTCAAGAACATCGTGTACAGCTAGGTCGGGATGCGTCGTTCCTTCCGAAATAAAAGCTCCGTCAAGTTGATGGTTTAGAACTTTATACTGCAATCCTTCTGTTACACCTGTCAATAGTGAAATATCGACTTGGTTATACATTTTATTATATCTCGATAAAATAATTGGTAATTTTATGACAGTTTCTACCGATCCCAGCTCAAGCTTTCCTGAGGGCTCTTTGTCATTTTGCACGACTTTTCTCATTTCATTGGTCAGTGATAATATTTTCTCGCTATAAATGAGAAGTCGTTTCCCCTCAGGCGTCAAGATCATTCCTCGGTTGTGTCGGTTAAATAATGGGGTCTTTAATTCTGCTTCGAGTTTTTGTATTCGGGACGTAATATTTGACTGTACATAACGTAATTCTTTAGCAGCCGCTGTGATTGTTCCTTTTTCTGCGACCATCTGAAATATCTCCAAGTCTTTAAATTCCATAGATACCCTCCTAGTAACATTCTCTTATTCATATGATATCAATAAAATTGATAGTAGTCATCAATATTATTCGTTTTACGTGATGTCTAATATAGTGTTTACTAGAGGTAGTACTTCAAGGAGGTTAAGCAGTTGAAAAACAAAATTATCTGGGGAGCGTTTCTGTGCTTTATAGCCAGTGTGTCCTGGGGAGCAATGTTCCCAGTTGCCAATAGTGCATTCAAAAATATCGACCCGTTTTATTTCACATTAATTCGTTATATTTCAGTAACATTCTTGCTTGTCGTAATACTCTGGTTTAGAGAAGGAACACAAGCTTTCCGCTTTGAAAAGAGGGGATTATCCCTTTGGTTCTTCGGCACGATGGCATTCGTTGTCTATAACCTCTTTATTTTCTGGGGACAAGATCTAATGGGACAACCCGGGACTATGGTGGCTTCTATTTCAGAGGCCATGATGCCAATGATTTCTATTGTCAATGTATGGGTAATTAGTAGACATAAACCACATGGCTTCACGCTCACTTGTGTGTTTACTGCATTTGTCGGTGTCATGCTTGTCATCACAAAAGGTGACTTACGTACGTTTTTGACAGCAACAGATGACATTGTGCCTTCATTGCTAATCTTCATCGCGGTAATCGGCTGGGTGATTTATACGATGGGTGGAAATCGATTTAGTGAATGGTCCGCATTACGTTATTCTACGTTAAGCTGTTTACTTGGTACAGTAACTGCTTGTATAGTGGTATTCTTCGTAACGTTGACAGGTTATATTTCTGTCCCCACTGTGGAAACATTGCAAGTGGTAACACCACATATGTTGTTTATGATTGTATTTCCAGGTGTTATTGCATTAGTAGGTTGGAATGTTGGAGTACGCATCTTGTCTCCATTGAATGGATTATTGTTTATTAATTTTGTGCCGGTGACCACGCTGGTCATTTCATATATACAAGGCTATCAGTTAACTATTTTCGATTACATTGGTACGGTATGTATTATTGCAGCGCTGTTAGGAAATAATATATTCCTCCGTATACAGCAGAAGCGCAAAGATGAGGCGCGTCAATATAAAAAACATAGTATGCAGCCTAGTGTTTAATTCAAAGTGAGAGATCTACTATAATTAATTGAACCAAAAAACAAAGACACATTCCAAATTCTTGGATTGGGTCTTTGTTTTTAATTTGCTGATTTTCCATTTGCACTATAGATGAAAGATTAAAACGTGAAGCGGTGGACGATACGACTTAACGCTGTTGCTTCGTCTGTTAGTTTGCCGGCATCACTTGCCAACTGCTGGATTCCCTCTACTTGTTCATCCATACCCGCTACTGTTTGAATGACACTTTCCGTGAATTGTTCAGAGATCTTAGTAATTTGCTCAATGATTTTTTCGATTTGCTCACCGTCTTTAATTAATTCTTCCGCGTGAAGGCTATTGCTTGTGACAGCTGATTTAGTATCTATCACGGCGTCATTCATCAAGTGGATGGATTGACCGGCTACTTTGACGATTTCGACACCTTCCTCAATAGTATCCGCATTCGATTCAACATGTTGAACGGCGATTTTCACTTCGTTATTTGTTTGTTCTAACGTTCGCACAACATCGTTTGCGAATGCATTCGTTTCTTCTGCCAGTTTACGAACTTCGTTTGCCACGACTGAGAATCCACTCCCCGCTTCTCCGGCTCTTGCTGCTTCAATGGAGGCATTGAGTGCTAATAAGTTCGTTTGTTCAGCGATTTTCGTAATAAGAGAAACTTTTTGAATGACTTGATTGATATCCTCAGCGACCTGCATAATTTTTCGTGAAGATACGTGAACGGCTTCATTGATTTGCCGCATCTTTTCCTCTGTTTCTTCAATTGCTTGACTACCTTCTGTTGCAGCAATCGACGCATTTTCGGACTTGGAAAGTGTTTGCTGTATGCGCAATTCCATTTCTCGAATTCCTGCCATCATCGTTTGAACCATTGCATTGGCAGATTGCAGTGAAGATAGTTGTTGCTCTGTTCCCCCTTGGAAATGTTGCATAGTTTCACCATATGAAGTGAAGACATTTGATAATCGACCCGCTTCAGAAGCCTGCACTTCACTAATTCGATCTACTATTTCAGAAGAGCGATCAAGTTCTGTGACGATATTTTTTGTACCGATAACAATTTTATTAATTTCAAAACCAATTTGATTAAATTCAGATCGAGATCTTTCAGTCACTTCGGCTGTTAGATCACCAGATGAGATTTTTCTTGTGACTTTACGCCAAGACCGTACACCTTTCATGACCATCATATAGAGAACAGATGTGAAAATGCCCGAAAGAAGTAAAGACATACTAACAAATGCAATGACCTGTAGGATAGATAGATTAAATATATTCGCAAGTGTCCCCATGGCTAAAGCCGGCAATACAACAGCTAAAGTCGCTCCATATAGAATAAATCTCTGATGATTTATTCTGCCTAATCGCAGTGTGAATTGCCTGTTTCCTACTTGAATAATCGGCATAGCCGCATCGATAAGTCGCTCACCGGATTTTCTATCATACACTTGCAGTAACGGCTTGGTTGTATTTGCAGCACGCAAGCCAATGGCATCGGAAAATACTGTACCTTCCCATAACCGATTAGTATGAATATAGCTTCGACCCATTTCATCCACAATGACAAAGTATTCATCTTCTTCCAGCTGTTCATCCAATAATTGATGAAGTACTTGATAATTCAAAGTAAATGATTGTTCGTTTTCTATTAATGGCTGAATGCGTTTTGTGACCCGTTCTACTTTTTTAAGCGCATTACGTGCAGAAGATGTTCTTAAAAGCTTTTCCAATCACGTCACCTCTTTAGGTCCTTTTATACTATATAATTACTATATCATAAATTATGAGAAAGGTCTTAATGATTCTTTTTTGAAATGTGATCATTCGTAATATTTGGATATCAAAAAGTATATCCTATCTTGTTTGGTAACATATTACTTCCTCATGGATGTACTACTTTACTCATTCTATTTTTACATTAGCTTTTCGTGTATATGCCTTTCATTAAAGTACGAGACACTAAAAACGTACAGACATCATTGTCTGTACGTTTTCCTCATTTTACATATCTTCTAGCTGAAACATATTCTGATTTATACGGTTCCGCAGTCATTGGAATGATCTCTACAGTCCGTTTGGGATTTGGAGCATGGATCATTTGTCCGTTCCCCGCGTACATCCCTACATGATGAATGATTCCTTTTCCTTTATTATAGGCAAAGAACAGTAGGTCACCGGGTTGTAAATCTTTCTTCTGTACCAACGTTCCATTCAGTGCTTGCACGGATGCATCACGTGGTATATCAATACCATGCTGCCGATAGACAGAGTACGTGAATCCAGAGCAATCCAAACCAAATCCCGAAGTTCCTGCCCATAGATACGTTAATCCGTCAAAAAGCTTGGCTGTTTCCATGATTTGCTGTGTTGTTGGCTTTGGCATGACACCATCCGCTCCTATGATCTTCACCGCACTTCTATCAATATACTTCACTCCGTCAGCAGGTGTCTGAACAGCAAGTTTATTATCCAGGACGTTTACTATAGGCAATGTTGTATTGAAGCTAATTGAACGAAAAGGCTGCTGACTATTTTCATTCATTGTAAGTGTGGTTGATTTAGTTGTCACCATGGCTGTGTCGCATGTTGCATAGTTAGGATATACTGTTGTCAAATGATTTTTCAGCATCCACCCCGGATAACCCGCTGCGTTTTTAGGAGACTTTTGGTCTACTACTACCACTTGAACCCAGTCACCTTTTGTCTGCAGGACTTTTACTGTTTGACCATATAGTGCTTGAGTTTCTAATTTACCTACTAGCCATTGTTTTTCGCGCACACTCATCTGGGCAACCCATTTCGTGATATCAGGCGATTTATTTATTGCGTAAGCATCCACTGTTCGCGATTTTCCTGGCTCTTTCCACAGTGTTGTAACAGGAACATTTACTGTTTGCACTGGCGTATTACTCGGCTTATAACAAGCAGATTGTTCTCTGAAGTCTGGCTCAAGAATTCGCGCAAGAAATACTGCAAAGTGCCCACGTGTTAATGTTTGATTCGGCTTAAAAGTGTTATCTAAATAGCCTGTCGTAATGGCATTTACAGATAATTTTTGTATATCGGATAACCCCCAGTATGTTGCAGGTACATCACGGAATCGATATGTCGAATTACCCGTCAAGTTGAATGCCCGAACGAATATCGCTGCCATCTGTCCACGTTTCAAATTGCCATACGGTTGAAATTCATTTTTCTCGTTACCCATAAAAATACCTTCATCGACCATTGTGGCGATCAGTGCGTAATGTGGGTGAGACTGCTTTACGTCTGACAGTTTTACTTCAGGTCTATTATCTACAGAGATTTTTAGTGCGCGTCGGATCATTCCTGAGGCTTCGAGACGTGTGATGGGTTCGTTTACACGGTATTTGGTGTTCGGTTTTTCTATGATAATATCATTTTCAACTAGGTATTGTATTTCTTCAGCTGCTGAGTGCTGAGGATGTACGTCTTGGAAGACGGTGGCAAGTGGGTTCGTTGGGATTGTCAATAGGACTAGCATCATCGTTAGCACTATTGCACTTATCTTTTTCAATTCTAGGACACTTCCATTCTCTTAGGTAGTTTTGCCTTAACTATACCTGAGCAATAATTCTTTGTATAGAAAGAATTCGAAAAATGGATATGATTTTCTTTCGAAAAACTTTTAAAGGAATAAGTGTAATGGAGTAGTATAGTCAGCAAGGACGTAGTTATTACTGGTTGCTATTCATCGATGTTTGAATTGTAATTAGTTTACATCCGACCTGAACTTACACCCACGCAAAAAAGATCTCTCTTGAAGCATTTAGACTTCAAGGGAGATCTTTTGTTAACTGAATAGCAGTTCACAGACTACTTTAATTCAAATATTTATTAAATTAATATATTCTTTAATATCGCCACTGCCTGGTCGATTTCTTCTTTTGAAACCGTCAGTGGTGGTAATAGACGAATGACATTCGTTCCAGCAGGTACAAGGAGCAAGCCTTGTTTTTCGGCTTCTTGGATGTATGAACCGATTTCATTATTTGAATGAATTCCAACTAATAAGCCATTACCACGAATCGAATATTTATCATTTGGTAGTTCTGATTGGAGTTGTTGCTTCAGATATGCAGACTTTTCTTGAACATCCTTTAAGAATGCTGAATCAAATACATGATCGACTACTGTTTGGGCAACTGAGATCGCTAATGGATTACCCCCAAAGGTTGTACCATGTGTGCCAGGTCCGAATGTATGGAACAGCTCTTCACTAGCTAGCATTGCACCAATAGGGAACCCGCCACCAAGACCTTTAGCAAGTGACACAATATTAGGTTTTAATGCAGTTTGCTCATAAGCATAGCGAGTTCCTGTGCGTCCAATTCCTGTCTGCACTTCATCGATAATGAGTAGAATATGATGTTCTTTACAAGCAGCCATAATCGCTTCAGCGAAAGCCGGTTCGATAGAGTTCACTCCACCTTCCGCTTGGATGACTTCTAGCATAATGGCAGCCACGTTATCGTTCGTCGCTTGTTTCAAAGCCTCGCGGTCATTAAACGGCAATGCTTCAAAACTTTCAAGCATCGGACCGAATCCTTTTTGGATTTTATCTTGACCGGTAGCCGCCATTGCCCCAAATGTTCTCCCGTGGAAAGACTGTTTGAACGATAAGATATGATGCTTGCCTGTATGTTTGCGTGCTAGTTTAATCGCAGCTTCATTCGCTTCGGCCCCACTGTTACAAAATAATGCATATGACAGATCTGTATTTCTTGTCAATGATTCAGCAAGTTTTTCTTGCTCTGGACTTTCGAATAAATTGGAAATATGCCAAAGCTTTTCACTTTGTTCTTGTAATGCTTTAACAATCGCAGGATGAGCATGACCTAAACTGACGACTGCGATCCCGCTAGTAAAGTCTAAATAATCTTTCCCTTTATCGTCTGTTACTACGGTACCATTTCCTTTTACGAGATGTACCGCGCGTCTTGCATAGTTATTGAATAAATACGTCACACGATTGCCTCCTCATTGGTAATGACCGTGCCTTTTAATTTTTGACAGACAATTTGTACAGATGGAATACCCGCTTCTAGACAATCGATAGCCGCCATAACTTTCGGGATCATTCCTCCGTAGATATCTTCCGTTTGGATCCAGTCATAAATAGCTTGAGGTCCTACTTCTGCCTGAGGATGATCTTGAATACGGATTCCCGATGTATCCGTAACTAATAATAAACTTTCTGCCTCGACAGCTAATGCAATTCGACTCGCGACTGTATCCGCATTAACATTCAATGGTTCTCCAGAAATGGTTGCACCGATACAAGAAATAACAGGAATAATTTCTGCATCTAGTAGCGCATCCAAGACTTCTGTTTCAACTGTTTTTATTTCTCCCACATAACCATACGTTTCAAAATCCAGGACATCACATGTAAATAAGTTCGCATCGAACCCGCTTAATCCAATCGCATTGATTCCTGCGTGATTGAAGCGGTGTACGAGCGCTGGATTTACTTGACCTATCATGATTGACTGGACGATACCAATCGCTTCAGCAGACGTAACGCGGAATCCTTTAACTACAGTCGAAGTGACTCCACGATTTTCAAGCTCTTGATTAATATTCGGTCCTCCACCATGAACAATAATCACTTGAACACCATCTTGCTGTAATTTTTTCACACCCTGAAAAAAATCGTCACTTAACTCGTCTAGCATACTGCCACCTAGTTTAATAACCTGTCGTTTACGTGCGGTATGTTGCGTTAATTTGGACGTAGTCATAAGTAAGATCGCACCCCCATGCCATTCCCTGACCAGCTCCCTGGTTTAGTTCTATTGCAAATTTTACTTCGTGTTGTTTAAGATAAATCAACAGTTCTTCTTCTGAAAACGGAATAGGTTCCCCGCTTTCTACTACTACAGTGTCACCGATATAGATTTTGATATCTTCAGGATCTATTGTCGCACCGCTATATCCGACTGCCGCAATGATTCTCCCCCAGTTGGCGTCACAGCCAAATACTGCCGTCTTGACAAGTGGTGAGCCTACAACAGATTTTGCAATTTGACGCGCTTGTTCATCGGAAACTGCACCCGTCACTTTTGCTTCGATTAATTTGGTAGCACCTTCTCCATCTTTAGCAATCATTTTTGCCAAATCACGTGATACGGCATGCAATGCATCGACGAAAGATTGCCATTCGGGATGATCTGGAGTTAATGAATGATTACCCGCAAGTCCGTTTGCCATAACGAGTACCATATCATTCGTTGATGTATCACCGTCTACTGTAATGGAGTTGAAAGTTACATCCGTAATTTCTTTTAATGCTGTTTGTAAATGTTCTGACTCGATATGGGCATCGGTTGTAATGAAACCTAGCATCGTCGCCATATTCGGTTCAATCATTCCCGAACCTTTTGCAACACCCGCAACTACTACTTCACGATCATCAATCACCGTTGCATATGCAGTGTTTTTCGTTACGGTATCTGTAGTTAAAATTGCTTGGGAAAATTGAATGGAACCTTCTAATGTATCCAACGGTTGAAGTTTTTCAATACCAGAGAGTAAAGGCGCCATATTCATTTGTTCACCTATAACACCTGTTGACGCAATCCCTACAAGATTTTGGTCAATACCTAGGTGATCTGCAGTTTTACGTTGCATACTCACTGCGTCTCGCATGCCTTGCTTTCCAGTACATGCATTTGCGTTACCAGAATTAATAACAATCGCTTGCATTTTTTGAGTTTCGTAGACAACTTTCTTTGTCACTTGAAGTGGAGCTGCCTGGATTACATTCGTTGTGAAGACACCCGCAACACTCGCTGGCACTTCGCTGACTAATAGTGCTAAATCATTTTTCTTATGCTTTAGCCCACAGTGAATGCCGACTGCCTTGAACCCTTTTGGTGAGATAATATTTTTACGCGAGATGCGCTTCATACCTTCGATAGTTTCCATAATCGTGCTCCCCTCAATTCTTGTGTTCAAATTACTTGTTTAAATCCATAATGGAATGAGATCGATTCCTGTTTTTTCATTTAAACCATATTGGATATTCATATTTTGTATAGCTTGTCCCGCGGCGCCTTTCACCACATTATCAATGACCGCTATAATCGTTGCTTGATTTGTGCGTGGATCTACTTTGACATGTATATCGCAATAATTGGAGCCATATACCTGTTTTGTGCTAACCTTTTGCACATCTGTCAAAATCCGAACAAACGGACTATCTTTATATGTCTCTTGCAAGCAATTTATAAGCTGTTCTTGCGTTACTTGTCCATTTACTTTTGCATAGCTCGTCGTCATGATACCTCTTGTCATAGGAACCAGATGCGTAGTGAACATAATGGGTTCCGGCTGATCAGCAAATGTATTCATTGCTTGCTCAATTTCTGGTATATGCTGATGCTGATGAATCTTATATATAGAGAAATTTTCATTCGTTTCACTGAAATGTGTAGCTTGGCTTGGCTTATTCCCCGCACCAGATACACCACTTTTCGCATCGATTATTAATCGGCTACCATCAATTAGTTTATTTTTCAATAACGGAAGTAAAGATAGTAGAACTGCTGTCGGGTAGCACCCTGGATTCGCAATGATTTCCGCATCGGCAATATGATGTTTATTCCATTCAGGAAGTCCATATACACTTTTCTCCAAGTGTTCAAGTGGCGGTGCATCTTTTTGATACCATTGCTCAAAAGCCGCTTGATCTTTCAGTCTAAAATCTCCCGATAGGTCAATTAATTTAGCACCTGCACCCACCAATGGTGGAAGTAACTTAGTTGTTACGCCAGCTGGTGTACTGAAAAACACCGTATCTAACTTGCTAATATGTTCAGGTTCTATAGCTTTCATCGATTGATCGTGAATATTCACGAGATGTGGATATTTTTGGGAAAAGACTGTCCCCACTTCTGAGGAAGTGAATAAATCAATTTGTTCAATTTCCGGATGGTTTTGTAGTAACCGTATTAACTCTAGGCCACCGTATCCAGACGCTCCTACGATTCCAACCTTCAACGTCATCACCTCTTTATTCATTACAGACAAGTATACGTATGTATAATTATAAAGTCAACTGTATTTTTATTTATTAACAGTTAATTTACCGATTCTATTTCCCTTCTTTTAGAAAATCTATAACTTCTTCCTCACTATATGTTATTATTATGGAGAGTATAATATGATCAAATGAATAATAAGATTTCAGGAGGCTATTATGGTAGATTTATTAAAATTATCCGGTAAAAACATTGTGATTATGGGTGTTGCGAATGAACGTAGTATTGGTTGGGGAGTAGCAAAAGCATTATTCTCAGTTGGTGCGAATGTCATTTTCACATACCGTAAAGATCGCTCTCGTGATAAATTAGAAAAAGCATTGGCTAAAAGCGAATTTACAGCCACGCAAATTGTTCAATGTGATGTGAATAGTGATGAAAGTATAGAGCAGGCTTTCAAAACGATTGGCGAACAAGTTGGTGTGATCCACGGGGTAGTTCACTCCATTGCATTTGCACATCAACAAGACTTGCATAATCCATTCGTGGAAACGACCCGTGATGGATATGCGTTCGCGCAAGATTCCAGTGCCTATTCATTGGTGGCAACAGCACGTGAAGCCCGTCATTATATGACAGAAGGTGGAGCGATCATTACGATGAGTTATTTAGGCGCAGAACGCGTTCTTGAAGGCTATAATGTAATGGGTGTTGCAAAAGCCGCACTTGAAGCATCAGTACGCTATTTAGCATCCGAGCTAGGTGAACAAGACATTCGTGTAAATGCGATCTCTGCCGGAGCGGTTCGTACATTGTCCGCAAAAGGTGTTCCTTCCTTTAATACAATCCTCAGTCAAATTGAGGAACGTGCGCCATTAAAACGTAACGTTAAACCTGAAGAAGTTTCGGATATGACCGTGGCGATGCTAAGTAATTTATCGAGTGGTGTGACAGGTGAAGTCATCTATGTAGATGCTGGCTACCACATTATGGGGTAATCTTATAAAGGATTCTCTTAGGAGAATCCTTTTTTATGGGCACCTTTCATTAAAATGCCATTAATAATCGAAATACATACACTTTTCAAAGTACCTCAGGAGGAATTCCAAATGAATAGATTTACAAAATTCGATACGTTCAAACTGGGGCTGACGATGTTCGCTCTCTTTTTCGGTGCGGGAAATATGATTTTTCCACCGTTACTTGGTCAACAAGCTGGAACGCAAACCTGGATTACACTGGCTGGTTTTTTAATAACGGGAGTCGGTCTTCCCTATCTAGGCATAATTGCAGTAACTATGAGTGGCAATCAATTAAATGATTTAGCCAGAAGAGCATCGCCTTTATTCGCCATGATTTTCCCATTCGTTATATATTTAGCACTTGGACCGTTCTTCGGAGTTCCTCGTACAGCGACTGTTTCATTTGAAATTGCGGTTTCCCCATTTATGCCGGATTCGTATTCTAGGTTGGCATTGGCGCTATTTTCGATTTTATTTTTTGCAGTGACGATTTGGCTCTCCTGTAAGCCGAATAAAATTGTCGATCGATTCGGAAGTATTTTAACTCCAATATTGCTAGCTATCGTAACGATTATTGTCGTGATTGGAATGATCAACCCAGTGGGTGAAGCAGGCGCGCCACAAGGATCTTATGTAGAAGATTACTTTTACAAAGGATTTATTGAAGGTTACGGAACAATGGACGCAATGGCAGCGCTCGTCTTCGCTATTATCGTAATTAATGCCGTGAAGGCAAAAGGTATTACCGACAGAAAAGCAATCACTTCCATTACGATGAAAGCAGGATCCATCGCAGTACTCGGGCTGAGTTTTGTCTATGCCGGATTAGCATATTTAGGGATGACGAGCCGCTCTGTAGCAGAAGGTGCAACGAACGGTGGAGATATTTTAGCAAAACTTGCATATGCTTTGATGGGTAATAACGGATTATACCTACTTGGACTTGCAGTAACACTAGCTTGCTTAACAACATCTGTTGGATTGACAACCGCTAGTGCTACATACCTCTCCAAAGTCGTACCTAGGATTTCCTATCAAGCATTCGTGTTTATTATTTGTTCGTTTTCTATGATACTTGCGAATGTCGGCCTCACGCAATTGCTTGCAGTCTCCATTCCTGTACTAGTTGGAGTGTATCCTCTAGCCATTGTCCTCATAACTTTCAGATTGTTACATCCGTTATTTAAAGGCTATCATGAAGTGTATAATTACGGTTTACTAGCGGCTGGTCTTATTGGATTCTTCGATGTGTTACGTGCATTCAATGTCAATCTGGTACCGGTTACATATATTTTGGAATTCCTACCATTATATGAACAAGGTATTGGCTGGATTTTGCCTGCAATCGTGTTTGGCGCGGTAGGATTTATAGTCGCTTCTGCTCAAGGTAAGCCCCGTGTTGAATAATAAAAAGCCTGCGGATATTCCGTAGGCTTTTTACATGCTAATTAATGTTTAGTTTTACTTAGGAAGTACTCTCTAGTGTCCAGTAAAAAAATGGCTTCCTTGCTAGAATTACTGTTCTTTCATCAATCCTTTGTTACCTCTTGAAATAATTGCTTCATAATCGATGTATTCGTAGATATCCTCATCGATATGATCGCTGTACTTTTTGAGTTCCCCCACTGTTAGATCTTCAATCGCTTTGTTTTCCTGTTCACAATAAAGAATAATTTTTCCGACCACTTCATGAGCATCACGGAATGGCATACCTTTTGCGACTAAATAGTCTGCCACTTCTGTTGCATTTAGGAAACCACCTTTAATCGCTGCTTTCATTTGATCTGCATTTACCTGTAGAGTATCGATCATTTTAGACATGATTTCCAAACAATCCAGAACTGTATCAAGTGCGTCAAAGAATTGTTCTTTGTCTTCTTGCATGTCTTTATTATAGGTTAATGGCAATCCTTTCAACGTCGTGAGTAAAGCGAATAGAGAGCCATATACACGTCCTGTTTTTCCACGGATCAGTTCTGCTGCATCCGGATTTTTCTTCTGTGGCATGATGCTACTTCCTGTTGAATAGGCATCTGAGATGGTGATGAAACGGAACTCTTGGCTGCTCCAGAGAATCAGTTCTTCACTTAAACGGCTCATATGCATCATTATGATGGAGAAATCGGACATCAATTCTACTAAGTAGTCGCGATCACTGACCCCGTCAAGGAAGTTATCAACCGGTTTATCGAACCCTAGTAATGCAGTCGTCACTTGACGATCAATATCATGTGTCGTCCCAGCTAGTGCACCACAGCCAAGTGGATTTTCATTCAAAATCTCGGCAGCATTTTGCACACGTTTCTTATCGCGTTTGAACATTTGTGCATAAGCGCCCAAATGATGTCCAAAAGTGACAACTTGTGCGCGTTGCAAATGCGTATAGCCTGGCATAATAACGTTGTTAGCTTTTCCCTTTGACTCAAGTGAATCGATTAGGACCTGAAGCGCGTCTATGACGACAGAAGTTTGATTTCTCGCATATTGCCTCATATCGACAGCTACTTGATCGTTTCGACTACGCGCTGTATGTAATTTCTTGCCTGTCTCTCCTACTCGCTCTGTTAGATTCATTTCAACGAATGAATGAATATCTTCATAATTACCTTCAATTTGTAATTCGCCCGATTCGATATCTGCCAAAATCGACTGTAAGCCGTTTACAAGTAATTCGCCTTCCTCGGGTGACAGTAAATCTGAATGTACTTGCATCGTTACGTGTGCAATACTACCTGCGATGTCTTCTCTGAATAGACGATAATCAACAGGCAAAGAGCTGTTGAATTTCTCCATAATCTTATCTGCTTTGCTACTAAAACGACCGCCCCAAAGTTTCATTATTCATCATTCCTCTCAACGTGTATTTTTATTCGTATTTCTGTATACTGATTATCCCTATTGCCAACTTGCATCAGATCTATTCTTTTATTTTGACACAGTGGACGAATTTTTTCTACTTTGAGTAATGTTGTGTCTGCTTGCATAAACCGTATATTTATGGGATAATAATTGAACTATAAATGAATGAGTGATGACAATGAGAAACTTTGTCCCAATCCAACAATTAAAATTACGTATGACCTCGCCTAAGCTAAGCGAGGTTTTTTTGTTGCTTGTAGGAAACACTCTTAGAGGAGGGAAACTTTTATGACAATTCATATACGCGAACATTCTACTTCTGCCATTTTAGCTATCTGGATTAGTTTATTGAGTAATGTGATTTTGACTGTATTAAAACTAGTAGTCGGATTTGTTTTCAGAAGTCCTGTTTTACTCGCAGACGGTTTCCACAACGCAGGTGATGTGGTAGCTTCTGCCGCTGCACTGACATCCATGCAAATTTCAAAACGTCCCGCAGATGAAGATCATCCGTATGGACACGGCAAAGCGGAAGTTATTGGTTCAAGCATAGTCGCTATTATTTTGGGGTTAGCCGCAATCTATATTGCTTTCGAAGCTATAATGGCTTTATTCGAAGATCCTGCTAAAGCGAGTAAAATTGCCTTAATCACTGCGATTGTGTCTCTAATTTGGAAATATATACTCTATGTCTACACCATTCGAATCGGTACCGCAGAGAACAGTAAAGGCCTGATCGCAACGGCCTATGATCACTTGGCAGATGTCTATGCCTCACTTGCCGCAGTGGTAGGAATTGGACTTGCTTTAGTTGGAGATGCTTACGCATTGCCGCTACTCACATACGGTGATCCCATTGCAGGTATTATCGTCTCGATTCTTGTCTTAAAAATTGCTATCGATATCGGTAAGGAAAGTATTGATATATTAATGGAGAAAAGTGTAGGCGATGAACGATTAGTCGCTTTTGAAGAATTGATTCACTCCATTCCAGAAGTGAAACGAATTGATCGCTTGCGTGCAAGAGAACATGGTCATTACGTATTGGTGGATATTCGTATCGGTGTCAGTGGTGATTTAACTATACAAGAAGGTCATGTTATTTCGAGTAGATTACGTAATTTGATCATGGCAAAAAATGAAGATGTCGACGAAGTGTTAATTCACTTAAATCCGTGGTATCCCGAAAAACAATCCGGTATACTTACTAATGAGGAGTGAAAAAATGAGGACATTAACAATTAAAACAATAGAAGTATGTGGAAAAGAAACAGAAGAAGCAGTACGTATTGCGGATGAACGTTTTTCACACGAACCCATCTCGTATTTGAAATCTAATATAGCTGAGTTTCTTTTTGTCGAGTCACCTGAATTTGATGAAATCCAAGTTGATTCGCTAGCACTTGAAGTGGACGATATTTTCAAAACGTATATGGCGTTATTTGGTTTACAAGGCAAGAAAAAAGAAGGCGAACTAATTCGTACATTTATTGAGGAAAAACTTCAGCACAACTTAAATGGTTTTAGTATTTCGTTTTCGGATAACGAAGGTTTCTGGGAATTGAATGTTCCGTTTGATTCTCTTAATGGATTTGATGAGGCGATGTCCATAAAAGATGCATTACAACTTCTATATGTAGTACTGGATGATTTGCATAAAATGAGAGCAAATAGCTGATGGCATTGCAGTTTATCTACACGTATATTCGACACCGTGATGAAAAAGAATTATGTCGGATGGAAATGCGGGCTTTTTTCGGCCAGGACGTAAAGGATAACGTGATCGTAAGTGATATTGCGGTTGACCCGTCACGAAGTCCGTTCATACAAACACGACTCGAAGTCTTACTGGATGCGGACAGCTTGGAATTGCTAGCTGACAAAGCTTCTGAATTGGAGATCGATCAATTATTTAAAACAGTCTGCTTGAACGATATAACGCTTGCGGAAACAGCTAAAATTAGTCATGATACTCGTCGTGACATTGAGCGCACCATAGGATTACAGATTAACGGTGAACCAGAACTCGATCATCCGGAAGTGTTCATTGGCATTATGAAATTGGATAATCACTGGTACGCAGGGAAATTACTTTATAGTTCTTCTGACTGGCATGTGCACCAACAGAAGCCGCACATGTACTCTACTGCGCTGGGTACCCGTTTAGCTAGAGCCGCCGTCAATATCGCAGTGCCACACCCTGAAGGGAAACGCGTCATCGATCCTTGCTGTGGAATTGGAACTGTCCTTGTTGAAGCACTATCTATGGGGATACCTATTGAAGGTCGTGATATTAATCCACTCGTCGTCTATGGTTCGCGAAAAAATATCGACTACTTCGGTCTGAAAGGCAATGTCACAATAGGTCCAATTGCCGATGTCGACGAAGCATACGATGTGGCGATCATTGACATGCCGTATAATTTATTTACACATATTACTGCAGAAGGTCAACTCGAGATTTTGAAAGAAGCTCGTCGTTTTTCAAAAAGCTGTTTAATCATCACAATTGAGAATATGGACGAAATGCTCGAAAATGCTGGATTTGAGATAGTAGATCGTTGTCTTGCTCGCAAAGGTACTTTTTCGCGTGAAGTAGTTCTATGTAAATAATGAAAGATGCGTGGGGATTTTTTCCTCACGCATCTTTTTTCCATTTTGGGGCAGCAGCAATTTTATTCACAAGTACATACTTCCCTTTATTTGTTAACTTGATAAATCGTAATAATTGTTAAATGTTTCATTACAAGAAGTGTGAATTTTGTAAATTAGGGGAAACAGAAGTAATGAGCATATTATCTTTTACACTATTCGTTTTTTCCAGTGAACAATTATTCTTAAGTAAGGAGTGATATCTATGTTTATTAGCATCATGAAGCTTTTAAGTATTCTCTATCTATGGACATGGTTCGTATGGCCATTCGTTTTTGTTATATCAATAATTTATGCAATCAAGGAGCTAGTGAAGGAAGAACCAGCATTTATGAAACCTGCAATTATCGCATCGGTATCTTTGTTAATCATTCTAGCAGGACTCGCCTCCCCTTCGTTGTTTTTATGAGAGATTAAATCGAAGTCAAAGCGGTAGAGCATTTCGTTGCACTTATGATGAGAAGGCTCAAGCCGCGCCCTCAGGAAAATATCTCCAGTTAGAGCATCAATTTCTTTACAAATAGTAGTAACTCTTCAATGCTAACTCCCTGTAATCAAACATACAAAAAAGAATGTCCGTTGAAGTATCGTTACTTCTAGGACATTCTTTTGATATTATTTAGTCAACGACACTGCATAATCCGCAAGCAAACGTGCTCCGTAACCTGTTGCAGATTTTGTGTAATACCCCTTCGATTTCTGCTTATCCATGACACCTGCCATGTCCACATGCAACCAGTTATTCTTCGGAGCAAACTTACGCAAGAAGAGACCAGCCGTGATCGAACCTGCCACAGTTAAAGAACTTATATTATTGCAATCAGCATAGGCGCTGTCAAGTGATTCCTCATACTCATCCACTAGTGGAAGTGGCCAAACAAAGTCGCCGTTTTGATCGCCGATTTTCTTCAGTTTATAACACAACTCTTCATCGCCAAAGACTCCACCGACTTCTGTACCTAGAGCAGCTACAACCGCGCCGGTCAATGTAGCGATATCGACTGTGTAATCAGCATTTAATTCTCCTGCCCGAATTAATCCATCAGCCAAAATCAAACGCCCTTCTGCATCTGTATTACCGACTTGTACACTGATGCCGTTCTTATATTGAATCACTTCGCCCGGCATTACAGCGTCGGGTCCAGGTGTATTTTCAACCATTGGAATCAGCACGACTACATTCACTTTTGCATCTGAATGAGCTAGTAGTGATAATGCACCGCTGACAGCTGCTGAACCGCCCATATCCATACGCATGTCACTGTCATCGCGTCCGCCCTTCAAGCTAATACCGCCTGAATCGTACGTTACGCCTTTTCCGACAAGAGCCACGAGTGGTTTTGACGCATCTGTCTGCAAAGTCATCTCAACAAATGAGGGCTCATACTTACTGCCACGGCAAACTGTTAATACGCCGTTCATTTCGTGTTCTTCGATTTCTTTTTTACCTAGTACATTGATTTTCACTTTTGTTCCTTTGAAATGGTCTTTTAATACTTCTGGATACGTCTCTGGGTTCAATACATCAGAGAGTTCATTCATCAAATCCCGAGAAAACGCCATAGCGGCAGCACGTATTTCTCCTGATTTGACTGCTGCTTGATCTGCACCTTTTACATCTAATGTAGTGACAGGATTCGCCTTTTTAGATTGGTAGCGGTCAAAGTTATAGGCGCCAAGGTGCCATCCTTCGACGAAAGCCGTGACTGCTTCGTCTACAGACGACCATTTTTGCGCTAGCTGATCTGCTTGAATCGAAGCAGAATGTACCTTTTGTGCCGCGAGCTTGCGAGAGATTTCACCTGCAATACTGCGAATTGCATCTACTGTTTTCCATTCTTTATTTTTTATAACGACTAGCTGTTTTCCCTCATGTACAAACGTGGAAAATTCCTCGGCTTGATTGTCGACAAATTGCTTTACCAACAGATTCTTCGTTATTTGTCCATCTGTTGAAAATAAAATTTCTACATTGATTTGCATAGTTATAATAGCTCCCTCCACTATTTCGGTTTCCTAAATAGTTTATCACTTTTTACCTGATAGCGCTAAGAAGAGCGTTGCTAGCGGTCCTAAAAACAAAGATAAGATAAACCAGTTCAATCCACTTCTGTTTTTTCCCTGTGCCAATACTGCATTAATTAAAGCTAATGTACCCCATCCCACGAAATATCCTTCATTCATTTTTCATCACTCCGTTATGTAGTTGTATCGTATACATACGATTTGCTATACAGGTTGGTTTCATTAATAACGGTTAACGCAAAAAAAAAGGAACATCCGTGATGTCCCTTTTTTTGCATGACTTTATTAGCTACCTATTGATGTAGGTGCGTTATCCTCAGTCGCATTTCGGTAGTTTTGATTACCGACTTTAGCTCTTACTTCTTCTTCTGTCAACGGTGGTGGAATTTCGTGATCTGCTAATGCTTTGGTTTCAAGTGGCACTTCTACGTTCTCCATGGCAGCATTCTTTGCATCTATTTCGCGTCCATATTGCTCACGTTGTTCTGCAGTAGTTCGTTGTTCTTTTGATAAATCAGCCATTTCATCACCTCAACCTCATGTTTTTACTTATCTTTCCCGATATTTGCTATACTAAACCTACTAGAAGAAGTAGGAGGAGAGGGATAACGTGACAACGATTTTAGTGGATGCAGATGGCTGTCCGGTAATTCATGAAACGATCGGAATTGCGAAAGAATACGGCCTACCTTGTGTATTAATATGTGACACTGCACATGAAATGCATCGGGAAGGCGCTGAGACGATTACTGTTTCCAAAGGTGCCGACGCAGTCGATTTTGTATTAGTGAACCGTATAAAAAAGGGGGATATCGTCGTCACTCAAGACTATGGATTGGCTGCTATGGCGTTAGCGAAACAAGGTTTGCCTCTTGATCAGAACGGTAGATGGTTTACAAATGACAATATTGATCAATTACTTGCAGCACGTCATAAAGCACAGAAAATCCGCCGAGCAGGAGGTCGTTTACGCGGCCCCAAAAAACGAACTGCTGAACAGAATGAAGGATTCGTTTCCAGTTTGCGTGAATTATGTAAAACAATTCAGCCTTAAATTAGTCTACATAATAAACAGAGACTACAAGTACTACTTGCGGTCTCTGTTTATTATCTTCACGGCTTTACTTGAATAACTAAAACGTCTGAATCCTCTACCGCATGCAAACTATGTCTTTCTAGCGGCACCATATGCAAGACATTATCTGGCGTTACATCAATCGGCTCGCCTTCCACTGTGAATCGTACTTTTCCTTTTCGCACAATGATGAATACTTCTTTATTCGCATCATGCTCTGCCACTTCCTCACCTGCACGCAATTGAATATTCATCAAGATTGCATTGTCGACATCCGCCACTTTTTCAATATGTTTTTTCTTCTCAGTTAGCTGCTTCTTAGTATCGATTACATTCATAACTTATCTCCCCTTTCAAAATTTCTTGCATAATCAGTTTATACGATTTTTGTTTACCATAAAAGTGATACGTAATAGAAACGGGCATGATTCCTTAGTGGTTGCACAACGCATCTAACACTTTATAGTTTTCTGCTACCTTAAAAGGGGAATAGTGGGATAGCATGACAACGCCCGATCCATTTTGCATGGTCGAAGTACTGCAAGATGGAATAGGAAATTAATCTACTATACTTAATTCTATCTTTAAGACAAGTCCTTCACTTCCATTGCATATAGTTTACGAGAAGCTACGCCATAATTTACTGCTCGCGCACGCTATTAATTTTATCGGAGGTAACCCTATGCCAATTATTCAATCTGTCAGTACCGTTAGGCCGCCTGTTGATTTACCACAGGAAGAGGCTATGACATTTGCCCGCTCTTTATTTTCGGATTCATTTAAAGATATTGATCGCTTGTTGAAAGTGTTCCAAAACGGTGAAATTGATTCACGACAAGTATGTATGCCGTTGGAATGGTATGCGGAGCCACATGATTTTGAAACAAAAAACAACTTATACATTCAGCACGCCGTGACTCTTGGCAAACGAGCAGTCGAACAATGTCTCAACAATACGACTTCGCTTGAACGTCCGGTGAATGCTGCTGAAATAGACGCGATATTCTTTGTTTCAAGTAGTGGTATTGCCACACCAAGTATCGATGCCCGTCTTATTAATGAATTACCATTTCGACATGATATTAAACGTATCCCTATTTGGGGTCTTGGTTGCGCAGGTGGGGCTTCGGGTATGAGTCGGGCTTTTGATTACTGTAAAGCTTATCCTGAATCGAATGTTCTCGTTCTGGCTATAGAACTTTGCAGCTTAACGTTTCAACGGGATGATGTGTCGAAAAGTAACTTGGTCGGTGTTTCATTATTTTCCGATGGTGTTGCTTGCGCACTTGTTTCTGGAGAACAGTCTACCGTTAAAAGCACTCGTCCGATGCCGCATATCCGTGCAACATCTTCACGTTTCATGCCCAATTCAGAGGACGTGATGGGCTGGGACATTAAAAATGATGGCTTGCATGTGGTCTTTTCAAAGAGTATTCCAAACGTTATCAAGAGTTGGTTAGGACCCTTCGTGCATCAATTCGTAGAAGATCATGATCTGTCAATGGAAGACGTACAGCATTTCGTTGCCCATCCAGGCGGTAAAAAAGTATTGGATGCTTATCAAAAAGCCTTGGATATGAATCAAGAGCAAACCGCTACGTCGAAAAAAGTATTGCAATATCATGGGAATATGTCGTCTCCTACTGTGCTCTACGTACTCAAAGATTTCATCGAGCAGCAGCCTGCTAAAGGGGAATACGGGTTAATGGCAGCACTGGGTCCAGGCTTCTGTGGAGAACTACTGTTGTTGGAGTGGCAGTGAAATGGGTAGGCTCTTCCTGTTTGTTTTTATCATCGTCGTTATGCAACGATTAGTAGAATTAGTCATCGCTAATCGTAACGAAAAGTGGATACGCAGTAAAGGCGCAATAGAAATCGGCGCATCCCATTATAAATGGATGGTTCTGATGCATACGGCATTTTTCATTTCCTTGCTAATCGAAGTTCTGTTATTCAACCGTCCCTTATCACCATTCTCAGGTGCCTTTGTTGCAGTCTTCCTATTGATGCAAGTTCTGCGTGTCTGGTGTCTGTTATCATTAGGGAAGTTTTGGAACACTAAAATTCTCATACTACCAGGAGCGAACGTACGGAAAAAAGGACCTTACCGCTGGATCCGCCACCCGAACTATGTCATTGTCACAACTGAACTGATTGTCTTACCTTTACTATTCAGTGCATACTTCACAGCGGGTCTATTTTTAATACTAAACATCTGGATGCTGTCCGTTCGTATTCCCGCTGAAGAACGTGCATTGCGGGAGTTTACGAATTATAATGAAGTGTTTTGATAAAAAAAAGAATGAAGGCAATTCCTTAATAAACAGGATTTGCCTTCATTTTTTTATTAGCATTTATATACAAAAATGCTACGCCCGTTACCCGTAAATGGAAAGCGTTCGCTAATGCGTTCCTCGTACTTACTTCGTATTTCTATTCTAACAAGCTTGTCCGTCACTATTGCCATCTAGATGTTCTTTATATGCAGGGTGTCCTTTCGTAACGCCCTTCGGATATACCTTACGCAGTTCTGTACAATTCTTGAAATCCTGTGTTTCACCATAGACAGGTATCTTCACAGAATCAGCGGGATATTTCTCACTATCAAAACCTCGGTCTGTTGTATAATCTTCCAACGTCCAGATCCCTATGCCAGATTTCTTGGCTTGTTGCTCCGCTTTTTCAAATGCATCCAGATGCCGTGTGTTAGGTGGATACACATAAGCGACTCTCGCTAATCCCTCTTTCAATAACTGCTCTTGCACACTCTTGCCGTCTATGTAAATATACGCTAACAATCTACCGTATTTATCGTATTTTCCGCCTACATCAAACTCGATTTCAAGACGTCCTTTTTGCAGTAGCTCTTGGTTACGCACTTTAGCTTGCTGCCCGTAAGGTTGCTTGCCAAGACGGGGATGGTTCGTTTCTGGTGTATCAATTAATAAATACCGTACATTTTCTTCTTTACCTTCATACATAATCTTGATCGTATCACCGTCAATTGTTTTGACTAATTCAACAGGTATAAGACCTTGACGACTCGGTTCTTTTTCCTCATCCTCAAATAGTTCTGGGAAATATATTGCAACTATCGCAACCCCTAAAGCAATCAAGAATGATGTAATCATTTTCTTGCGTTTATTTTGTTTCACTTTGGATGTCGTTTTCTTACTCATCAGAACCTCTTTTCTATAAGCTAAAACCTAAAAAGGCCAAGCCTATCCCCACTATGAACGTTACAAGTGTATAACAAATAGCTTGGAGCTTTTGACCTCCAGCCCAGAACGTCCAAATCTCTTTCATTAACGTAGAATAGGTCGTTAAAGCGCCAGCCACACCCGTTGCAGAGAACAACGTCCAACTGAGTGAAAGATTTGAACCTATAATCCAACCAATGAAGAAGCTTCCAATTGAATTAACAAGTAGCGTTCCATATGGCATACGTTTTCGATTGAGCTTAGAAGATACCTCAAAACGCAATAGCGCCCCTATAAATCCGCCACAACCAACTGCTATGAAATGCCAGATCATACCGTTAACCTCCTAGCCAATGAAAAGCCAAGCGCCGCCATAGCTAGTCCACCTAATAAACTGCTAAAGACGTAGGTAACAGCAAGTCCAAAAAATCCATCACTTAGCAATTCAACTGTTTCTACACTGACCGCTGAAAACGTCGTAAATGCACCAAGGAATCCTGAAGTTATCACTGTCACTGCTAGAGAGCTAAGACTACCCAAAAGACGGGCACGTTCCACTATGTAGCAAAGTATAAACGTACCCATCATATTCACTAAGAATGTAGCGATAGGAAAAGAAGCACTGACGATCAACAGGTGACCGATCAGCAGCCTTGTGCTCGCTCCAAAAGCCCCAGCCACACCTATGTACAGACGTTCTCTCATATGTTCACGACCTTATTTCATTCGATAATATATCCTAGCGAGTGAAGTACATTATGGATGAATGATAGTGTATATAAATAGATCCCTTCTTGCTCAGGTGCTTGGATGACATCGTGCTCAACATCTTTCCATCGTTTCCATTGCAGTTCAGATAGATTTTGTGCGAATGCCCACTTGCGTGTGTAATCGGTATTGGTGATTTGATCCGCTTCCCCCGTATGCAGTAATAATGGTACGTCCTGGATAATTAGATCAGGTTGCATAACTGATTTCATAAGCGTCTGTAACTCGCGGTACCAGCCGCCCGTCACAATGGATACATACATTGGATCTTCCGCATATTGCTCCAAGAATTCAGGGTTGCGTGATAGAAGTTCAGGCGTGATTTCATGATCCAATGTCATCGTTTGAGACCACTTTGTAAACATTTTCGCACGGATCGGCGGATGATGTTCTAGATGTAGCCAAGGCGATGTGCAAATGACTCCTGCACAATCAATTCGTTCCATCTGTAATAAACGTAGTAAGAACGTAGCACCCAATCCATGTCCAAATAAAAACACAGGCAAATTATCATCTAAACCGCTACGGATCATTTTTTTGATAAATCTACGGTAGTCTCTAAATGCCTCAGCATGCACTTCAACATTTTCTTTGCCGTGACCAGGTAAATCTCCTGCTACGACATGAAAGCCGTCACTTCGAAATTTTTGTATGAGCCATACATATCTTCTATGATGTTCATATGCGTTATGTACAAGAACGATAACACCTTTTGCCTTACCTTCTGCTTCCCACTTCCACAAAGTTACCACTCCTTATTTGACTAGCTTATTCTATCCATTTCATTCTTATGTTTCACAAATACTAAATGTTTGTTACGATAAATTATACATGATTATTTAGAAATGAGGAGATTTGATTGATTTATCCATACGAAGGTAAATTACCAGAGATTGACCCATCCGTCTATATTGCGGACTATGTAACGATTTCAGGAGATGTAACTATAGGTCCTGAATCGTCTATATGGTTCAATACCGTTATACGTGGGGATGTATCTCCTACTATTATAGGACGAAAAGTAAATATACAGGATTTCTGCTGTCTACATCAAAGCCCAAAGTATCCATTAATTCTTGAAGATAATGTGACGATCGGTCACAAAGTCATGCTCCATAGTTGCACAATTAAAACCGGTGCACTTGTCGGAATGGGCGCTACCGTTCTCGATGGGGCTGAGGTTGGTGAAGGGGCATTCATCGGTGCTGGCAGCTTGGTAACTCCAGGCAAGAAGATTCCGCCTAACACATTAGCAATCGGTTCTCCAGCTCGTGTTGTTCGTGAGTTGACTGATGAAGATCGCGCAGATATGACAAGAATCGTCAATGATTATGCACGTAAAGGTCAATTATATAAAGCCTTGCAAGAAGAGAATTAATTGAAGCACCCGTAATTAGCGGGTGCTTATTTTAATATCGTCTAAATTTTCGCGGATATTTCGAATGTTGTTGCTTATACATCTACTTCTCCACTATATACATAAATTCTACACTCCACTAACATATCATAAATTGAATGTCTTTTCGTTTGGACTGTTTTTATAAAGGATAAGAGTTTTACTATCTTTATTCTGACCAGTTAAAATTTTTCACACTACTTATGACTTATGATAGACCAGAAATGTTTCATCTACTTATAAAATCGGTAGTTGGCGTTTATTTATAGAAACAAAAAAGCAGCCCGAGAGCTGCTCTTTGTTAAACTTATTTCCAGCCTACTTCATTCATTAATTCTACAGCTTTCGGATTATACTTACCGTAATCTGCGAAGTCCACTTCTTGTGGTTTGAATGTACCCCATTCAGCCATCACTTCTGGTAATTTCGCTTCTTTATTAACTGGGAACTCAAAGTTTTCTGCAGTGAATTGTTCTTGAGCTTCCACAGTCGTTAAGTACTCAATCAATTTTACTGCATTTTCTTTGTTTTTACTGTGTTTAATCAAGCCAGCACCACTAATATTAATATGTGTTCCTGTAGTTTCCTGGTTCGGGAAAAACACACCAATCTGGTCGAACACTTTCACATCTTCTGCTTCGTCTGAAACAGACATGTGACCTACATAGTAACTATTCATAATCGCAACATCACCAACACCTGCAACGATTGCACGCGCTTGGTCGCGGTCTCCACCTTCAGGTTCGCGCGCCAAGTTATTTACAATACCTTGAGCCCATTCTTTCGCTTTGTCTTCGCCATCAATTGCAATCAATGATGCCATCAATGACTGGTTATACAAGCTATCAGATGAACGAACAAGTAATTTATCTTTCCATTTGTCTGTTGCAAGGTCTTCATAAGTTGATAATTCTTCAGGCTTCACGCGATCTTTTGAATAGACAATCACACGCGCACGAGTAGATAATCCAATCCATTCGTTGTCTGTGTCGCGAAGCTCTGCTGGTACTGCTTTATCAATTTCTTCAGATTCAATGGGCTGCAAAAGACCTTCTTCTTTTGCTGTGTTCAAGATCCCGCCATCAACCGTAATAAATAAATCAGCAGGTGTATTTTGTCCTTCACGCTTAAGACGCTCAATTAATTCTGGCGCTTTCGCTTCAATCACATTTACTTTAATGCCTGTCTTTTCTGTGAACTCTTCATAAAGAACTGCATCCACGTCATAGTGTCTAGCCGTATAGACGTTTACTTCTCCACCCGTTTTCTTATCTTCTGTTGCATCAGTTGTATCTTCAGCAGGAGTCTCTTCTTTTACTGGTTTGTCCTTTTGTTCCACTTTATCGGAACTTGAGTTACATGCCCCTAGAACTGCTGCAAGCATTAATAGAGCGAATGCCCATAAAAATTTCTTCACATTGATTTCTCTCCTTGTTTTCTCATATACGTTGCATATCTCCAAACGGTAATGAGAATCATTTTCAGTACTAAAGAAATTGTAATACAATATCGAGTATAAGTCTAGTATTCATTTTCTTTTATTTCTATAAATAAAAGGAGAGTATCGGAAATATATCCGATACTCTCTAGTACAAAGTTAAACAGGTATTGATTCTTTGTCCGATCCAATATACGTTGCACAATCAATATAGATCGTTCGATCACAAATTGCGTCCACATCAGCTTGGTCATGCGAGACAAACAGACATGTAATATTTGCCTTTTGCAAGATATCGCGAACTTCCATTCGAATCAATGACTTCAAATTCGTATCCAGATTACTAAACGGCTCATCCATCAACAGGATGGAAGGTGAAGGCGCCAAAGCCCTTGCCAATGCCACACGTTGCTGTTGTCCCCCGCTAAGTTCATGGGGGTAACGTTTGGCAAACTCTTGCAATTGAACAAGTTCCAACATTTCATCCAAACGCTTCTTTTTCTCAGGACGCTTCATCTTGTGTAAGCCAAAGCAAATGTTTTCGCTGACTGTCAGATGTGGAAATAGTGCATAGTTCTGAAACACCATGCCTACACCGCGCTTCTCTGCCTCGATATATGTGTTATCTCCTACAATCAATCTGCCATCGAGTTCGATACTGCCTGCCGTAGGATCTTCCAAACCTGCAAGCAACCGTAGCAAAGTACTTTTTCCACTACCACTCGCACCTACAATCCCTACGATTTCCCCTTTTTTAATCGTAAATGAAAAGCGATCAATGACAGGCTGCTGTTTTTTTGAATATCGAAATGATAAGTTTTGAATGTCTACGAACATTGTTCTCACTTCTCCTCAAATCTTAAAATTATAATCACCGACAAGATGCTTAGACAAATTAATAACAGAGAGGATGGTGCAGCTTCATATATTCTTTCATCAATTGCATATTGATAGGTCCGTGTCGCGAGCGTATCAAAGTTAAAAGGTCGCAACAGTAAGGTCAGCGGTAGTTCCTTCATAATTTCAAGGAATGCTAACGCAAATCCAATTAAGATCGAACCGCGTAATAATGGAAACTCTACTTTCCAAAATGTGTATGTCATACTTCGTCCTAGTAAGAATGAAGCTTCACGATAAGATGGTGGTACTTTTGTATAACCTGACTCAACCGAGTTGAATCCTTGCGCCATAAACCGAATAACGTATCCTGTGATCAGCATAGCGATCGACATACTTAATACGAGTGAGCCCGATTCTACACCTAACAGTTTCGGATAAATAAATGCCAGTTTCTCATCTAGCGTAATAAATAAAGCAAGTACGCCTATTGCGACGACTGCTCCTGGCACCGCATAACCGGACGTCATAATACGCGCAAGTAAATTTGACGAAGCGGATGGATACAAGTTAATCGTACGGGCAGCCAAAATCGCAAAGAAGCTTATAATCAATGCACCGATGAGGGCGGCCACTAGACTATTGGTTATTAAAGTGATGAAGTCTGCGCGCCATACTTTTTCATATGTTTTTAGTGACCAATAGATCAGTTGAACAAAAGGAATTAAAAAGGCACTGAAGAATACAATAGAACAAGAAAGGAATGCTAGCCAAGCAGTCCACCCACGTAATTTTTTACGTGCGAGTGGTCTGCTTTGTGTCACGTTTGTATCATACTTCCGACCTTTTCGTAAAAAGCGTTCGAGCATGAAAATCCCTAATATAATGACGAGCAACCAAGCAGCTAAACGCATAGCCGCATTGATATCATACATCCCGAACCACGTCTGGAAAATCGCCGTGGAAATCGTACGTACGCCAAAGAAACTGGCTACGCCATAATCACTTAACACTTCAAAGATGACGAGCATCGATCCTGCGATGATGGCAGGTCGTGCAATAGGTAATCCCAAACGGAAGAACATTTGGAAACCATTCAATCCAAGAGTTTTAGCACTCTCAATATACGATGCGCTTTGTTTTTCAAAATAATTGAGCGCAATCATATACACATACGGGTAAAGGAATAATGTGAGAACAAAAACCGCTCCACGCAATGACATGATCTCGATCGTGCCCGGTGTGAATTGATAATCAAAATAATTACGGAACAACGATTGAATGACGCCAGTATAGCTTGTCATTGTACTGTATGTATAAGCCGCTATATAAGGCGGTATAGCCAAAGGTATAATCAACAGCCATTTAAACTGTTTCCGTAATGGAAATTCATAGGCCGCGACAATCCAGGCCAGTACTAATCCGATGGTCGTCGAGAGGAACCCGACAGATCCAACTAAAATCACTGACCCTTTTACATAGTCAGCAAGCAAAAATTCTTTAATATGTTCCCAGTTTTCGCCTGTCGGCTGGAAGAAACTCAGTACAACATAGGCGACCGGCATAATAATGACGAGTGCACCAAGCATTGTAATGATGAACCAGCTATTTGCCCGACGACGAATCTCTCTTAGCCATATAGATGTTTTCATATACTATAATACCAACTTTACTACGCACGATGGCGGTTATGGTGTACGTTCATGATGACTTAAATAATATAAGTCACACTCAAGTATATACAAACTCTCTGTACATTCCAATGTTTTCACAAGAATTCAACAAATCTTTACTGTTGACGTTCGCCAAAATAATACATGATTATCGAGTAGGATTACACAGTGAATATGTTTACAGTGAGACTTCGTATATAAAAATGAAGACAAACTCTTTTAACGGAGTTCGTCTTCCTGTGAAAATACACGATCAATTTTCTGTTCTAAGCCAGTTTCTCATTTTCCTTTCTAAAGAAACCGAAAATACCTACTGTTTGTACGATATTGGTAAATGCTTGCGGATCCGTCTCATTGATAATCCGTTCCAAGTCATATAGTTCATATCTTGTGATCACGACATAAAGCATGTTCTTATCTTCTTTAGAGTAAGCACCTTTAGCGGGGAGTATAGTAATTCCACGCACCATTTGACGATGGATTGCTTGTTGAAGATCGTCTGCTTTGTGCGTGATAATCATCGCAGTTACTTTTTCATGTCGCGTATGAATCATGTCAATCACTGACGTAGTAACGTATAACGCAACCATTGTGTAAAGTGCGTTTTCCGGTTCATATAGAATCCCAGCGAATACGATAAGAATACCGTTTAACACTAGAAAGTATACACCGATTGGTTTATCCTGCATGCGAGAAAGAATCATCGCCACGATGTCCATTCCGCCAGTAGATGCACCTAGCTTTAGGGATATCCCTACACCAACACCTGCCAGTACCCCGCCAAATACCGCATTCAGCATAATATCTTCTGACATAGAACGCAGTGGCAATAATTCAAGGAATAGTGTAGTGAACGCAACGGATAATATACTATAAATAGTGAAACCTTTTCCTACTTTAAACCAACCCAGAATAAAGACCGGTATGTTGAACAGTAATAATAAAATACCTGTACTAATTGTCATGCCTAAGTGGTCTTTTAAAACACTTGATACTAACTGGGCTGCACCCGCAAATCCACTCGCATAGACATTTGCATTGATGAGAAAGAAATTTAATGATAGAGCCATAAGTAGCGATCCAAAAATAACTACCGTCACTCGTTTTGCTTCAATGAAAAACATAGCGACCTCCTCTGGTAAATAACAATTTAATGCACGAACTAGATTATATCTATTCTTACCTCATAATGGTACCCCTAAGCATCATTGGTTTTAAAAAAGCCGTTACGAATAGAACTATTCACTTTTTCATTTTGCCATTCCACTATTAAGTTATTAAGAATGTACTATAAAGCATAAGTCCCTATTACACTGCCAAAACGATATACACATTTAGTAGAGCAGTCCGAAAGTTCCAACTATGGTTTATACGGTTTAATTCGAGATCATAACGGCTATATTTAGAGGGGGAATCAAGGAGGAAATGCACGATGAAAACAAACAAAAAAGTAAGTGAATCAAAGCGAGACAAAATGATTGAAGAGCTCGTTTCAAATGGGGTATTTAAAATTGATGGGAAACAACTGTACGAATTACCGCTTCAATTATTAATGCAAGAATATGAAGCATTCGGTCAAGCTGACATTCAAATGTAATGAAAAGAAGACGTGCCAAATATGGCATGTCTCCTTTTCATTTACGCTAAGCAATCACACGACCATTGTGAATAGGATTTACCGGGCCGAGTGGTTTAATGTTAATCATCAGGAACAAAATCTCTTATCCAAAAAGAGTCAATGGTATTTTACTATTCTCTACACTCTTGCTCGTTAATGCTATGTGTCACATTAAACGGAGCTTTCTAACTGACAGAAACACTTTAAACAAATAGAATAGCTAGTAAAATCCCATTTGCATTGGTAACCCCCCGCCACTACTACCTGGCAAATAGAAAAACTGAAGAACCCCCTTTATTGGCTTGCTCTTCAGTCCTAAATAAATTGTATTCAATTATTAGCGATGTAATCTTTTTTCCACATCGTCTACGATGTCTTGTACAGAATTGCCTTCAATGCTCACCACGGGAAAGTCGAATTGGTCGATGTTGACGTCGCTCAAGGCACGGATTACGCCCATGTCATAGCCGCTTAGACGTTCATCACTTGCGAACATCGTCACTTCATGTCCTTTTTCCTCTAGTGCTTGTTTCACATCGTCAAATGGTACTTCTACAGCTATTTTCGCCATATTCCATTCCTCCTCAAAATACTACATGTATTTGGATAATACTTTATAATTTCCCGCTCTTACTTAAATTAAACATGGCTTCTTGTGATATGTTTATAAAATAGTAATAGTAAAACGATTTTTTTTGTGGTAAATGGGTATTTTACAGTTTAAGCTATTGAATTATTACACATAGAAGAATTTATAGAAGGAGTCGACGTGATATGTTCGGTTTAGCAGATCTCCTTAGCTTGGTAATTTCTTGTTTCATCATTTTACCTGTCGTTACATTTATAAGGGAAGCTGGCTATTTTATTATTAGTGGTCTTTTCGGTGTAAATAATGCCAGATTGACCATTGGGTCTGGACCCAGGCTCTTTAAATTCGGTGTATTTGATATACGTAAATATTATCATATAAATAGCTGGTTTACTTTTGACTCAGTCAAGAGAAAAAGTAATTTTGCTTATATATGCATATATGCTGGGCCGATTTTGATTAACGTTGTCGTGGCGCTCACAATAAATGCGCTCATTGCAAATGGTTTTTTTGAAGAGTCCAAAACATTTTGGAGCCGTTTTATATTCTACGCCTTCTATTTCGTTTTATTTGACTCCATTCCCATGAAAACCGTAAATGGGAAACCGAATAACGGTATGATTATTTATGAACTTCTACGATATGGCAAACGAATTGACTTCAATGAAGACCCCTTTATTCTCGGCACGACAGAGGCGGAAGAAATGTATCAAGAAGAAATGGATAAAATTGAAAAGGTAAAAGAAGAAATTAAAGAAGAAATCATACAAAACGATAGTTCCTCACCTGACAAGAAAGGATGAAGTAAAATGATTGTACGTGAACACGAGAAGTCATTCAGCTTCGTCCAACAACATCATCATGGACAACTTGCTGGAGAATTAATGGAACACTGGAAAAAGGATATGTTTCCTGATGATCAATGGCGTCATTCCGTATTAACTGCCATTCGTAACCACGACATCGGCTGGGCTCCTTTTGATAAACAACCTTTTTGGAATGATGCGAAATCGGCACCTTTTCGATTCACAGATTACCCACTTCTTCCAAAAACAGTACTTTATCGCCAAGGAATCGATGAGGTAGAAAAGCTTGATCACTACGCAGCAATGCTTTGTAGTTTTCATTATGAACAGTTTATACAGGGTAACGATAAAAAAGAAGCTAAGCAATTTATCGAGGGTGAACTGAATCGTCGTGAACGATTATGTAAAGAAGTCGAAGGTTTTGATAAGGAACTTTTTGAAATGCATTTTGCTTTGCTTCAGCTTGGAGACAACTTTTCCTTATATTGTTGTGTAAATGATCCAGGTGTCGACAAAGCGAATGAACATATATTCTTTCGTGATGGTATTCCTTCTACTGGTATTTTCCCTTCATTACCGATAGGACGAATTGGGATATACTTTGCAGATCAGCACACTATTAAAGTGGAGGGTTTTCCATTTAGCTATTCTTTTGATATTGAAGTAAAACAGAAGACAATCTTGAAAAAAGATATAGAGGATAAAGGATTGCAAAGGGCTTATGAAGAGGCAGACTATGAAATGATTCCTTTTCGTATTTCACCGGCAAAGAATTAAAAAGTGCAGAAAAAAGGAAATGATTCCTCTTTCTGCACTCATTACTTTATTGCTTCACACGTACTGTACTCGCAAGATCTTTCAACGCTTCCACTTTATCTGTCTGCTCCCATGGCAATTCGATATCAGTGCGGCCAAAGTGACCGTATGCTGCCGTTTGTTTGTAGATTGGACGACGTAGGTCAAGCATTTTAATAATTCCTGCCGGTCGAAGGTCAAATAATTCACGTACGAACTCTACTAATTGAGTCTCCGATAGTATACCGGTATCAAATGTATTGATCGAGATAGAAACCGGGCTAGCTACTCCAATAGCATACGCCAACTGAACTTCACAGTGCTCAGCCAGTCCAGCTGCAACGATGTTCTTTGCCACATAACGCGCTGCGTAAGAAGCCGAACGGTCCACTTTCGTAGCATCTTTCCCCGAGAATGCCCCGCCACCATGACGGGCATATCCACCATACGTATCAACGATGATTTTACGTCCAGTCAATCCAGAGTCTCCTTGAGGGCCACCAACGACAAAGCTGCCAGTAGGATTAATGAAGTATTTAGTATGCTCGTCCAATAAGTTCTTTGGAACGACTGCATCAATAACAACATTCTTTATATCCTGCTCGATTTGCTCGAGTGTTGCTTCAGGGTGATGTTGTGTGGAAATAACGATTGTGTCAATTCGCACAGGATTATTATCTTGGTCATATTCTACCGTTACTTGTGTTTTACCGTCAGGACGTAAATAGGAAATAAGTTCTTCTTTACGAGCTTGTGCCAGGCGTTGTGCCAATTTATGAGACAGGCTGATTGGCAGAGGCATTAATTCTGGCGTTTCATTACATGCATATCCAAACATCAGGCCTTGGTCTCCTGCACCGATTGCCTCTAATTCTTCATCAGACATAGAGCCTTCACGTGCTTCGAGTGCCACATTGACACTTGCAGCGATTTCGGGTGATTGCTCATCAATGGAAGTAAGTACAGCGGACGTTTCGTAATCGAAGCCGTATTTCGCACGAACATACCCAATTTCTTTAACAGTGTCGCGAACGACTTTTGGAATATCCACATACGTTGTCGTAGTGATTTCTCCCATTACTAATACGAGTCCAGTCGTTATACTCGTTTCACATGCCACACGCGCATTTGGATCTTCCGTTAGGATCGCATCTAAAATTGCATCTGAAATTTGGTCGCACATCTTGTCAGGATGGCCTTCTGTAACTGATTCTGATGTAAACAGTCGACGGTTTGTCATGTTATTTCCCCCTATATTAAGCATCATGATACGGTACTCTCATAAGTCCCTGGTAAAGTTCCACGCCTAGACGTCAAGCATATACCATAAGGATTCAGGGCTAGACAATATAAAAAGCCCTCCACTCATATTCAATCCATGAGTAAAAGGCAAAATTTCACGCGCAGCACCTTTCACTCTTATCGTCCAAGGAATTAAACCTTGCTTCAGGTTTGGCACCTTCGCGTTAGACTTACGTCTATTGCAGGTTGCCGGGTTTCACAGGGCCTGTACCCTCCACCAACTCGGGATAAGAGTATCCGTTCATGTCACATCGTATTAAAAAGTTTGGATTTTGTCAAATTATTTCTTCCAAATCACTTGAGTTTTCCATTAGTATAGATTAATATTCTTAATGTGTTATACTATTTACGAATTAGGATATTCTCAGTAAGATAAAAATAAATCGACTACGCAAAGGACGGTATGTAAACATGATATCTGCAAAAATTGATGATAGTTTAAAAAGTCTTCTTAGTGGAAGCAACGTGACGATCCAAGCGTCTGTGGCAGAACTAACGGAAAAAGCAGTGGCAAGAGGCGAAGCTAAACTTTCTGCTGACGGTGCGATCACTGCTCGTACAGGTAAATATACAGGACGCTCACCTAAGGACAAATTCATCGTTGAAGATGCAGTGTCTAAGGATAAAGTAGATTGGGGTAGCACAAACAGTCCGATTTCAGAGGAGATCTTTGATTCATTATACACAAAAGTCATCGAACATTTGAAGAAAAAAGACGAATTGTTTGTTTTTAAAGGATTTGCAGGAGCAGATAAAGACTCCCAATTGTCTATCCAGGTTATTAATGAATTAGCTTGGCAAAATCAGTTTGTTCACCAACTATTCATCCGTCCAACTGAAGAAGAATTGAAAGCACATGAATCGCAATTCACCATTTTGGCAGCCCCTTCATTTAAAGCGGATCCAAAAGTGGATGGCACAAACTCTGAAACGTTCATCATTTTATCGCTTGAAAAGCGAATTGTCTTAATTGGTGGAACAGAGTACGCTGGGGAAATGAAGAAATCTATTTTCTCTGTTATGAACTACTTACTACCCGAGCAGGATATCCTATCCATGCACTGTTCAGCAAACGTTGGAGAAGAAGGCGATGTTGCTTTGTTCTTTGGTCTATCTGGAACAGGTAAAACTACGCTTTCGGCAGATGCTGACCGTAAACTTATTGGTGACGATGAGCACGGCTGGTCTGATAATGGCGTGTTTAACATTGAAGGTGGATGTTACGCAAAATGTATTAACCTTTCTGCTGAAAAAGAACCTGAAATTTTCGGAGCCATTCGTTTCGGTGCTGTTTTAGAAAACGTAGTACTAGATGAAGAAACGCGCATTCCCGATTATGATGATAAATCATTAACTGAAAACACACGAGCTGCATATCCAATCGAAAACATTGATAATATCGTGACACCATCTGTTGCTGGTCATCCGAAGAACATCATCTTCCTTACAGCTGATGCTTCTGGCGTATTGCCTCCGATTTCTATTCTTTCAAAAGAACAGGCAATGTATCACTTCTTGAGCGGTTTCACTTCCAAACTTGCTGGAACTGAGCGTGGAATCACTGCTCCTGAACCAACATTCTCTACTTGCTTCGGTTCACCGTTCCTTCCACTCCCTGCAGCAACCTATGCAGAGATGCTTGGAAAGAAAATAGATGAGCATGGTTCAAAAGTATTCCTCGTGAATACAGGATGGACTGGCGGAATCTATGGTGTAGGTTCACGTATGAACTTAGGCTATACACGTACGATGGTACGCGCAGCAATCGCTGGTAAGTTGGATAATATAGAAACAAAGAAGAACGAAATCTTTGGATTAAATATGCCCCTTGAAATCGAAGGTGTGCCAAGCGATGTTCTACACCCTCGTGATGCTTGGGAAGATCCACAAGAATACGATAAAGAAGCAAACCGTTTGGCTGATGCTTTCCGTGAAAACTTCAAGAAGTTTTCTCATGTTTCCGAAGACATCGCAATCAAAGGCGGACCACCTGTCATTAAATAATGTCATACGAAAGAGGCTGACCAATCTGGTCAGCCTCTTTTTGCGTCTTTTTTATTGTAATCACATAAAAGCTAGCAAATGTTCATCATTGCCGCTTCATCCAATTCACTGCTTCTTTCACAAGCTGTCGATTCATTTCAGGAGGAATATAATGCGTATAGCCTTCCAAGTACCAAGTTTCAAACTCTTTATCCGCATCACGTAATGCATTCTCCAACAATATCGCCTGTTGGAAAGACACATTCGTGTCAAGAGTCCCGTGGATAATCAGTGTCGGAATATCGATATTCTCTATCTGGAATAGTGCCGACCTTTCACGATACGCATCCGGTTGATTATTCGGCGTGCCACCGATGACACGTTTCATCATACGCCGCATATCCTGTCGCTCTTTGTACGTGAAGACCACGTCTGAAACTCCAGCCCATGTCACCATAGAAGTTAAATCATCGCGCATTATAGCTGTCCATAATGCCATAATACCGCCTCTGGAAAAAGAAAATAGATGAATGCGATCTGAATTGACTGCACTTTGCTGTTTAAGTACTTCCACTCCCGTAACTGCGTCATTGCGATCCTCTCCAGCAAATTCATCCTTTCCTTCACCGCCCCGATTGCCACGGTAATAAGGAGCGAATACTACCAGTCCATGCGATGCGAATTGTGCGATACGCGCTGGTCTAACCATCCCTACATGTTGGATGCCGCCACGTAAATAAAGCAATCCATCATACCGTCCTTTTGCTTTTGGTGTTGCCAGAAGTCCTTTTACAAACAAACCGTCAGAACTATACGTGATTTCTTCCAATCTAACATGGGGGTTTGGGGAGGGATAGTCTTTCCTCCGTATGATTTTACCATCAGATTGTTCTATCATTCGCTTCTACCCACTTCCTAAGTTCACCCATTCCGCGGTCTTTCATGTGAAAGCTGAGTTCATTACAAGCATCTAGTTCAGCGTCTGTCATCCATACCGCGCCTTCTGTTTCCATTAATGTAAAGTCTTTTTCTACATGTGTTATATCTCCTGTGAAAACGGCCTTGCAAAAAGGTGGTTCAGTAAAGACAACATACTCTGCAAATGAATGAATATTTTCTAAAGTGACTCCTGTTTCTTCCATCGTTTCACGAATAGCCGCTTGTTCAATTGTCTCTCCTGATTCCGCTTTTCCACCGGGAAACTCAATTCCACGTATTTTATGTTTGGTCAATAACCAACGATTGTCGTCCTTAATCATTATGAGCACATGGCGGGATTCAATATGATGTGGATTAGGTCCAAAAGTCAGTTCAACATGGGCTCCTTGTAAATCTTCAAATTTTAGCAATATGAATCACGTCCTTTCCCTTAGTGTAGCGGAAAGGTAAGCGAGGAATCAACGAAATAGCGGCAGTTTCTCGATAAAACGTTTTGACTCATCATCGGTAAATTCATGAATCAAAGCAAAGACCTTTTTCAATCGTACATCCAATTTATCATTGTCTTTATCATAGTGATATTGCGCATACGGTACATGTGAGCGAAGAAAGTTTTGGAATTCCAGTTGTTCCATTTGAGAAAATAATTTTTCAAATATAGGATATACTTCTCTTGTTACTTCTACTTTGTATTCCCATGTCGAAGAGTGAGGATCTGTGAGTACTAATTTGTTATTAAGTGATATATACATCGGGTATTTTTCTTCTATCATAATCATCCTACTTTCTTTTTTACGTAGGATGCCTCATAAAGAAAAAATATTCTGCAACAAAGAGGCTGCGACAAAATTTTTAAAAACAGTCCGTTCCCCTACGCTACAAAAGGCACGCTTTCCGCGGGGCGCGCTTGAGCCTCCTCGTCGCTAAGTGCAAATACATGCTCTTAACGCTCCGCTTTTA
>NZ_PDZF01000007.1:0-173248 GCF_002743425.1 Sporosarcina sp. P7 | reverse complement strand
TTTTATACGATGAAGAATTTCCGAAGATACGCCTAGGGAGCAAGTGGCTGTTCCATAAAAAAGAAGTTGGTAAGTATATGGAGAGGTATAATAATGAAGTTCGTAAAAATGGTGGAAGTATCGAATCTTATATACGAAAGTGAAGATGAAAAAACATTGAGATTATTATACACAAGAAAAGAACTCACCATTATCAGTACAAGGGTAAGGGGGTATTGTTATATGTCCGCTGAGGAAACTAGAAATTAATCGTATCAAAGCTTGTCGAAGGAAATAGGGCAAGTCTGTCCAGAATAGAGTAGAGGCTGGGACACAACCTCAAAAGGTATGAAGGAGAAGACACTTTCATACCTTTTTTAATTCACTGAAACGTATTTATAAAGTTTAATTCGTTAGTAATCAAGAGTGTAGCGTAGGGGAACGGACTGTTTTTTAAGTTTTGTCCCAGCCTCTACTCTGTTTTTATTCCATTATTTGATATTTTTTAATTTTGGCATAAAGCCATGTTCGACTGGCGCCAAGAATCCGACTTGCTTGTGATTTATTTCCTCCAGCTTCCTGAAGAGCCGTTTGAATAAGTTCTTTTTCAGTTTTTTCCATCGAACTGATATAGGATTCGCTTGTAATCTTCTTGGGGGTAGACAGTTGATGCTCCGGTTGTTCGTTATACACATGTAATCGTGCATGGATGGAATCAGGAAGTTGTTCAATATCGATATAGTGATTCTGTGTTAAGTTAGCTGCCCTTTCTAATAGGTTTTGAAGCTCACGGATATTCCCGGGCCAATCATAGTTCAACAGTTTCGTCAGTGAGGAATGGGTGATGCCATTTAAATGGAACCCGAATTGATTGAGATGGAAAATTATGGAGTCGACGATGTCAGGCATGTCCTCCATCCGTTCACGTAAGTGTGGAATTTCAATCCGCATGATATTTAATCTGTAATAAAGATCTTCCCTGAACTTTCCTTCCGCAATGAGCCTTTCCAGGTTCTGGTTAGTTGCAGCAATGATTTTAGTGTCTAGCTGAACAATTTGGTTGCTGCCAATTGGTTCATACTCTTTTTCTTGCAGTACCCGCAACATTTTTGTTTGAAGTTCTAACGGCATATCACCGATTTCATCGAGAAATAAAGTGCCGTTTTGAGCCATCGCAAACTTCCCTTTTTTTCCGCCCTTTTTTGCACCAGTGAAAGATCCTTCCGCGTAGCCGAAAAAATCAGATTCGAGCAATTCATTCGGGATGGCCGCACAATTTACTTGAACGAACATACCTGTCTGTTGGGAGGCCGCATGGATGCCATGTGCAAATAACTCTTTCCCCGTTCCGCTTTCGCCAAGTAAAAGCACGGTTGAGCGGCTGCGCGATGCTGCCAGTGCCTCCGTTTTTGCCCGGCGAATCGGCTGCGAGTCGCCAATGATGTCAGCCAAGGAGTATTTAGTTCCCCTAATTTCATTCAATTTCTTTTGATAATAGGTGATCTGCTGTTCTAGCTTATTCACTTTTTGTAGCGCTCCCTGTAATTGAATCAATCCTTGGTAGGTGATTTTGCAAATGGCTCCGACATTTATGTTCTCATCTTTTATTGGTAATACAGTAATTAACGATTGCGTTTCTCCAATCAGCTTTGGAACATTATTCAATACCACCCCTGTTCGTACGACCTCTTCTAGACCAAGATTCGGAAAGGTTTCGGTAATGGATTTTCCCAACAAATCATTTCCTGTAATGTTATAAAGATCGAAAATCCTTTGTTGATCATTGTGATTTCCATCTACTTATCCACAAGAATAATGCCGTCATATGCTAATTCCACGACGGATCGCAGTTTTTCCTCCCATTCTTTTGAAAACTCTAATTCCCTTGCCGTTTCCTCGAGCTTTGTCATGTCTTCCATCAAGACCATTAATCCGGTCAATTCATTACTTTCTATTATTAGATAACATTTGATAAATAGGCTATGTCCGTTTAATTCTAATTTTGTTTTTGCTTCAACTTCTTTATTTAGCAGAACACGATTCAATAGTTTGAGAATCGTTTCGTCAATATCCCGTTCACCAAATGTGTAATTATCCGCGGACAATTGTAGAAAAGAATTGGCCAACGGATTGATGGAGATGATATTAAAATGCGTATCGACTGAAAAAAGCCCGAAATTCAAATTATGGAAAATCAACCCCAATTCTAATTCCATTCGACCATAAACTTTATCGTACAAATAGAGGGTTTCGGAAGTGGACATGATACCAATGGGTTCTCGTTTTTCATTCAGGACAGGCGCGTGTCCTAACTGATTTTCTAAAACACGCTCCGTTGTCGGTTCGGACCCGACGCTTATGCTGACAGGTCCAATCGAAGCGACCAGAAAAGTATTGAAAAAAGCTGGTCTATCTATAAAGGACATCGATACCTATGAAGTAAATGAGGCTTTTGCTCAAGTTCCTCTAGCCTGGTTAAAAGATGTTGATGCTGAATATGAAAAGTTAAATGTTGACGGGAGAGCCATTGCTTTAGGGCATCCACTCGGAGCGACAGGAACAAAATTACTTGTTACGTTGTTGAATCGTTTAGAACGGAAAAACGAACGATTTGGTTTGCTTGCCATCTGTGAGGGAATGGGGATGGAGAATGCCACTGTTATTGAAAGATTGGAGTAGGACCGCTTTTAAATCATTCCAATTTCAAGTATATTATTTTAAATAAGATAGGAAAATATAATACTTAAGACTGCCACAATCAATAAGATTGTGGCATTTTTCACTACTGTGGCATAACTCACGACTGAAATCTCAGTCATTAATGCATTGGTCAGTCTTGGGGATTGCCGTTCATAATTCCTATAATGATTCTCCTTTAAATTTGTTATTGCTTACAAATTTCATTTTGTGAAGGGACCGGGATTTTATGCAGCCCAACTTTTTGGATGAAAACAGTGACAGGGATCTAATCCCCTTGTCACCGTTTAATATAGTGGTAAATATTCCCCGCCAGCTGAATGTTAAATAATTGTTGGCCATCTGTCAGGTCGGTTGAAAGAATTTCTTCAATACGTTTCAGGCGATAATTTAGCGTATTCGTGTGGACGTGAAGGGCGACGGCGGTTCGTTTGATGTTTTGGTTTTGACGCAAATAAGTAAGTAGTGTTTGCAACAAGTCTCCTTTTCGGGCTTGTTCGTATTGAATGAGCGGGCCGATGACTTCGTGGACGAAATCGAGCAGTTCTTCTTCTGAATTCCGTAAGATGAAACGTTGGATGCCAAGATCTGTGTAGGACAGGGCGCGTTCTTCGAAATGGTAGTTTTTCATGAATGTGATGCATTTTTCAGCTTCTTTGAATGATTCGTGGGCAGCGGCGAGGTTTGGTTTCATTCTGCCGATGCCGATGGTGATGTCGAGTTCGCTGTATGTTTTATCGATTTCCTGCTGCAAATGCAAGGCGAGTTCTTTAATGCTGCCTGCCGGGTTTGCTGCCTGCAGTTTGGCAGGGCAGGAGAATAAGGCGGCGAGCTTGTTTTGGTCGATAAGCGCGGCGCCTTGCGAGTTTTTTCCTAGGAAGTTATTATTCGTCATATAGAGCAGATTGTTGATGACGTTTTCGCTTATAGCTCCGCGCTGCAATTTGTCTTTGTTTTCGACGCTAATGATGACGGCGATGTAGTTGCGGTTCAAGTCGAATTGCAGATTTTTTGCCTGCTTCATTAATGTTTCATCAATTGCCTGGCCGGATAAAATTTTTGTCATGAATTCGTTCCGCAGACGCTGCTGTGTTTCGTAGACAGCTTGTTCTTTGACGAGCACGAGCGTGAGGACCGTGCAGATGTGTTCGAGCGCGTTGATTCCGACTTCTCCGATTGGGTCTTTTGAGATGATGATGAGTGTGCCGAGCGGCTTTATTTTCGATTGCAACGGCAGCGCGATGACTTGATATTTTTCAAGGCCTAGTGTGATTTCAGAGACGCTGTACGGGCTGTTGAGCGACTGGTCATTCTGTTTCACAAAGCGTTGTAGTTCGCTGTTCATCTCTATTGAAACGGGCGCGCGACAGGCAGAAGCCGTCAGTTCGCCTATCTCATCGAATAAGAAAATATGCTCGCCGATCGTTTTGTAAATATAGTCGATAATGGACTGGATTCCTTCCCCGTTGACTACTAGATTGGAGATGTTCCGCTGCGTTTCGATCGAGCGAGACAGCAGCTGGACGGTCTTTTTCTCTTGATGATAAATATTCGATTTTTCGAGCGCGATGGCGGCTTGCTGGGCGATCGCTTCTAACAGCTGCATATCTTCTTTTTTGAAATGAAGCGATTTATCGAATGAATCAAGCGTAATGACACCGATGCAGGTTCTTTTCAATAAAATCGGTGATGAAATGACTGAAGTGAAGTGGAAGTTATTCGAAATAGATTCATCGAGCAGCGTCCGATTGCAAGGAGTAAGTGTATCAAGCGCTTGTTTGATTTCTTCTTCATTTTTAAACACAAGCCCTTTTTCCGCTTGAAACGTCATGCCGGTCATCGATTCGCCTCTGCTTAATTCAATCGATTTAAAGATTTGCGGATAAAACAAGCCGTGCGCGGATTTGGCCACCAGGCGCTGTTTCTGCAGGTCGAAAACCCAAATGGAACCGCCTCCTGCTGCGTCTACTGCGGAAATCGCTTCACCTATAATCAAATCGAAAATCGTTTCGATGTCTAATGAAGAGTTAATGACAGTGGAAACATGTACAAGAGATTTGAGCTGCCGGTGAGTTAACGTATCTTGCATAATCTATCATCCTAACTCTATAGTATTTTGTGTTTTTTGTGTAAAACACACAAATTCTTTCGGATAATTACACATAGAATTGTTTTTTTTTATTGTTTATAATTATAGATGAATTGGAAATAGAATGATAGTGGGTTGGTTTAAAGTACACGGATAGATGAAAGTGAGTCGGTTTAATGTGCACGGACAAATGAAAGCGTTTGCAATTTGATTGTTGGCGCAACGATTTACGGCAATGACGGAATGTAAAAGAAGAATGGAGGGTATTGGATATGAATTTTGATTTGACGGATGAACAACAAATGGTGCGCAAGCTGGTTCGCGATTTTGCAGAAGCGGAAGTGGAGCCGGGTGCGGATGAGCGCGATCGTACAGGGGAATTCCCGAAAGAGATTTTTGAAAAGTTTTCGGAGCTTGGCTTGATGGGGCTACCTTTTCCGGAAGAGTACGGCGGTGGCGGAGCAGATACGACGAGTTTTGCTATCGTCACGGAAGAATTAAGCCGAGTCTGCGCATCGACAGGCATCACGTATTCTGCGCATATTTCACTTGGCGGAGCACCGATTCATTTGTTCGGCACACCGGAGCAGAAAAAGAAATATTTAATGCCGATTTGTACGGGTGAATCGTTCGGTGCGTTTGGATTGACGGAGCCGAATGCAGGGTCGGATGCGGGCGGGACAGAGACGACGGCTGTTCTTGATGGCGATGAGTGGGTCATTAACGGTTCGAAGTGTTTCATTACAAATGCAAGCTACGCGAAACATCTTGCTGTGACGGCGATTACAGACCGCTCAAAAGGAATGAACGGCATTAGCGCATTTATCGTGCCGACCGATGTACCAGGATTTACGGTCATCGCAAACTATGAAAAAATGGGACTTCATTCTTCTAACACGACGGAATTGATTTTGGAAAACGTCCGGGTGCCGAAAGAAAATCTTCTAGGCGAAATTGGAAACGGTTACAAACAGTTTTTGGCGACGCTTGACGGCGGACGGATCGGCATCGGTGCAATGGCTGTTGGCGTAGCGCAAGGAGCGTACGAGAAGGCGTTGAATTACGCGCAGGAGCGAAAGCAGTTCGGCAGAAGCATTTCGAACTTCCAGGCGATTCAGTTCAAACTCGCGGATATGGCAATGAATATCGAGCTGGCACGCAATATGGTGTATAAAGCAGCGTGGCTAAAAGATCAAGGGCGCCCGTTCAAAAAAGAAGCGGCGTTTGCAAAATTATTCGCTTCTGAAATGTGCATGCGTGTCTGTGATCAAGCAGTGCAGGTTCATGGCGGCTACGGCTATATTAAAGAATACCAAGTTGAACGTTTCTTCCGCGATGCGAAACTATTAGAAATCGGTGAAGGTACGTCTGAAGTCCAGCGCATGGTCATTGCAAAACAGATCGGCTGCTGATTTTGAAAGGGTTTTAGTGAATTGACAAAGGGGCGATTGAATGGATATTGAACGAGTTTTACAAGTAGCGGCGAATAGTAAACTTATTTATCCTAGTGAAGAAAAGGCGCGCTCGACTTCGATTGGTAGCGCAGAAGCTTTCCAAGAACTTCTCCGGCAGTCCCAGGAAGATCCTGCTGCATTTTGGGATCAGCAAGCCCGTGAGCTCGAATGGTATGAACCGTGGACAGAGACGATCAGCGGCAAACTCCCTGATTTCAAGTTTTTCGTGGATGGCATTACGAATCCTAGCATCAACTTACTAGACCGGCATATACATAACGGTGCCGGTAACCGGACAGCGCTCATTTGGGAAGGTGAGAACGGCGATTCGAAGTTTTACACGTATTCGATGCTCCTTGCAGAAGTAAACCGTTTTTCTAATGTGCTCCGATCGTTCGGTGTGAAAAAAGGCGATTGTGTCGCGATCTATCTTCCGAATTTGGCGGAAGCCGTCATAGCGGTGCTCGCGTGTTTCCGTGTCGGGGCAATTTACAACGCAGTCTTCTCAGGCTATTCCGAGCGTTCTTTGTCCGACCGATTGGCAAGCTTTGAACCGAAAGTCATTATCACAGCGGATGCGACAATGCGCCGCGGCAAAGAAATTCGCTTGAAAGAAAAAGTCGATCAAGTCGCGCCGTCCACTTCTTCAGTTGAAGCGGTCATCGTCGTCAATCGCATGGGCATCGATATCGACATGCAGAAAGGCCGCGATTACTGGTGGCATGAGCTGACGGAAAAAGCGAGTATCCATTGCGAACCGGAGCGCCTTGAAGCGAATGAAAGCGGGATCGTTTTCTATACGAGTGGCACGACCGGAAAGCCGAAAGGAATCGTACACTCAGGTACGGCATTCGTCGTGCAAAACTATGTCTATGCGAAATACCATCTCGACCATCGCGATGACGACGTATTTTGGTGCACGGCGGATATCGGCTGGCTGACGATGCATATTTGGGGTATCGTCGGAGCCCTTGCGAACGGCGTTACGACAGTCATTTGCGAAGGAGCGATCGATTATCCCGAGAAAACACGTTTTTATCAAATCATTGAAAAATACCGTGTCAATAAATTATTTACCGCTCCGACAGCGCTACGCATGTTGAAAAGCATGGGTCAGGAGCCAATCGAGCAGTTTGACTTGTCATGCCTTGACGTGATCGCACTCGTCGGCGAGCCGTTCGATGCGGAGACGTGGCACTGGACATATGAAGTGCTAGGCAAGAAAAAAGTCTATATTAACAACACTTGGGGGCAGACCGAAACGGCCGGCTCGCCGATTGCAGGAGCAGCATGGCTGACGCCGATGAAACCCGGGTCTTCGGGCACGCAGTTTTTAGGCGCAGTATTCGATGTCGTCAATGAAGCCGGCGAACCTGTGAAAGCCGGGCAGCTTGGCAACTTGATCATTAAAAAGCCATTCCCGATGCTATGCAGGACGATTTGGAGAGAGCCGGAACGTTACTACGGTTCATACTACAGCCAAGTCGACGGTAGCTACTACGCTAGTGATCTCGCACTGATCGACGAAGACGGCTATATTTGGGTAGTCGGCCGTTCAGACGATGCATTCAACGTCGCAGGCCACCGTTTGAGTACGATGGAAATGGAAAGCGCTGTGCTCGAAAGTGCAGGCGTGGCGGAATGCGCGGTCATTGGTGTGCCGGATGAAATTAAAGGAGAAGTGCCTATCGTTTTCGTCCGTCTTTCAGAAAATGTAACAGACGGGGAGGAAGTCGCAGGGCGGATTAAAGAAAACATCATCCGCCAGATCGGAAAAATCGCCCAACCGAAAGAAATCATCATAACGGACTCCCTGCCTAAAACGGTGAGCGGAAAAATAATGCGTCGCCTGATTAAAGAAATCGTTACGACAGGCAGTGTCGCAGGTGATGTGACGGGGCTTGAAGATCCGTCGACTGTTGCGGAACTTCAGAGCGTCATTAAAGCGAAAACTGCGAGCAAATAAATGAACAGTGGAGCCGGTCTTTTTATGGCCGGCCCTCCTTTTCCTAAATGGATGGACACGAAAGCTTGATTACACGATAAATTGAAAGGGTGAATATCATGTTTAAAAAGATTTTGATTGCGAACCGCGGGGAAATAGCGGCCCGTGTCATGCGTACATGCAGGGCTCACGGTATTAAAACAGTTAGTGTCTATTCGGAAGCGGATGCGGAAGCTGTCCACGTCAAACATGCGGATGAAGCATATTTGCTCGGCGGACCGCGCGTAACGGAAAGTTATATGAAAATCGATAAAATTTTAGAAGCGGCGCATCAGTCGAAAGCGGAAGCGATCCATCCAGGCTATGGTCTACTCTCTGAAAACGCTGAATTTGCACGCCGCTGCGAAGAAGAAGGATTCGTGTTCATCGGGCCTTCGCCGGAAGTCATTTCTGAAATGGGCAGCAAAATTGCAGCGCGCAAGGCGATGGAAAAAGCCGGTGTTCCGGTCGTGCCGGGTATCACCCGTGCGCTTGCAGACGCTGAAGAAGCGATCGAAGCGGCGGAAACTATCGGCTATCCGGTTATGCTGAAGGCGTCTGCGGGCGGCGGTGGAATCGGCATGCAAGTCGTCTACAGCGCTGACGAAATTCACAAAGCGTTCGAAGGCAATCAAAAACGAGCAACTGATTTCTTCGGTGATGGCGCGATGTATATTGAAAAATTCGTCGAGAATCCGCGCCATATCGAAATTCAAATCTTAGCGGACAATAGTGGAAATACAGTGTACTTATGGGAGCGCGAGTGCTCAATCCAGCGCCGCCACCAAAAAGTCGTAGAAGAAGCTCCGTCTTCATTCATTTCAGAAGAGACACGAAGAAAAATGGGTGAAGCAGCGGTTAAAGCGGCGAAGTCCATTGGCTATAGAAATGCTGGCACGATCGAGTTTTTAGTCGACGCAGACCAAAACTTCTACTTTCTTGAAATGAATACACGGCTACAAGTTGAGCATCCGATTACAGAAGAAATTACGGGGCTCGACTTAGTGAAAGAGCAGCTTGATATCGCAGCGGGAAAAACACTTACATTTGCGCAGGAAGACGTCAAACGCGACGGACATGCAATTGAAGTACGTATTTACGCTGAAGATCCGAAAACATTTTTCCCTTCACCGGGGACCATCACAAAACTTAAGTTGCCAGAAGGACCGGGCATCCGCCACGAATTGGCAGTACACGGTGAGTCGATTGTCACACCGTTTTATGACCCGATGATTGCGAAACTTGTCGTCAAAGGTAAAGACCGCGACGAAGCGATCGACCGCCTGCAGGAAGCGCTTTCGACCTACCATATCGAAGGCATCAAGACGAATATTCCAATGCTTCAGGAAGTAGCAGCACATGAAGCATTCCGTATTGGGGATACGACAACGGAATTCGTAGAAAAATATTTGACGAAGAAGAAGAAAAAACAAAAACAAACGAAATGACTTTGGGGGGATTACTATGACAGAAATTACTGCAAGCATGGCAGGAAGCGTTTGGAAAGTACTCGTGAAAGCAGGAGATGAAGTAGAAGAAGATCAAGACATCGTCATCTTGGAATCGATGAAAATGGAAATACCGATTGCAACTGATTTTGATGGTGTCGTAAAAGATGTAAAAGTGAACGAAGGCGAATTCGTCAATGAAGGAGACGTCATCGCAGTCATTGAATAATTCCTGTAGAAGGAGATGAAACGATGAAATGGCCTAAAACAATTACGATTAAAGAAGTCGGACCGCGAGACGGGCTGCAGAACGAAAAAATCTTCATTCCGACAAAGGACAAAATCGCCTGGATTAATGAGTTGTCTAAAAGTGGCCTGACATCGATTGAAGTGACGTCTTTCGTCAATCCGAAATGGATTCCGGCGCTCGCGGACGCAGCTGAAGTAATGGCGGGCATTAATCGGGAGCCGGGCGTCTCTTATTCGGCGCTCGTCCCGAACCGTCAAGGGCTTGAACGGGCTTTTGAAGCACATATCGATGAAGCGGCGGTGTTCATGTCAGCGAGCGAAACGCATAATATGAAAAATATTAATAAAACGATCAAGGATACACTGCCTGTATTAAAAGAAATTGTCCAAGGAGCGAAAATGGCAAACAAGAAGACGAGAGGCTATGTGTCTACAGTGTTCGGCTGTCCATACGAAGGCGTAGTCGATACGGAAGCGGTCGTCCGCGTGTCGGAGTCGCTGTTTGATATGGGCATTGACGAATTGTCGCTTGGCGATACGATCGGCGTTGCGAATCCTCGGCAAGTCCAGGAAGTGCTTGACGTACTGCTGAAACGTTTTCCGGCAGACAAATTGGCAATGCATTTCCATGACACACGCGGGACAGCTTTAGCGAATGTCCTGGCGTCACTTGATATGGGCATTACGGTGTTCGACAGTTCTGTTGGCGGGCTCGGCGGCTGTCCATACGCACCGGGTGCTTCAGGCAATGTAGCGACAGAAGATTTATTGTATATGCTGCATGGAATGGATATTCATACCGGCGTCGATGGCGAGAAAATTTTAGCGGCGTCCGCGTTTATCCAAGAAAAAATCGGCCGGGCGCTTCCAAGTAAGAACTTGCAGGCTGCCGGTGCGCATGATAAGTGAAGGACGTGAGTAAATGGGCAATAATGTGGTATTAGAGAAGCGCAACGACGGAATTGCGGTCATTTTATTGAATCGTCCGGAAGCGGCGAATGCATTGTCAGTTGAGATGCTGGGCGGGCTTTACAATGCACTGCAGGAATGCCGCTACGACCGGGAAATCCGCGCTGTTATTATAACGGGCGCTGGTGAAAAAGCTTTTTGTGCAGGCGCTGATTTAAAGGAACGCCTAGGAATGAATCCGGTCGAGGTGCGCAAGACGGTTTCGTTGATCCGTCAGACAATTAACGGCATTGAATCATTGCCGCAGCCGGTCATAGCTGCAGTCAACGGCGTTGCGCTCGGCGGCGGGACAGAAGTGGCCCTGGCATGCGACATCCGGATTGTAGCGGAGACGGCAAAGTTTGGGTTGACGGAAACTTCGCTCGGCATTATTCCGGGAGCTGGCGGTACGCAACGTCTGCCGAGATTGATCGGCAAAGGACGTGCGAAAGAGCTTATTTTCACAGCGCGCAAAGTCGAAGCGACAGAAGCATCGGAAATCGGGCTTGCTGAATTCATTGTGGCGCCTGATCAGTTGATGGATCAAGCGCTTACTGTCGCGGGACAAATCGCTGCCAACGGTCCGCTCGCTGTCGCGCAGGCGAAGTTCGCGATTGACCACGGCTATGATGTAGAACTGCAGACGGGGCTCGCAATCGAACAAAATGCCTATGAAGTGACGATTCCTTCCAAAGACCGGCTCGAAGGACTGCAGGCATTCAAGGAAAAACGCAAGCCTATATATACTGGCGAATGATGAACGATGATAAGGGAGGCAGGACTATGACAACCGATACGAAATCTTTGCAGCAAGCATTGAATGAAAGAGTTGAGCAGATTAAAAAAGGTGGCGCGCAGAAATACCATGAGAAAAATGCGGAACAAGGGAAAATGTTCGTCCGGGACCGCTTAAGATTATTATTCGATTCGGATCTTGAAATCGAAGACGGCCAATTCGCGAACTGCATGGCGGGCGATCTTCCTGCTGACGGAGTGGTAACAGGCATGGGGAAGATTAACGGCCAAGTTGTTTGCGTCATGGCGAATGATTCCACAATCAAAGCAGGCTCATGGGGCGCACGAACAGTGGAAAAAATTATCCGAATCCAAGAAACCGCTGAAAAATTGAATGTGCCGCTCGTTTACTTAGTCGATTCTGCGGGTGCACGAATTACGGATCAAGTCGAAATGTTCCCAGGTCGCCGCGGTGCGGGGAAAATTTTTTACAATCAAGTGAAATTATCCGGTCGTATTCCGCAAGTCTGCGTCTTGTTCGGTCCGTCAGCTGCTGGCGGCGCGTATATCCCAGCGTTTTGCGATATCGTCATTATGGTCGACAAAAACGCTTCGATGTACCTTGGATCGCCGCGCATGGCGGAAATGGTCATCGGTGAAAAAGTAACACTCGAAGAAATGGGCGGCGCACGAATGCACTGCTCAATTTCAGGATGCGGCGATGTGCTCGCAAAAAACGAAGAAGACGCAATCGCAGCGGCGCGAAGATATTTATCGTATTTCCCGGCAAACTTCTCGGAAAATCCGCCTGTACGTGATGCAGTGGCGCCGATACAGCTGGATAAGGCACTGGAAGAAATCATTCCGAAAAATGAAAACGCTCCGTTTAATATGCACGACTTGATCAAAGGGATTATCGATGAAGGTTCATTCTTCGAAATTAAGAAGCTATTTGCAGGCGAGCTCATTACTGGTCTTGCGCGCATCGATGGAAAAGCGGTCGGCATTATCGCGAACCAGCCGCGCGTTAAAGGCGGCGTGCTATTCCACGACACTGCTGACAAAGCGGCAAAGTTCATCAACCTTTGCGACGCATTCCATATTCCGCTGCTGTTCTTAGTCGACGTGCCTGGATTCATGATCGGAACAAAAGTAGAACGCGCAGGCATCATCCGCCACGGCGCAAAAATGATTTCTGCGATGTCAGAAGCGACTGTGCCGAAAATTTCCGTCATTGTTCGCAAAGCATACGGCGCAGGTCTGTACGCCATGGCAGGCCCGGCATTTGAACCGGATGCGTGTTTAGCACTGCCATCCGCTTCCATCGCGGTCATGGGGCCTGACGCAGCTGTCAACGCAGTCTACGCAAACAAAATTGCTGCGTTGCCCGAAGAAGAGCGCGCAGCTTATATTGAAACGAAACGCAGCGAATACAAAGAAGATATCGACATTTACCATTTAGCTTCCGAAATGATTATTGACGGCATCATCCCAGCAGACTCACTGCGCGATGAGCTGATTACGCGCTACGAAGCGTATGCGACGAAATATATCCAGTTTACGGAACGTAAGCATCCAGTTTATCCGGTGTGATGGAAGCAGACAGGTCCCGCGTCACCGAGAGGGACTTTTAATTAACTATTTACGTGTCAGATTCAGCAATTTTCCATTTTGAGAATGGATATACAAAACGTATACACACAGCGCGCAAACAATTGCTACTATTGCATTTTTCATGTCTTTTTGGAACGTAATAAAGTGAAATCTAGATATGATCTAAAAAAGCACGGTAGCATTGTTAAATCAATGTATACCGTGCTATTTGTATGAGACTTCAAATAGCAACATTAAAATTCCAAAGTCTTCCATACGAAAGTCATACAAATTCTTAGCTTATTACCTTTTCTAAATTTAATCGTAATATACTTTGTGAAATGCTGCACTTTGAGAGGAGTGGGGGATAGAAGGCGCACGAGGAAGACATACTCATTACTACTGACAAATCAAAAATGAGAATATATCGCACACTAGCCGTTTTTAATTAATGGGATTAGAATAATTGGATATAAACAGTGAAACATGTTTTGTCCTAAAAAGAATGGAATAAAAAGGAGAAGGAAAAAGATGGGAAGAGTAGTTCACTTTGAAATTCACGTAGACGACATGGAAAGGGCACAAAAGTTTTATGGAGATGTATTCGGATGGACCTTTCAGGACTGGAGTGAGTATGCAGGGATGCCTTATTGTGGAGCAGTGACTGGTGATAGTGAGCTTGGAGTGGATGGAGCATTGATGCAACGTCAAGGTCCGCGTCCAGAACGTAACCAACCATTAAATGGTTATGCTTGTACTATAGGAGTCGATGATTACGATTCGACTGAAGTGAAAATTCTTGATGGTGGGGGCAGCGTTGCAATACCCAAATATGCGTTGCCAGGAATGGCATGGCAAGGCTATTATTTGGATACCGAGGGTAATATTTTTGGAGTTCATCAACCAGATGAAAATGCAAAATAATAAGGTTGTTTTGTGAGGGATGTAATCTTAAACTAAAGAGACATTTTGTTTTGTAATAATTTTACTAGGTTTGATTATTTTAAAGGAGTGATGCACAATGGCTGTCGATATTTATTTAACGTTTAATGGGAATTGTCGTGAAGCGGTTGAGTTTTATGCAGAAGTTTTTGAAACCGAAAAACCTAACTTTATGACTTTCGGAGAAAAATCTCCAAATCCAGAATACCCTCTTCCGGAAGAAGCAAAAAACTTAATTATGCATACTCGTTTAGCAATTGAAGGAAGCACTGTAATGTTTTCAGATACGTTCCCTGGTTCGCCTTTCACAGTTGGAAACAACATTAGCTTAGCTTACCAATGTGTAGAAGCGGAAAAGTTACAAATGGTTTATGATAAGCTAAAAAAAGAGGGAACCGTTGGGATGGAACTTCAAGAGACTTTCTGGTCAAAACTTTATGGTCAGGTCACTGATAAATTCGATGTAATTTGGCAATTGAGTTTAATCAACGAAGACGAAGTTTCTTAACAGCAAACAATCCAAGTCGTAAGGTTTTAAATCGGCAGACGGCATGGAACCATTAATTAAAAGAGGTGTAGGTATGAGTAAAGTTTCATCTACGACTTTGAACATGATAAGAAATTTTAATGTAGCACCTGAAAAAGTATTTGATGCGTGGCTGAACCCAGAAATGATGAGAAAGTGGTTCTTCACATTGGAAGGGACAAATAAAGTGACACGAAATAATCCCAAAGTAGGCGGTACTTGGGAAATTATTGACCATAGAGGAGGACAAGATTACCGCGCGATTGGGGAATATCTAGAAATTGATCCTCCGAAAAAAGTGATGTTCACTTTTAAAATGCCAGAAATGAGCGATTTAGAAGATACAATTACAGTTGAGCTAAAAGAGCTCGAGCAAGGTTGCAAGATGACATTCACACAATTGATCCATGTTGCTCAAGAAGTGAATTGGACAGAGTCCGAGATCGAAAAAGCACTTACAGAAATGCATGATGGCACTGAAGTTGGCTGGAATTATATGTTTATGGGATTGAAGGAATTAGTGGAAACAGGTAGAGTTAGCTATACAGGGTAAAAAAGTTTAAACAAAGAGAGGAAAGTAGAATATGAAGGACGTTAAACCATTTTTAATGTTTCAGGGCGGAACAGCAGAAGAAGCTATGAAATATTACACCTCACTCATCGAAGACTCAGAAATTAAAAGCATTACGCGGTACGGGGCTGAAGGACCTGGTGAAGAAGGTACAGTGGTACAAGCGGTATTCTCGTTAAAAGGACAAGAGTTCATGTGTATCGACAGCCATATTGATCACGAGTTTACATTTACTCCATCTTTTTCTATTTATCTAACGTGTGATACTGAAGAGGAAATTGACAGTCTTTATGAAAAAATGATGCAAAACGGTACAGCTCTCATGCCTTTAGATAACTATGGATTCAGTAAAAAATTCGGATGGCTGAATGACCAGTTCGGCATTTCTTGGCAGTTGAACTTACCAGAGTAATGTAGATCCAAAAAAAATCGAGATATTTTACCATCGGATGCTTAACTGAAAGCATGAGCGCATTTTTAAAATTTTACAGACAAAATAATAAACAGTAAAATGCTGATCCCATTTATATTTAATAAATGGGATCAGCATTTTTGAATTGGCGGTATTATTAGAACCTCATGAAATTTGTTCCATTTTCCGGATTTTTTCCACGATGATGATTCCTAGAAGAAGATATTTAGGCACATTTAGCGGAATGAATACATTAGTAATCAACATATATTTATTGATATTCGATAAATTTGGTGTTAAAGTGAAATTTATAATATTGAAGCTAAGAGAGGTGCTTTTCATGAAACGAGGAACAACACTATTTTTAAAGATAGCTGTCATTTTAATTGGTATTCCAGTTCTTGCTGTGTGCATATTTTTGTTGCCGCAGTTAGCTATTGAGGCAAAAGAAGCTACGGAAAGAGGTTGGGATTTTGCTTATGCAATATATAGTATTTTAGTAGTCATCTATATTTCGGTGATTTCATTTTATTTTGCCTTGTACCAAACCTTTAACCTATTAAACTTTATCGACGGAAATCAAGCGTTCTCTGAGTTGTCTGTAAGGGCGTTAAAGAAAATCAAATACTGTGCGATTATAATTAGCGGCTTATATGTAGTAGCCCTTCCATTCGTCTTTATCATGGCAGAGATAGACGACGCCCCAGGTCTGGTAATAGTCGGAATGATTCCTATTTTTGCTTCCATGGTGATCGCGGTCTTTGCTGCTGTTCTCCAAAGGCTTTTAAGAGAAGCAATCGATATAAAAGAGGAAAATGATTTAATAGTCTGAGCAGAGGTGAATAACATGGTAATTATCATCAATATTGATGTGATGTTAGCCAAAAGGAAAATGAGTGTTACGGAACTTTCCGAGCGAGTTGGGATTACAATGGCGAACATCTCCATACTGAAAAATGGAAAGGCGAAGGCGATTCGACTATCGACTTTAGATGCGATTTGTAAGGCTTTAGAGTGTCAGCCTGGGGATATATTAGAATACCAAGTAGAAGAAGACACGGAAAATCCAGCAGAGTAGAAAACGAGTCAATGCAACTGTAAGGCATTTCATTCAACACGATATAATAAAAAAAATATAAATATAGAGCATTTCCTCAAGGACTGGAATGCTCTATATTTTTGTCTAAACTAAAATAAATATATTTACCTGTTGGGGATCCTTTTTCAAACTATAATTCTAGGTAGAGAAAAAAGAGTAATCGCGATATGATAAGGATAGCTCAAACTTTATTATTTTTAGTATAAAGTTTGTTATTCGTACAGATCAACGCGTTGTCAGATGTTAAGGGGGAAATAGTTTGGATATTTATCAGGAATTTTCAGCCCGACATTTTGGGGCTTATTTAGATTCGGAAGAGTTTTTGGATTATATGTTGCGTCAGTGGTTGCTTAAAGGACGGCATTTGGATGTTTGTCATGTCATCGACCATCCTTCGTTTACAAAAGTGATGAATGCATGTAGGAATGATGAACGGTACGCATTACTCGTAGAACTGTCAGACTTGTATGAGAGTGAAATTACACTGGCGAGTCAATACAATGAAACATTATTAGCGTTGGCTTATGGTGAAGATTTCGATCCGTTTGAGCTGGATCAGGATACTAGGGCCAAAGGGGATTGGCGATACCATCTTTGGTTCTATTTCTTTAATAACGAAGGACATGTGGCGGAATCCTGGCAACTATTCAATACAAAAATTTATCCGCTATGTGCCACGTTAAATAACGCGCGTGCCGATCATATGCAGACGCTAGCTAGGTACTTTAATGAACTAAGTGTACTAATGGATAAAACGCGCGATTCGGATATTTTAGAGAGTGTGACGAAAAAGACCATCATGAATCTGTATGATTTGTTTTTACAGGTGGCTCATAATGATACAATGATCGACTTTGCAACGAAGCGAAGTTTTTGTGAACGCTTGATTCATATGATGAAATATAAAGAGATGCACAGGGTTGGTCTGGAATTCTATATCACATTCAATGATCTATTCGATTTGAATGATATTCCCACTGTCATTAGCTTGGTGAATCTATCTAAGTCTGCATATGATTATCATGCAGTGCATGTTCTGCATGGTGATATTCAAGCAATTCAATATCGCATCGAGAAATATAAAGGGGATATCGTTTCGCAATTAACGAAAATTTCCGAGTACATATTACGAATGAAGAATGTTATCGAAGAGCAACATGGTGGAAAGATTCATGAAGACTCCTTTATACAAGCTGATTTCAACTTTTTCTTTTATGAATGTGGAATTGAAGAAATGTGTACAGCTAATTTCTCTGAGTTGCCGTTTGAAGATCAAGATAGTATAGTAAGAAATTTATTGAACGCAATGATTTGCTTTTATAAAGCGGATAAAACATTAACATCAGAAGAAGGCAAGGTAAAAGAACCAGCATTAAACTTATTGATTGGCTGGAAATTGGGTAATGAAGGTATGAAGTTGAGAAACCGTGTTCTCTCTTTGGTACCTGATGTAGGAATCGAATACCGCGAAATCATGACTTCAGATGCATTGATCCAATTAGATGAATGCCTGACAGAGTTCTACTTGCATGATCTGTCTCCAAACGTAGAAGCAATCATACAAAAATCTGAGCAATATGATCTAGAACCAATCGATCCTAAACAGGCGTTGACGCTGCTGGAAGAGACCTTTACATCACTTCATCACCATAGTGCGCTAATTTTCGGTGAGGAAGAAAAAGAACGCTTTGAAAAGTCGGCCAAACAATTACCTCGCTTGTTGAAATCTAATGAAGTGAAACGACTCTTAACGATTGCTGAAGTGAAATGGCGTGAATTAGAAAATGCCTATAAGCCAGAAAGTCAACAGTCCAGTCAAAAAGCCGCTTTTCTTATAGCGGATTATGTAAAGGCAGTGGAAGAGTACCTCAGTCATATCTTAGTTAGTAAAAGAGTAACCAAACAGACGATGCCTTTAATAGATGTGGCGATGCCTGAATCAGGACTAACTTCTGTCGAAATTGGCAGTGAAGAGTACTATCACTACGCCACTCTTGGTAGTTTCTATCATTATCTTAGCGCAAATGGTACTAGTCTACTGAAAAGAAATGTAGATAAAGTACAGGTTGTAGAGTACCTGACACATTGGGTGAACAGTATTCGCACATCTTCGTTTGATCAAAAGAATGAGTTGAAAATCGAAACAGCACAAGTCTTACGAAGAGAAACCATTGTCTTACTAAGACGTTTGGTTGCAGACTTGGCGGATTAATCATCAAGCTGTAAACAAATGAGATACTTAAATAGAGTCAGTTTCTATTTACCTTGAGAGTTATCAAATTTATTTAACTTAGGCTATTAAATAAGGAAATGGCGAGATGAAGGTCGTTGAATTAGTAGTTATTGCAGTGCGGAAGTTTTAAAAATGAAAGAACACACAAAACCTCATTGGTTTTGTGTGTTCTTTCTATTGTACTTCTAAATAGGCATTTCGGATCGTCAAATATTGACCTTTCGATATATTGATAGATGTTTCACCTTCCACTACGTCACTTATGAGAAGATCCATCATATCTTGCCGGCTATTTTTGCTGATTTCATAAAATCCTATGTCGCTTTGATCATCTACCAATAATGTATAGGAACCAGCTGGTAGATCTGTACCCACTTTGTATTGGCCATCCTTATATATTCCATTAGCGGGTTTTATACTAGGTGCGAAAGCTACGGGATACATTTCTCCACCTTTTAAAGTAAAGTTTTCTCCTTCGCGTAATGTGACATACGTGTGGGAATGTCCATCCAATGCAACGTTAAATACAATACTGTCAGGATTTCCTGATTGATCTTTTGTATTTTCCAGAAGCGTAAGACCATTTGAGAAAACTAAATATTCTCCCGGTTCGATGTCAGTTCCCACCAGATATGTGCCACCATTTATGGAAGCCGAAGTTGACGGAGCAGTTTGTTTTTCTGGTTTAGCTGGCTTGGGTACGGTTGTTGACGGCTGTGTCGAAGATGCATCTGAAACGGTGTTGGGTGGTTCTGTAGCCGGTTTCGTTGATGGTTCTTTTATTGCTTTTTCAGGTTCTCTTACATCTTTTTCGGTTTCATTCATTTTAGGCTGTTCTTTCTCGGGGTATTCTGTGAGTGTTGTTTTAGTAGTTGGTTCCGTTGTTGTATCCTGTATCAAAGTTTCTGATGATGCTGGCTTGTCTGTTGTAGTTTCGGGTGTTTCTTTGTTGCTCGCAATGGCAATAATTAGCGCTATTAGCAATACGGCTGCACTAACCACGGACCACCGCAATTGTTTTTTGTTCATATAGTATGTAACCTCACTTTTTTCATTATATCTATATGATACATGATAGTACTTTACAGAATCTACCTATTAGCTTTCTTGTTATATAGGAAATTTGATTGTTTATCAGTTGAGCTATACATAATAAAGTGTACAGTTGCTATTGTTTAGTTTTATTTTCTTTAAGTAGTATATTACTTTGCAAATGACTATTCACGTGCTAAACTACAAGTACAACTCAATAGACTTTGACTTTTTGTCAAAGGGGAGTAGCTATAGGGAAACCTATTTCACAATCGTCAGTACATGGTTTACTACCATCGGTTGTGATAGCAAAATTTTGCTTAGCGAGACCTTTGCCTTTTATTAGGCAATGGTCTTTTTTTTGTTGGTAAAAATTAGAGGAGGAAAATGAATGGAAGCAATTTTATTGGAGTATGCATGGGTTTTGTTAGTATTGATCGCGTTGGAAGGATTATTAGCTGCAGATAACGCAGTAGTCATGGCAGTTATGGTTAAACACTTGCCGAGGATGCAACAAAAGAAAGCGTTGTTCTATGGATTAATCGGGGCATTTGTATTCCGGTTTGCCGCGCTGTTCATGATCACATTGTTAGTTAATGTATGGCAGATCCAAGCACTTGGGGCGGCGTACTTATTGTTTATCGCAATCAAACATATTTACGATCAGAAAAAAGGAAAAGAGCATTCCATCGAACCGGAAGCAACTAAGGGTTCTGGTTTTTGGATGACTGTATTGAAAGTAGAATTAGCGGATATTGCTTTTGCGGTGGATTCAATGCTCGCTGCAGTGGCGTTGGCCATCACATTGCCTCCATTAGGAGATATGGTGATAGGTGGAATTAACGGAGGCCAGTTTAGCGTCATGCTGGCGGGTGGATTAGTCGGGCTCGTAATTATGCGATTCGCTGCTCATAAGTTCGTCCAGTTGCTAGCTAATTATCCGCAATTAGAGACAACGGCTTTCGTTATTGTCGGATGGGTGGGAGTCAAGTTGACCGTCCTAACGTTAGCGCATGAAAAATTAGGATTCTTACCATTAGATTTTCCACACTCCACTGAATGGAAATTAATTTTCTGGGGAGTTTTAGTGGCAATTGTAGTGATAGGTGCCTTAATAAGTATTAAGGAAAAACGAGCTCTGAAAGAATAACGTCAAGTTCTGACAATATATTACGTATCCACGATAAATAAGCGATTTCGCGAATAAGACAAGAATCTCCCATTAAAATAGATGGGAGATTTTTTTATGTGATATTCTTTAGTAGACAGTTTATATATTAATTAACACGAAAATATGAATAGTATGTACAAAAAAGTGTAGACTTTCTAATCGAAAGGGGGTTCCTCTAACTATTGATGACATTTAAATTCCAAGAACATTTACCCTCCGTACCAATTCCAGAGCTTGAAGATACGAAAAGGAAACTGCTGGAGGCGATTGAACCATTAATTAGTAAAGAAGAATTCGAAGAGACAAAGAAAGTTGTTCAACAGTTTTTTGAAGAAAGCGGAGAAGCGCAACTACTTCAAGAAAAGCTTCAGATGTGGCAAGAAGATATCGCAGGCAGTTGGCTAAAACCATTTTGGGATAATGTCTATCTGACATCCCGCGATTCGTTACATACAGGCAGTAATTTTAATGTTTTACTCGACAATCAGCAATATCCACTGCGGACAATTGCAGAGTTAGCTGGTAAAGTGAGTCGATCGGTAGCGAAGTTTTATCATACGATCATTGATGAAAAAGCCGTCCCTGAAATGTCGCGGGGAATGCCGCTCGACATGAGTCAGTTTCCTAACTTCTTCCGATCGGTTCGAATTCCTAAAATTCACCGGGATGGTCATTACATCGCGGAATACTCGAAAGTGGAAAATCATATTAGCTTGTTGACTAATGGTAATATCTACTCCATTCCTGTCACCAATCAACGAGGTATAATGTATTCCAGTGAGGCATTGTCGAGTGTAATTGAATCGATTCTTTCATTGAGGGAGCCAGCGGAAAAAACGTAGGGATTTTCACTACTACAAATAGAAATAAAGCAGCGGATATTTATCAACAACTTTCAGTAACTACAGTCAATGCCGAAAATCTACAAAGCATAGCGGATTCCCTAGTCGTCCTATCCATAGATAAAGAAAGTACAAATTCCGATGAAGCAATACAAAATTTATTACTGGGCGGCAAAAATAAATACTTTGATAAGACATTGCAAATCGTCATTACTAAAACGGGCGAGGTTGGATATAGTGTGGAACATACGGGAGTGGATGGAACTACGAGTTTCGCTGTAATACAATATGTACAAGACCAGCTCACTTCAACGGATACAGAAAATATCGAAACGAAAGAGCAGCCTGTAGCAGAAAAGTTGAATTGGATGCTATCGGCTGAATTATTGAATGAGTTCAGAAAATTGGAAATAGAAAATGAAAAAACCGTTCAAAATTATTTTATTCATGTACAAAATTTTGATACGTTTGGTACCGATGAAATAAAACAACTTGGATTCAGTCCGGATTCATTTTTCCATATGGCGCTGCAAGTTGCTCAATATAAAACATTCGCTACGATGCGCAGCACATATGAAGCGGTGTCGATGCGCTTATTCAAGGAAGGAAGAACGGAATGCATACGTCCTTCAAGCACAGAAAATCTGGCATTGGCTAAAGCGATAGTAGAGGATCTACTAGAACCCGCGATAGTATATCAATTAATGCACCATGCAAGTACTGCACATTCTGCTCGTTTAAAAGAAGCACGAAAAGGGTTTGGTGTGGAAAGACATCTATTTGGATTACAAGAAATATTTTCACAGTTTGAAGATGAGCTTGAGATAGAAAAATCACCTGCACTATTTTCTGATCCTGGCTATTTAAAAATGCGTCATGATTTTATTTCTACTAGTAATATGACACATCCCGAAGTAAAAAGTTGTATGTTTGGACCAGTAGTAGAAGATGGTTATGGAATTTTTTATGTCCTACTGAAGAATCGATTGATAATAAACTATTCTAGTTTTAGCCGGAATGAACAGGATGCTAAGCTCCTCGTAAGAAACCTTGATGGGTCACTGAAAGAATTGAGAGATATCGCATTAGCTGTCAAGTAAGGCATGTACAATGGAGAGTGAAATAATGAAAGCTGTAGAACTATATTTAGCGAATTACTTCCATGGAATTGAACTGGCACCCGCTTTATTTTATGAAACTAATAAAGCTATACGCTTTGAAATTTCAGAGTTTATTGCACATGATGAACCGGATTTTTTAAAACAAGCATTTTACCGCTCCATTACTCTATTCGAGGCAGTATTTGGAGACGAGGATGACATCATACTAGTCACTGATGTTCATACAAACAATGATTTCCTACGTGCAAAACCGTTACATGTCTATTCCAAATATGTAAAACGAAAAGATTTGTTATATAAATTGCGGTTTTCGACGGTTCCTAATCTCTATGGCGATGAGGAAGAACTTGTAACGCATCGTTTTTCGCTTTCTTGTAAGAAACGGGATGTTCGGTATAAGCAATTGCTGAAAGCGATTTGTTATGAAGATTTCGCCGATCCGACAACGATTTTAAAACATAGTCCTGAAAGTAGTTATGATATATTCTTTATTAATCAATCGATGAATATCATTTATCACCTATATGATGATCGCGGGTGTGATATCATAGCGTCTGACAGGGAATCCATTCGATTTCTCTACGAACAATATACTGACTGGATTCTTGATTATGATAAGCAGGAAGTGGATAAAGACTTTTCGTTAAATAATTAAAGCTAAACTCTATTCCTAGAAGGGTAGATTTCAGCTTTTAGTAAAAGAAAAGAAATCAGCAATCTGGTTGAATTAATGGTATACTTGCCAAGTATAATTTACAGGCGAGTAGGTGAAAGATGTGATAGAAGTAAAACTTTCTCCAATTGGCGAAGGGGAATTCAATAGAGGCGTATTCGCAACATGCGATATTAAAAAAGGACAGCTGGTACATGAGGCACCAGTTATTCCCTATCCAAATGAGCAACATCAACATATTGAAAAAACCGTTCTAGCTGACTATGCTTTCGAATATGGAGAAAACCATACGGCTGTCCTGCTTGGCTACGGAATGTTATTTAATCATTCCTATGAACCAAATGCGACCTATGATATTAATTTTGATCATCATACATTTGATTTCTTTGCCTACAAAGATATTAAAGCTGGAGAAGAGATTTTGATCAATTATAATGGTGATGTGGATGATGATGAGCAATTATGGTTTAATGACGATTATAATGGCACAGCTAACGATTAATCATAAGCATGAGAACACTTTGAATCAGTATATGGATTAAAGTGATTCTCATTCCTATCATGTCCTAGTAGCTCAGCTGGATAGAGCAACGCCCTCCTAAGGCGTAGGTCGGGGGTTCGAATCCCTTCTAGGACGTCATCAAGCCAGTTGAGAAGAAGGTTAGAATTTTAAAAAGCGCTACACATGTTGTACAAACAACATGTGTAGCGCTTTTTGTTGTTGGAGAAGGCATTATAAAAATTTAGGAAATGAAACCATACGTGAGTTCTGATGTTAATCCGAGCAACAATAGGTAAGGTGTTAACTTCTGTCCTTTCCAAGCCTTGCGAGTCAGAACGTTAACTTTTTTGGAATTTTTACAATTGGATTTTAATAAAGAAAAAAGGGGTCTAAAGCACCACTTGTAGTAATAGGAAATAATACAATAATGGTAGAGGGGTTTTCAGATATAGTAGTTTTTATTAAAAAATTTGATGAGGTAGGAAGTTTTACTGTTTTCGAAAAATGACATAACATCAGTCATTTACCTAAAAGTTTGCCAGAAATAGTTTTACTTTACGTCTCTTTAATTTTAAAGTGTATATCCAATGTATAGGGAGCAGTCGAAAGTGATGTTAAGTACTCTTTTGTACCTATTTTTGTTGGAAATATTAATTATTTAATATTTGAATATTTTTAATATTGTTGACATATAAAGGTGGGTGTCTATAATGTAAAACACAGTTGTCGTTTGAAAACTGTTATATTAATTGGGTATTTTATCCACTCTGGGAAAGTAGTGATTGGATGGAGAATAGGAAGGGGATGTAGGATTTTGCGATATGAATCTCTCTATAAATGATAGCGCTATCATTTGGTGAAAAATTTATTGAAGTATTCGTATTTGAATGTAGTGATCTACACTAGTAGAACACACGCTGTTTGAATGAATTTGTAGCATACTAATTGATAGGGTGGTTATGTAATGAAGCGTTCAACGAAATTATTTATGCATATGACACTTATTTTAGTTCTGATTTTCTTATCTGCCTGTTCAAAAAAGGATGTAGTATTAAATGAAAAAGTGCAAAGTGTTTCCAAAGCTGTTGAAGTCCATCGCGATGAATTTGGAGTTCCACATATATATGCAAACTCGATGGAAGACTTATACAAAGCTTATGGTTATGTGATGGCACAAGATCGACTATTTCAGCTAGAGATGTTTAAACGGGCAAATGAAGGTACAGCTGCGGAGGTATTTGGGGAAGAGTATCTAGCGCATGATGAAAAGATACGACGTGATGGACACACTGATGAGGCGATTCAAAAAATGATCGATACAATGGATCCTTTTGCGAAAGAAATCATTGAAAACTTTTCAAGTGGGATTGATCGCTATGTCCGAGAGGCCCTTGAGGATCCCGAGAGTAAATTATCAAAGGAATTTTCTGAGTATGATTTGAAACCTGAAAATTGGACAAGTGTAGATGTTCTTCGCTTGTACATGGCTTCTATGACGGCCTTCATGGATCAAGAGCAGGAGCTTGAAAATGCTACTATTTATGCCAAATTGTTAGATGAATACGATGAAGAAAAGGCTCAAGCAATTTTTAATGATATGGTTTGGATAAACGATCCGGACGCACCAACAAGTTCGGAAAGCGATGCTTCGATTGGTGAAGGAACGCCATTTGCAAATGTTAAAACGCTAGAGCAAGTCGCGTTCGCGGGCGAGACTGTCTCGTCGATGCGAGAAGATTTTATTGAGAAACGGCAAGAGCTGGGGGTCCCATTAAAAGTAGGTAGTAATGCCGCGATTATTGGTGCTTCAAAATCTACATCTGGTAATCCAATTATGTTTGGTGGACCGCAAGTAGGTTTTACAGCACCTGGCTTTATTTATGAAGTCGGACTTCACGGGCCAGATCTTGATATTCAAGGTTCATCATTTATTGGCTATCCCTTCATTATGTTTGGTGCGACGAATGACTTTGCCTTTACAGCAACTGCTGGCTATGGTGATGTGTCTGATATTTTTGAGGAAGAGGTAAATCCCAATAATCCGAATGAGTATAAGTTCAATGGAGAATGGGTGGAATTTGAAAAAAGAACGGAAAGTATTGATGTGAAAAAAGATAATGGAAAGATCGAAACTGTTACTCGGGAATTTCACGAGAGTATTCATGGTCCCGTTATATTTAAAGATGATGACAATCATATTGCTTACAGTAAAAAATGGGCATTTCGAGGAACTGAAGCAGACAGTTGGGCAGCTTATGTAAAGATGAACTATGCAACGAATCAAGAAGAATTTGCGAAAGCTGCAAGAGAGTATACCCTGTCATTGAATTGGTTTTATGCTGATAAAAACGATGAAATTGCTTACTATCATGTCGGTCAAATACCGGAGCGGGATGAGCGAGTAGATTGGCGTTTCCCAACACCAGGAACAGGTGAATATGAGTGGAAAGGTTTTCTAGACACAGCGGATAATCCACACGAAGTCAATCCTGAACGTGGTTTTGTAGCGAATTGGAATAACAAACCTGCGCCAAACTGGAATACGAATGAACAAAACTATATGTGGGGAACAGATCACCGGAATCATCAGTTTATTGATAGAATTAGTGCGCGAAATAAGTTATCGATTGAAGATGTAAATGAAGTCAACTATGAAACGAGCTTTGTCAATTTGAAGACACGTTGGTTCAAGCCATTTTTGGTAGATGCTCTTTCAAAGAAAGTAGATAGCGACCGTAAATATGAGATAGCTATCTCCATTCTAGAAGATTGGAATAATTTAAATGAAGATAAAAACAATGATGGCTACTATGATTCACCCGGCGCAACAATTATGAAGGCTTGGTGGGATCAGTTCTTTATGAATGTTACAGAAGAAGACATTGGTAAGTTTTACGAAGAGATGAGACCGTTCGTGGATCATCGATCAGGTGGATCAGGTTTATTGTCCCGCCTCGTTCAAGGAGATAAAGCAGCATTACAAGTAGAAAATGATTGGTTAAAGGGACGTAACCTTGAAGAAATTGCACGTGAAAGTTTCGATCAAGTTGTAGTGGATCTGGAAAAAGAATATGGCGCATCTATGAAAGATTGGATCATGCCTATTGAGACGATGACATTCGGCGCTGAATCCCTTATAGGGGTGCCGCATGGACTAGGAGATCAGCAACCCGTTATTTTTATGAACCGCGGAAGTGAAAATCATTTTGTAGAAATGACAGAGAATGGCCCTGTAGGCATGAATGTGACACCACCTGGCCAGATCGGTTTCATTGGGCAAGACGGTGAGTATTCTCAACATTATAAGGATCAGATTGAAATGTTTAAAAACTTTGAGTATAAACAAATGCTTTTTAAAAAAGAGGATGTACTAGATAATTCTGTTGAGACATTTGAGATTAATTTTCAAGAAGAGTCATAAGATGCGTCAAGTATTTACGATGAAAGAAATTTAAGGAGGAACTGAGAAGGAAAAGTGTTTTTTCTTCTCAGTTTTTTTATATGAAACGGGTATAGATCAGTTTTAAGTATGATGTTAATATTCCAGAACTCTTTCTAGTTGAATTTCCGCATAATATTATATGTACAAAATGGAGATTTACAACTAACAATAGGTGGTACATTTGATTTGGAAGAAGCAGCAGAAGCACAGAGGCAATTGCAAGGTAGAAAGACGACGGGGAAATTAGTATTGACAATGTAAAAATAAGCTGTTCCGGTCGGTTGAATGACTGGAACAGCTTGTTTTTCTGTGGGACTATATCGTTCTAGTATTGTTGATCTTGACTATCTTCTGGATCTTTTGCATATTCTCCGTATTGTTCACTTTCATCGTTTACTGATTCATCCTCTACTGATAAAAACTCGCGTAATGCTTGTTTGTTTTGTTCAAAGTTAATCTCGAGAACAGCACCAACTTCTGTGCGCAGGTCCCCAAATGATCCTTCTACTGGAATCCGCAGTGATTCCAGTTCGTTACTCTTTCCACCAGTCAACATACCTTTAGCAATTGTTAAGATCGTTTTACTGTCGATGTTCGTATCAATGTATGGATTAATAACACCCATTAATTTTGGTATATTAACAAGGGTTTGTAAACTCATCGCTTCATCTTTTAGTTTCCCTAAGGCTTCTTGTTGACGTTCCACGCGACCGTAATCACTGTGGATGTCGTGGCGGAATCGTACGTAACCGAGTAATTGATCCCCGTTCAATTTTTGTTGGCCGGGATAAAGAGTTAAACCTAGACCGTGGGACATCTCATATGGAATATCGACTTCAATACCATTAGGGGCGATTACATCAACGATTTTTGAGAAACCTTCGAAATTAACAATCGCATAATATTGTACATCTACATCGAAATTTTGCTTGATCGTTTGTCGTACTAATTCAGGTCCTCCAAGTGCATAAGCAGCATTGATTTTTTCCATACCGTGACCTGGAATATCGACGTATGTATCACGCATCAGCGAAATTAACTTCACTTTGTTTGTTGTTTGATCGTAGTGACCGATCATCAAAGCGTCTGAACGAGTGTCATCTTCGTCGCCTCTTGCATCATCACCGATCAACAATACGTTAATTTCTCCAAATTGTGATTCGCCACCTTCAAAGTCGTCAAAAGCAGAATCGCTAGTAGAAAAAGTATTACTGCTATCGCTGAGTTCTGTATGTATTTCATTTGTTTTGCCGCCGCTCGCAAACGATAAGCCGTTAGAATACTGTGCAGCGACGTATCCGCCACCCGCTAACAGTAGCAAAGTGAATACCATGAATATTAACCGTTTATATTTTCTTTTAAGTTTTTTCTTACGACGCTTTCCAGTCTCTCTGTTTTCCATTAATGTCACACCTACTCATTTGATTATGAATTCTTTGTCAGTACGCTTGAAGCAATTTGGACCGCGATCGCATCGTCTAGATACCCGACCGCAAAAATGTAGTCCGGGATGACATCTATAGGAATGATAAAGTATAATAATGCGCTGCCGATAATGGCTAGATCACGTTTTGCAACATCTTGCATTTTAAACCGTGTAAATAATTCTTTCATTTGATCGACGAATGGACCTACTCCGCCAGCCAGTTTTAACTTGTTATCGAAGTCATGAAGAATTCTTTCTCTTCCTTCAGTGCTTTGAACATATGCTTCATAACTTGCAAGTTGAAGTTTGACTTTTTCAATAGAGATATCCGCAGATAGAAGTTCTGATGTTTCGACCAGTTGTTGGATCGTTTCATCGTATGTAGAATGGATCACATGTTTATGATCAACCGGATAGCCTGCCGCCTGAAGTAACTTGGCTAATGGAATTTCTAAAATTATTGCGAATTTCTCTAGATGATCCAGTGTTGCTTTGCGTTTTTCATTAATGATTCTAGAGATGGTTGAAGTGTCAATATCTGTAAGTTCGCTTAGTTTGCGCATGGACAATGAACGATCTTCTAAAACATCACGCAACAACTGCCCGACAGACAGACCAAGACTACTTTCTGACATGACACTACCCCTCCAATTCTACTACACCGGTAAAAATATGTACTTCTCTCAAAATACTAAATGTTTGTTGGCAAATTGTCAACGGTTATAAGCAAGGATCTTTTTTTGTCGAAAAACGTCTGCCGCTGATTTAAGTAAAGTTTGAATGAATCACAATCTGTAGGCTATATCGTATTGTTATTTTCACGTTCTGATCAGTATGGCCCTCAGTGCGGTTGGCCAAGTATCATGCAGCCAATCGTTCCGGAAGTAATGACGGTACATATAGAAAATAGTTTCAATAGGATCCGAACTGAAGTGAGAAGTTTTGCAGGTGATTGGCATTTGGGATATATATTCGAAGATGGACCAAAAGATCACAGGGGATTACGGTACTGTATTAACAGTGCATCGATTGAATTTGCACCGCTTAAAAGAAATGGTAGCTAAAGTCTATCTGACAATTTACGTAAAATAATAAACGACGAATACAATAGAAGGAAAGGCGAGCGGCAGTGGCTTTCTTTTCTTTTTAACATGATGAATATAGCAAATCGTGGACTAACACGACAAGCTGTATGTAGAAGCCGTGCTGTTGCTGAATGGAATAACTTGCATGGATCATTGAAGACATGGAAAAAGGATTGATAGGGTTGCCTACACAGCATATAGTACGACAAGGCAGTATAAGTATTTAAAACATCGGTATGCATGTTAAACTCAATTATGGTGAGAATACGAAGCCCCAGTAAATTCTGCTTTAACATTGGGATGACTGTAACGATTTGTCTCGGTAATTCAACGAAATGAATTTCATTCGTCAGGAAAAGAACTGATTTTCTGGGCTGTATTCGCATATAACTAATGGAAAAGAGGGGAAGGGATTCAATGCAAGAAATGATAGCGAAATGTAGAATGGAAGTTAAAGGTATTTATAATAAATTTGATGCGAGTCATGATCTTGATCATATTGATCGTGTAATGAAAAATGCAGAGAAAATTTTAGCGACAGAACCCAGTGCTGATGAACTAGTCGTCCGTTTAGCAGTTCTATTGCATGATGTAGAAGATGCAAAATATGAAGAGATGCATGAAGTCACTACGAAAGAGTTGCTTGAAAAAATAGGTGCGTCACCACAGATTGCAGACAATGTGATGTCCGCGATTGAAAGTGTTTCATTCAGTGGTGGCAATGCAAAAGATATTACATCCATTGAAGGCGCAATTGTCAGAGATGCTGATCGTTTGGATGCCATAGGCGCGGTCGGCATTGCGCGGGCATTTGCATTTGGCGGGGCACGCGGCAGGAAACTGTACGATCAACAAGAAGAAGCTCGAATGGATATGTCTGAGTCAGAATACCGTATAAAGGAAACGGCTACCGTTACACATTTTCACGAGAAGTTATTATTACTTAGCGAATTGATGGTCACAAAGGAAGGTACGCGTTTGGCAAAAGAACGACATGAATTCATGGTAAGTTTTTTACAGCAACTACGGAAAGAAGTCGATTGAAAAATAGATTGCTAATTCTGAACTCGCTAGGATAGAATGAGGTAACTAATAATAATTTATCCGATAGAGAAAAAGGTGACGTCTTGGACAGAAATAATCGATTATTCATCATTACACTCGTTGTCATCGCCTTGTTTACATTAGGTGGATTCGCAGTACAAAAAGGATTCATCACATTTTAATACTGAAACGAATATTCAGAGCTCATCGGTCATAATGGATCGGGAGCTTTTTTGTTTGGATTGGACGAATTGTTTTACATTTTCACTCATAAGACCCCCTAGGCCAGTTACTTTACGTTTGGGATTAAGTATTTTTACACGTTCAAGTGCGTGAGTAAACAAAAATGGGTATAAATTGGTTCGAGTGCTGCATAGAAATGATAATACTGTAAAAGGGAGAGTGTTCTATATGTTTAAAGAACAGGAAACACGAATGATAACTGTATTTGGTGAAGGGGCAGTGAAAGTCTCGCCTAGTACGGTTCATATTGTATTATCTGTAGTGTCAAGAGGAACCGAACTCGGAGAAATCCAGCGAGAAAACGCTAGACGCATGAATCAAGTAATCCAGTCGCTACAAAAAGCGGGTATTGCAGAAACATCCATTCAAACGATTGATTTTCAAATTCGTCCAGTCTATGAATACGTGAATGGAGAACAGCGCTTTCAAGGGTATGAAGTGATTAATTCCATCCGCATTACAAGTAACGAACTTTCACGAACAGGTGAACTGGTTGATCTTGCGGTCAAAAATGGTGCGAATCAAATTGGATCGATCGAATTCACGATGCCCGATCAAGAAGAACAATATCAGCAAGCGCTGGTGCTAGCCTTGCAAGATGCAGAGACTAAAATGATTACGATTGGAACTTCGTTGAAATTACAGAACCGGCCAATTCCATTAAAGGTTGAAGAGCAGCATACATCTCAACCAGTAGCGTTCCGCGCGATGGCTATGGCAGATACCGGTAGAACACCCATCGAGTCGGGTACGATTACGATCAGCGCAAGCCTGCAAGTGAAATATCAAATAGTCTGACAATGATCTAGTAAGTTAATGGGCAGTCTGCTACTATGATGAAAAGGCTTTTGAAAGAGGCGGTCCGTATGGATGTACATTTCATCATTAATGAACAAGCTGGAGATGGTAAAGGGGCCAAGTTGTGGGCAAACTTGCGACTGAATACCAGCTATCCATTTCATCTGACCGAGCGACGTAATCATGCGGAAGAACTTGCATGGCGACTTGCTAAACAAACCACTGTGTCATTATTGATCATCGTAATAGGCGGGGATGGGACAATCCATGAAGTGCTAAATGGTGTTGCAGGTTATCCTCATGTAACAGTCGGGGTCATGAAAGCGGGGTCCGGTAATGATTTCGCAAGGACGTTTCCAGCATTTAATAGTTTGCAGGAAGTGGAATCTTATATCGCAATCGAACCGGCTAATAGAAAAACTGTAGACTTTGGCTCCGTGAAATTGAGCGCCTCACATCAACGTTATTTTGCAAGCAACTGTGGTTTCGGCTTAGATGCAGATATTTCATTGGCAGTTGGACAATCTACTATTAAAAAGACGCTAAATAAATGGAAGCTTGGTAGCATAGTGTATGCACTGACCGTAGCGCGCAGTTTATTAGCCTTCAAACCATTTAACGCGACCATTCAAATGGACTCGGATACACGGATATTTGAGAATGTCTGGATGATCACTGTCAGCAATCAAAAATACTACGGTGGCGGTATGAAAATTTCTCCTCATTCTATTTATGATGATGGAGAGTTTGAGCTGACAATCATCCACTCTATTTCTGTGCTCAAATTTCTTGCAGTATTTTTAACGGTATTCAATGGAAGCCATACGAAGTTAAAAGGAGTTTCTACTTATAAAAGTGACCAATTCATTATTGAAACGGATCGAGTAGTAGGTTGTCATACCGACGGGGAATATATTGGGACAACTACAGATCAGCCAGTCATTTGTGATGTGGATGAACGGAAGTGGGTGGTCGCGGACAAAAGAGAAAAATAAATTAACATATTATATAGTCTAAACTGAACTGAACTTATCGACGGCTCACATAACAGGGACATTAATTCTGTAGAGTGGATATTACGTAGTTATAAAAATACTACAATCCTTTTATTTTAGCTACTTTGTATTCGAATTGAATTTGAGATAAATAAAAATATTTAAACAAATCACAAGAAAGTTATTGATTTTGGAAGCGGTTGCATTTATACTTTTACTAAACCGGTTTAGTAAGTGGGGAAAGGTGAAATAAAATGAAAGTGACGATGGCTGACGTAGCAAAAAAAGCAGGCGTCTCTAAAAGTACTGTTTCACAATTTATAAACGAGAGATATGAGTTCATGGCTGAAAAAACAAAAGTGAAAATACAACAGTCCATTGAAGAGCTTGGATATATTCCAAACAACATGGCAAGAAGTTTAAAGAGAAAAGAATCGAACACGATAGGTATTATTGTAGCAAATATATTACATACTTTTTCCACTGAAGTTATTAGGGCCATAGAAGATGTTTGTGAAGAAAAAGGAGTGCATGTTTTTGTATGCAACGCTGACGATAACCCTCAAAAAGAACGTTCTTACATCGATATGTTGCGTGCTAAACAAGTAGATGGACTTATTATTTTCCCTACAGTAGGTAATGAAGATCTTTATGCTGATCTGCGAAAAAATAATTTCCCTATTGTATTCGTAGATAGGAGAACAGAAAAATCATATTACCCTACGATTATGCTAGATAATCATAAAGCCTCCGAGATGGCGATTGATCAATTTATTGAAGTAGGAAAGAATAAAATAGCAATTGTATCGACTTCTATTGAGAGAAAAGTAATACCCCGGATTGAGAGAATTGAAGGTTATCAGCTTAAAATGAAAGCGTGTTCTTTGCCTGTTGAAGACTCTTGGCTTGTGGCGACTGAAAGAGAAAACATTATGGACGCTCTTCAAGTTTTATGGGATAAAGAAGAAAAACCCAATGCATTCTACGCAATTAATGATTTAGCACTAATGGAATTAATGAAATTCATAAAAAATAATAATTTATTGATTCCCCAGGATGTTGCCGTAATAGGACTGGATGACTCTCCCTTTTTGGAAGTTTTCACGCCAGCTATAACTGTGATTAAACAACCAACTTTTCAAATGGGTATGGAAGCAGCTCAGCTACTATTAAAAATCATTCATGATAAAGAGATACCGGATGATTTAGAAGTGCAAAGATATATGCCACATTTATTGAAAAGGGAGTCTGTATAAGATAGGGAGTTATGAAAATGTCTACGAATTTTAATGTATTAACAATTGGTGACGCAATGATTACAATGGACCCTATAACTAAAGGCCCTATGAGATTTGTTACTCATTTCGAAAGGAAAATGGGTGGTGCAGAATTAAATTTTGCTATAGGATGTTCGCGACTGGGATTAAATAGTAAGTGGATTAGCCGGTTAGGACAGGATGAATTTGGTAAAGTAATCTATAATTTTGCACGCGGTGAAGGAATCGATGTAAAAGATGTTGATTTTGTAGATGGATACACTACATCTGTAAATTTTAAAGAGGTTAGAGAAAGTGGCGAAGGCAAGACATTTTATTACCGTCAACAATCACCTATTCTAACGCTGAGAGTAGAAGATATTAATGAAGATTTATTGGATTCTATCGATCTATTGCATATTACAGGAGTATTCTTGGCAATCGATCCACAAAATCTTGCAATAGCTAAACGTTTGATCACATTAGCGAACAAAAAGAATATTCCTGTATCATTTGATCCAAATATACGTTTAAAATTATGGACGATTGAGGATGCAAGAAAAGCTTATTTTGAAATCTTTCAACAAATAGATATTCTATTGACAGGTTTAGATGAAATTCATTTAATTTTAGAAGATAGTTCGGAAACGGCACTGGTCAAATTTGCAAATGATTATAATATAACGGATCTGGTCATTAAAGATAGTTCTGCAGGTTCTAGGCTCTATAAAAAAGGGCAGTGGTTTACTTCACCGGCATTTGAAGTTCCCGTAATTGATACAGTAGGTGCTGGTGACGGTTTTGATGCTGGCTATGTTTATAGTTATTTAAATGATTTGGAACCAAAGGAAGCTTTGCGGTTTGCCAATGGTGTTGGGGCACTTGTTGTAAGCGTTTTAGGAGATAATGAAGGACTTCCATATTTAAGTGAAGTGCAATCGTTTACATCAGGTACTAAAGAGATTGAAAGATGAAAAATAATGGAAGGGGTGATTAAAAGGTTATATTCAATAATTCATTTTCTACAGACAACTATAAAAGGGGCGAATAACATGAGAAAAATTAAGTGGATGGCAGGTTTATTGATTGCGATTTTGATGCTAGCAGCTTGTGGAGCAGATAAACCAGGAGATTCAACAGATACAAAAAGCGATAAAGTGATTAAATGGAAGTTAGGGCATTTAGCTGATGAAAACCATATTTGGCATAAAACCGCTTTGGAATTTGCCGACTCAGTTAAAGAAAAGACAGATGGCCAGATAGAAATTGTAATTTATCCAAATAACTCTTTAGGTTCAGAGACAGATACGATTAACTCTATTCAAGCTGGATCAGCTGATATGGTTGTTTCGGGCGAAACGTTACAGAACTGGGCTCCGAAAGCTGCCCTTATGGCTGTACCATATGCATTCGATGGAATTGATCACGTGAAAAAAGTGGTTGAAGGGGACGTAGGTAAAGAAGTTGAAGAACAAATTATTGAAAAGGGTCAATTGACTCCACTTTATTATCATACGAGAGCACCTAGAAATTTAACATCTGATAAGAAGATTCAATCACTAGCTGATTTAAAAGGTTTCAGTATGCGTGTACCGAATGTTCCTCTATTCTTGAAAGTTTGGGAAGTAGCTGGAGCGAAACCACAAGTTATTGACTTTAACGAAGTTTTTACTGGATTACAGCAAGGAGTTATTATGGGACAAGAAAATCCAGTAGATTTAATTCAAAGTGGCGGTCTGTATGAAGTTCAGAAGTATGTGAATCGAACGGAGCATGTATATTCATGGATTTATGTATTAGTCGGAAATGATCAGTACAATGCCTTAACTGAAGATCAGAAAACAGCAGTAAAAGAAGCCGCTGCTGAAGCGCAAGCATACGGAGATTCATTATATGATGAAACTATTACCTCAATCGAAAAAGACTTAGAAGAAAAAGGTATGGAGTTTGTTGATGTAGATCGTGAAGAGTTTAGTAAAGCGATGTTACCAGCAGTTAAAAAAGCATTGTCTGAAGAACAAAATAAAGTACTAGAAAAAATTCTTGAAGTTAAGTAATTTATAAACAATAGGCACAACTAATTAACACTTGGTTGTGTCTTTCCTTAAGAAAGGAAGTTGACGCAATCATGTTAAAATTAGTAGAACGCATTCTGGGCATACTTTCTATTTTAAGTTTTGCTGGAGTTATCATTGTAGTAACTATACAGATTTTATCTAGGTTCCTACCTTTCTCATACATATGGACAGAAGAAATAACACGTTACTTATTCTTATTCGCTATTAGTTTTGGTACACCATTAGCACTGATGCGAAATGAATTTATTAATGTTGATCTATTAATTAATAAAATGAAAAGTAGCGTTAGAAGATTTTATGATGTGGCTATTTATATCACTATTTTAGTTTTAACATTAGTAATTGCCAAAGAAGGATATAAGTTTATGTTGCTAGGACATAATCAACGCGCAGCGACATTACCTATTCAGATGTCTGTTGTGCATGCATCTATTCTCTTAATGGGATTATTCCTTTCAATATTTGCTGTTGTGAAAATTATACTATTACTACAGAATAAAGAACCTTATTTAGATGGGAGTGAAGAAGAATGATGGCGTTAGTTCTGTTCCTATCTTTTCTCGTTTTAATATTTATTGGAGTGCCAGTTGCATTTAGTTTAGGATTATCTTCACTCTTATATTTGTTTATTAACGATATGTCGTTCTCAATTATTCCACAAAGGATGTTTGGCGGACTAAACTCCTTCGTCTTACTATGTATTCCCGGGTTTATTTTAGCGGGGAATCTAATGAACGCCGGTGGTATTACTGATCGTATTATTCAGTTTGCGAATAACTGCTTTGGCCATATTAGAGGTGGTTTAGGATTGGCAAACGTAGGGTCATCTATGGGTTTTGCAGGTATTTCAGGAACAGCACTTGCTGATACGGCAAGTATCGGAGCAGTCATGATACCTGCAATGAAAAAAGAAGGATATGGAGCAGGGTTTTCTGCCGCTGTTACAGCTTCATCATCTACAGTAGGACCAATTATTCCACCATCTTTGCCGATGATTATTGTGGGTACACTAGCTTCAGTATCTATTGGAGATCTATTCTTAGCTGGTGCAGTGCCGGGTATACTTTTAGGTCTAGGCTTGATGATTCCTACGTACTTGATTTCTGTTAAGAGAAATTACCCTAAGGGTGAGCGGAAATCGTTCAAAGAAATAAGCAGTAGTTTCTTAGGGGCATTTTGGGCGCTCTTCATGACAGTCATTATACTAGCTGGTATTTTAGGTGGTATATTCACACCAACAGAAGCTTCTGTTATCGCGGTTTTATATGCATTGGTCATTGGAATTTTTGTTTATAAAGAATTACCAATCAGAAAAATACCGGAAATCATGCTGGATTCCATGACGAGTACAGCGTCTATCATGTTATTAGTAGGATTTGCTAACTTGTTCGGTTGGATTATGGTTAGTGAACAAATTCCGCAATTAGTTGCAAGTACAATTTTAGGTATTTCAAGCAATCCCATCATAGTTATTATCTTAATCAATATTTTATTGTTATTTGTTGGTACCTTTATGGAAACCATTGCAGCACTTGTTATCCTTTTCCCTGTGTTACTCCCAGTAGCTATGGAAGTTGGCATGGATCCAGTGCAATTTGGCGTCATGATGGTCTTGAATCTTGTTATCGGATTAACAACTCCACCAGTTGGTGTTTGTCTGTTCGTTGCTTCGCAAATAGGAAAGGTATCAATAGGCAAGACAACAAAAGAGTTGCTTCCGTTCCTAGGTGTTAGTTTAGTCATATTATTATTAGTATCGTTCGTGCCACAAATCACATTATATTTACCAAGTCTATTTAAGTAGGTGTAGAAGATGAAAATTAAGGCAGTTCAAGTACCAGAAGCACATAAATTAATGATTATTGAAAAAAAATGTCCAGAGATAAAAAATGAATTTGACGTGCAAGTAAAGGTTAAGCGTGTAGGTATTTGTGGCTCTGATATGCATATCTATCATGGTACTAACCCTTTAGCAACATATCCCCGCGTGGTGGGACATGAAGTCGCGGGAGAAGTTACTGCAATAGGTGAATCTGTTAGTACACTCAAATTGGGGGATCATGTTGTAATCGAACCAATTTCATTTTGTGGGGAATGTTACGCATGTAGAAAAGGTCGTCAAAATGTTTGTAAGCATCTTTCAGTTTTTGGTGTACATGAAGATGGTGGTATGCAAGAAAAAATTGTTCTTCCTGAGAGACAAGTTCATCGCGTTAATAAGAATCTTGAATGGGATGAAATTGTTTTGGCGGAACCCTATACAATTGGCGCACAAGCTGTTTTTAGAGGTAATGTTGAAGCGGGTGACACCGTTTTGATTCAAGGTTGTGGTCCTATTGGAGTTTGTATTTTGAAGATGGCTAAATTAGCAGGTGCTATTGTGATCATGACGGATTTAGATGAAAAACGTTTACAGTTTGCAGAACAAAATGGAGCAGACTATATCATAAACGCAGGAAAAGTTTCTGTAGAAACTGAAGTAATGAAGATTACTGAAAGTGAAGGTGTTAATGTTGTAATAGACGCTGTGTGCCTTCCGTCAACATTTGAACTAGGTGTACAAGTTGCTTCTCCTGCTGGTACCGTTGTGGTACTTGGCTTTGATGAACGTCCCGCTTCCATCTCTCAGCTTCTTATAACAAAAAAAGAGTTAGAAATCGTAGGTTCTCGTTTGCAGACCAATCAATTCGAAAAAGTAATTACTCTATTAAATGAAGGTAGTTTAACTCATGATGGTTTAATAACACATAAATTCACTCTGAAGGATGTTCAAAAAGCATTTGACTTTATCGAGAATAGTCCTGATCAAGTACGTAAGGCTTGTATTACTTTTGACTAAGGAGATCTGAATATGCTTCCAAAACACCAAGTAATTCATCATATTATGAAACAAAAAGTTGTGGCGGTTATTCGTGCTGCCAATGCAAAAGAAGCAATTGCTATTTCGAAAGCCGCTATTTCAGGTGGTATTTCAGTGATTGAGCTAACATTTACAACACCTTTTATTGAAGATACCTTTAAAGGTTTAGTAGATGAAGATGCTGTGATAGGTGCGGGAACAGTTTTAGATCCAGAGACAGCGCGTATTGCAATTCTGGCAAACGCTAAATTCATTGTTAGTCCACATTATGATAAGGAAATAGCAAAAATGTGCAATCGCTATGCTATTCCTTATCTTCCTGGCTGCATGACCATTACAGAAATGAATAAAGCTATGGAAGGTGGCTGTGATATCTTAAAGCTATTTCCAGCCAATCAATTTAAGCCTTCTATAATTTCCGCGTTTAAAGGCCCGTTACCACATACTCGTTTCATGCCTACGGGTGGCGTTTCTTTAGATAATATAAGCGATTGGTTACAAGCGGGGGCCGTGGCTGTTGGTATTGGTAGTGATCTCACCAAAGCATATAAAGCTGGAGGTGAAGAAGCAGTTAGTAAACTGGCAGAAACGTATATGGAAAAAGTTAAGGGGGTAAAATGACAATGAATATTACTTTTAGATGGTATGGTAGAAACAACGATACAGTTTCGTTGGAACAAGTCAAACAAATCCCAGGAACAAAGGGAATAGTTTGGGCCCTTCACCATAAACAAGCTGGTGAGTTATGGACGGAAGAAGAAATTCAAGATGAGGTTTCATATATTCAATCTCATGGCTTTCACGCGGATGTTGTGGAAAGCGTTAATGTTCATGAATCCATTAAACTAGGGTTACCTGAACGTGATGAATTAATAGAAAACTATAAGCAAACGATATGCAATTTAGCAAAAGCAGGTGTTAAAGTAATATGCTATAATTTCATGCCTGTATTTGATTGGACGCGCTCTGATTTGCATCACCCGCTTCCAGACGGATCGACTGCATTATTTTATGAAAAAGCAAAAGTAGAAGGTATCGATCCTGTGGAACTTATTAAATCAGTTTCAGAATCATCTACGTTAACGATGCCTGGATGGGAACCTGAACGATTAGCTAAGATTACGAATTTATTAGAGGCCTATAAAGAAGTTAATGAAGAAAAATTATGGGATAATCTTTCCTATTTCTTAAATGCAATTTTACCGATTGCGGAAGAATGCGATATCCAAATGGGCATACATCCCGATGATCCGCCATGGTCTATTTTTGGTTTGCCAAGAATTATTACTGGTGAAGAAAGTCTAAAGAGATTATTATCTATCTCAAATTCACCTTCGAATCGAATTACGTTTTGTACAGGCTCATTAGGCGCAAACCCAAAAAATGATATGGTGTATCTCGCTGAAAAGTATGCGCAGTATGCTCCGTTTTCTCATATACGTAATGTTAAAATATTTGACAATGGTGATTTTATCGAGACTTCTCATTTTACGGAAGACGGTTCAATCGATATAGCTGGAGTAGTGAAAACATTAGCTGAACAACAATACGAGGGTTATATACGGCCTGATCACGGTAGACATTTATGGAATGAAGACTGTCGTCCAGGCTACGGATTATACGATCGTGCGTTGGGTATTATGTATATGCTCGGGCTTTGGGATGCATATCATAAGAAAAACGAGGTGAAATAACTTTGCAGACCATTCACCAAAACTTACAGAATAAAGTGGCTGTAGTAACAGGCGGTAGTGGAGTTCTATGTTCGGCTATGGCAATAGAATTAGCCAGACATGGTGTCAGGATAGCTATTATCAACCGCACGTTAAAAAACGGACAGCTAATAGCAGCTGAAATTCAACAAGCTGGAGGACAAGCAATAGCTGTCGAAGGAGATGTTCTAGACAGATCCTCACTAGAAACAGCAAAAGATCTAGTAGTCTCACAATTTGGAAAAGTAGATATCCTCATAAATGGTGCAGGGGGTAATCACCCTGATGCAATTACTTCAGAAGAGATCTACAGTGGGAATGAAGCGGAACAATCCTTTTTCCAGATGAATGAAGTGGGATTATCGACAGTGTTTGCTAGTAATTTCACAGGAACATTTCTAACTAGTCAAGTTTTCGGAAAAGTGCTTTTAGAACAAGAATCTCCTGTTATTTTAAATATCTCTTCCATGAGTGCATTTTCGCCGATGACGAAAGTGCCTGCATATAGTGCTGCGAAATCAGCTATCAATAACTTCACAATGTGGATGGCGGTTCATTTCGCTGAATCTAATCTACGCGTCAACGCTATTGCGCCGGGTTTCTTTTTGACAAAGCAAAATCATGACTTATTAATTGATGCTGATGGAAATCATACACAGCGTTCTAATAAAATCTTAAATAGTACTCCTATGAAACGCTTTGGTAAACCTGAAGATCTGCTTGGTACTATGTTATGGCTTGTTGATGAATCATACTCTAGTTTTGTTACTGGAATTACTGTTCCTGTAGATGGTGGTTTTATGGCCTATTCAGGTGTGTGATTTATTGTAAATAGCGCAAAGGTTATTAGATAATCTTTGCGTTATTTGTGTTGTAATATAACCAGGCCTTCAATAGAAACATCCCGAACTAGAATTTTTTTCAGTTGCTGTGCTATAGTGAAAGTAACAAAGCGGGCAGGTGATTACGGTGCAAAAAAAGCACAGAAAAGTCATTAGAATAGGGAATGTGGTCGTCTTTCCTGGAACACTCGAACGTCTTCATCGTGAAGGTAGACAGGCATTGGAACGTGACCTTCATGAAGAAGCGGCACGAAATTTCGAATCTGTATTAGAAATTGATCCAGAAGATTACACAGTTTTTGATGGTTTGGCTATTTCTTTATATGAAATGAAAGAATATGAACGAGCAAAAGAATTCGCACTTCTTGCTATGCAAAACCAAGCTGGCGATTACATAGAATTACTTGAGCTTTATCTTTCGATTTCGATCCAATTACAGCAATACGATGAGGTAGAGCTGACGATACAAGGTCTGTTGGAGAAAGAAATCATTCCAGAATATAGCTTGCAGAAGTTTCAATACTTGCGAGAATTGAATAGTCGATTATCTGATCGTTATGAAGAACCTTCTATTGAGGAGCCTTCTATTACAAGCGAGCAATTTCACCAAATGGGACCGATGGAGCAACAGGAATTCTTACTTTCATTGCAACATCAGAAATTACAACCGTATATTCCAGTGTTAGTAGATGTAATTGAAACAGAGGAAGCGTTACCTGTTGTGAAGACCTATGCGTTGATGTTATTGCAACAAATAGGCTATCAAGAGTCACTAGCTGTACGGAAATACCACTTTGAAACAAAAGCTAATCCATCGAGACTAGTTTCACCCGAAGAAGATCAATTTGTTCAGGAAGTGCAGTTTCTCGCAAAAGCGCAATTTGAAAAAGATCCCACGGCTAGTGAACTGGTTGTCAATCTGATCCTTAAGTACAGTGTCTTACTGTTTCCATTCCACTGGGGGCCTTACATAGCGGAAGAGGTAGCCAGCGCGTATGTTGCGTATACAAAGCAGTTATTATACGGTAAGCAGACGGAGGATTCTTCATTGCTATCGTTCATACGTTCGGTGGATGAAGAAATGGAGCGTTGACAGTGATTAATTCTTGAAAGATGAATAGACTATGTTATACTAAAATGGTTGTCAACTGCTTACCTGTCCTCAGCAGTGTTGTCGCTTCTTACAGGCGGAACAAATTGAGCCGATTCAGGTAAAGCCTTCAAAGAGTGTCGAAGATTTTTTAGGATGTACAGAAAAAATTCAGATACAATCATGCGAAGGTATAATTGATTAAAATAAAAATAAAAGTATTGCAAATGATTTGGAGGTCATACATATGACAGTTAAATGGGAAAAATTAGAGGGTAGCGAAGGGAAACTTACGTTTGAAGTTTCCGTAGATCGTTTCAACGAAGCATTAGATGAAGCGTTCAAAAAAGTAGTAAAGAAAGTACAGGCACCTGGATTCCGTAAAGGAAAAATGCCACGCAAAATGTTCAACAAAATGTACGGTGAAGAATCACTTTACAACGATGCTATCGATATCGTACTACCTGGAGCATATTCTGCTGCAGTAGACGAAGCGGACGTAGATCCAATCGCAGCTCCTGAAATCGACATCGAAAAGCTAGAAAAAGGCGAGCCTGTTGTTTTCACTGCAATTGTAGCGCTTAAGCCAGAAGTAAAGCTTGGAGATTATAAAGGTCTTGAAGTAACTCGTCAAGCAGTTGAAGTAACAGACGAGGAGGTAGACGCACAGCTTCAACAACGTACTGAAGCACTAGCAGAAATGGTAGTCAAAGAAGATGGCGTTGTGGAAGACGGCGATACAGCTACAATCGATTTCGAAGGATTCGCTGATGGTGAAGCTTTTGAAGGTGGACAGTCAGAAAACTACGAACTTGTAGTAGGTTCTGGTTCATTTATTCCAGGATTTGAAGAGCAAGTAGTAGGCATGAAAACAGGAGAAGAAAAAGAAATTGAAATCACTTTCCCTGAAGAATACCATGCTGCTGAATTAGCTGGAAAGCCTGCTACATTCAAAGTGAAAGTGAACGAAATCAAGTCTAAAGAAGTTCCTGAACTTGATGGTGAGTTGGCAAAAGAAATCGACGAGAGTGTATCTTCTGTTGAAGAGTTACGCACGAAGTTGAAAGAAGAAGCTGAAGAACTGAAAAAGAATGATTCTGAAACAGCTCTTCGTGACGATTTAGTAGAACAAGCTGCAAGCAACGCTGAAATGGACATTCCACAAGCGATGATCGATTCAGAAACGGATCGTATGATGCAGGACTTCGAACAACGTCTACAAATGCAAGGCATGAACTTGGATCTTTACTTCCAGTTCTCTGGTCAAGACGAGCAAACACTTCGTGATCAGATGAAAGACGACGCACTAAGCCGCGTACGCGTTTCATTGACACTTGAAGCAATCGGCGCTGCTGAAGAAGTAGAAGTGCCAGAAGAAGAAGTACAAGCTGAGCTTGAAAAAATGTCTGAGCAATTCGGTATGGACGTTGAGCAAATCAAGACTACTCTTGGTGGTACATCTGTACTGGAGAACGACCTTCGTTTCAATAAAACAGTACAACTACTTGTTGACAACGCAAAAATCATCGACTAATCTTTCTATATGAACGCAACAAGGTACGGGTTGTCCGTACCTTGTTTTTCTTAAATAAAAGAACTCATGTATAGTCTTCCGGAAACTCCACAAGCTAGAACACAAATAACCATACATATCTGGCTGGTTGTAATCGGTCATTAAGTTCTAAATAGTTGATTAAGTCATGGTAATCTTGTAGTATATTGACTTGAATAGGGGTGAGCATAATGTTCAAATTTAATGATGAAAACGATAACCTTAGCTGTTCTTTTTGTGGGAAATCTCAAGAGCAAGTCCGCAAATTGGTAGCAGGTCAAGGTGTTTATATTTGTGATGAATGCGTTGAACTTTGTGCGGAAATCGTGGAAGAGGAAGTAGGTCTTGAAGAAGGCTTCGAGCTAAAAGATGTTCCGAAACCAAGAGAAATCCAAGGTATCCTCGATGACTATATCATCGGGCAAGATCGCGCAAAGAAATCACTCGCTGTAGCAGTGTACAATCATTACAAACGGGTAAATTCAAGCAGTAAAATTGATGATGTCGAGCTAGCTAAATCCAACATCGTCTTAATCGGTCCAACTGGTAGCGGTAAAACATTACTGGCACAAACGTTGGCTCGTATTTTGGATGTGCCATTTGCGATTGCAGATGCGACTTCATTAACTGAAGCAGGATACGTCGGGGAAGACGTAGAGAATATTCTCTTGAAATTAATTCAAGCAGCAGACTTCGATATCGATAAAGCTGAAAAAGGTATTATCTACATTGATGAAATCGACAAGGTAGCTCGTAAATCTGAGAACGCGTCGATTACTCGTGACGTATCGGGTGAAGGTGTGCAACAAGCCTTGCTGAAGATTCTTGAAGGAACGGTTGCGAGCGTTCCACCACAAGGCGGCCGTAAGCATCCTCATCAAGAGTTCTTGCAAATCGACACAACGAATATCTTATTCGTTGTAGGTGGAGCATTTGATGGAATTGAAGATATCGTTAAACGCCGTATCGGACGTAAAGTCATCGGCTTTGGTTCTGAATCCAAGCAAGAAATCAATGAAGAAGATAGCCTATTGGCTAAATTGATTCCTGAGGATCTTCAATCATACGGTTTGATTCCAGAATTTATTGGTCGTTTGCCGGTAATCGCAACGCTCGATACATTAGATGCAGATACATTGTATCAAATTCTAACAGAGCCCAAAAATGCGATCGTCAAACAATACCAGAAGATGGTCGAACTGGATGATGTAGATCTTCAATTTGAAGATGATGCATTGATCGAAATCGCAAAAGAAGCGATTGCTCGTAAAACGGGTGCACGTGGACTTCGTTCCATTATTGAAAATATCATGTTGGATGTAATGTACGATCTACCTTCACTTGAAGAAGTGAAGAAATGTATCATTACGAAGGACTCTGTTCTTGGTAAGTCTACTCCGATCTTGCACCGAGAAGACGGATCTGTATACGAATCAGATAACGAAAAAAATACCGCATAACGCCGAAAAGGCAAAAGGGCCGGCTCCACCGATGCGTATCTTATACGTTCGGCAGTCGGCCTTTTCTTACATAGGATTTTATTACGCATTATACATACATATACATAACTTATTTGGAGGTGGCTATTCATGCCGACGATTCAAAAACAGAACATCCCATTATTGCCACTTCGCGGAGTGATTGTTTATCCGACGATGCTATTACATATTGATGTAGGCCGTGAACGCTCGGTTTTCGCTATTGAACATTCATTAGCAGGTGATAGTCAAATTTTCCTTGCAACTCAGAAAGATCTAGGCTTGGAAAACCCTGAAATAGATGATTTATATGAAATAGGTACACTGGCGACTATCAAATCAATGACTCAATTACCAAATGGTACGTATCGTGTATTAATCGAAGGCATACATAGAGCAGCGTGGAGCAGTTACCAAGAAGCTGACCTGTATCCAGTTGTCAATGTCACATGTTATAAAGAAAGCGAAGAAAAAGACGCGGAAGCAGAAGCGCTAATGCGTTCACTTGTTGCACAGTTCAAACGATATGTGAAGAACAGCAAAAGAATTTCCGACGAAACACTGGAGACGGTTGAAAGCATTCAAGAACCCGGTAGGTTAGCAGATATGATCGCATCAAACTTGCCGTTAAAATTAACAGCAAAACAAGAAGTGCTTGAAATACTGGACGTGCCTGAACGTTTGGAATGGCTAATCAGTCGAATGTATAATGAACAGGAAATCATGGAGCTAGAACAAAAAATTAATGAACGCGTGAAAGATGCAATGGAACGCACGCAAAAAGAGTTTTATTTACGCGAACAATTAAAGGCGATTCAAACAGAGCTAGGCGATAAAGATGGTAAAGGTCTTGAAGTGTCCGAACTAAAAAAGAAAATTGAAGAAGCGAATATGCCGCAATCTGTTAGAGAGACAGCAGAGCGCGAGTTGGAACGTTATGAAAAGATTCCTTCCGCTTCAGCTGAAAGTGGCATTATTCGTAATTATATTGAGTGGCTCATTATGTTGCCATGGACTCATGCGACAGAAGATCAACTAGATTTGTCTCGGTCAGAAAAGATTTTGAATCGTGATCATGAAGGATTGGAAAACGTTAAAGAGCGAATTCTAGAGTATCTCGCGGTGCGTCAGATGACAAATTCTCTGCGTGGTCCGATTCTTTGCTTAGATGGTCCACCAGGAGTGGGTAAAACTTCTTTGGCCCGTTCTATTGCGGAGTCACTAGGACGTGAATTTGTCCGCCTATCTCTAGGTGGTGTCCGTGATGAATCTGAAATACGTGGTCATCGTCGAACGTATGTAGGCGCGATGCCTGGGCGTATTATCCAAAGTATGAAAAAGGCCGGCACTGTCAACCCAGTCTTCTTACTCGATGAAATCGATAAAATGTCTAATGATTTCCGAGGAGATCCATCGTCTGCTATGCTGGAAGTACTGGATCCTGAACAAAACAGTACTTTTAGTGATCATTATATAGAAGAGCCGTATGACCTTTCGAGTGTTTTATTCATTGCGACTTCAAATGATCTGGGGGCTATTCCCGGTCCATTGCGTGACCGTATGGAAATCATTTCGATTCCCGGTTATACAGAACAGGAAAAACAATCGATTGCGATCAATCATTTGATTCCCAAACAGATGAAAGAACACGGCCTCAAGAAGTCACAACTTCGTTTCCAGGAAGAAGCAGTTCTCGAAGTCGTACGTTACTATACACGTGAAGCTGGTGTCCGTTCACTTGAGCGAGAAATTGCCAGCATTTGTCGTAAAGCCGCGCGTCAAATTCTAGCAGGTGATAAAAAAAGTCTAACAGTGAGTCTGAAATCTTTAGAAGCCTTACTTGGCAAAAAGCGTTTCCGTTTTGGACAGGCAGAAACAGTCAATCAAGTAGGTATGGCAACTGGGCTAGCCTATACATCTGTGGGTGGAGATACATTGCAAATTGAAGTTTCATTATCTCCAGGTAAAGGTAAGTTATTACTGACAGGGAAACTTGGGGATGTTATGAAGGAATCCGCACAAACCGCTTTGTCCTATGTGCGTTCCAAAGCCATGACATTTCAAATAGATCCTGATTTCCATGAAAAATGGGATATTCATATTCACGTTCCTGAAGGCGCCACGCCAAAAGATGGACCTTCCGCGGGTATAACGATCGTAACGGCACTAGTATCCGCATTGACGGAACGCCCGATTCGCCGTGAAGTCGGTATGACAGGGGAAGTGACACTGCGTGGACGTGTATTGCCAATTGGTGGACTAAAACAAAAAACGCTGAGTGCGCATCGTGCAGGATTGCGAACAATTATCATCCCGTCAGATAATGAACGTGATCTAGATGATATTCCAGATAGTGTAAGAAAAGAATTAACATTTAAACTCGTGTCGGATGCTCATGAAGTACTCGATATCGCTTTGGAGGAAAAGAAATGAAAGTCCATAACGTAGAAATGATTATGAGTGCGGTTCGTCCTGAACAATATCCAACAGAAGGTTATCCTGAATTTGCGTTGGCCGGCCGCTCGAATGTAGGGAAATCTTCCTTTATTAATAAAATGATTGGGCGTAAAAGTTTGGCGCGTACATCTTCAAAGCCGGGAAAGACTCAAACGCTCAATTTCTATAAGATTGAGGAAAAATTATTTTTTGTTGACGTACCGGGGTACGGGTACGCCAAAGTGTCGAAAACTGAAAAAGAAAAATGGGGCGGTATGATCGAACAGTACATTACATCACGAGAAGAATTGCGTGCGGTAGTGCAGATTGTTGATTTACGTCACCCACCGACAAAAGATGACTGCATGATGCATGATTTCCTTTCTCATTACAATATCCCGACGATTGTCATAGCGACAAAAGCAGATAAAATACCTAAAGGTAAATGGGAGAAGCATAAGAAAATCGTTCGTACAACATTTAACATGGAGATACACGAGCCGCTCATCCTGTTTTCCTCTGAAAAAGGTATTGGGATGGATGAAGCATGGCATGAAATTGAAAGTCGCATGTAAGTAACGATCTAATTTTATCGAATTGTTACATTATGACTTCAAACGATGTTCACAATTTGCATTCCGACTAAAGCGCTATGTATGTTATAATGAGTATAAGAAAATGATTCCGAAAGGTGTGAGCACCTAATGTATACAGTCGTTGTCGGTGTTAACCACCGAACCGCCCCTGTCGAAATTAGAGAGAAGCTATCATTCGTCGAGGCTGATTTGCCACAAGCGATGCAAACATTGCAACAGCAAAAGAGCATCTTGGAAAACATCATTATTTCCACTTGTAACCGCACAGAAATCTATGCGGTGGTGGATCAGATTCATACAGGACGATATTATATAAAAAGATTTCTAGCCGATTGGTTTTCTATTCCCATGGAGGACTTTTCGAGTCACTTGATCATTCATGAAGAAGATGGTGCAGTGGAACATTTATTACGTGTAACTGCAGGCATTGATTCCATGGTACTTGGGGAAACGCAAATATTAGGACAAGTTCGTAGTAGTTTTTTCGCTGCGCAAAATATTGGTACAACTGGTACCGTATTCAACGAATTGTTCAAGCAAGCGATTACGACAGCAAAAAGAGCACATACCGATACAGCAATTGGTGAAAATGCTGTGTCAGTTTCCTATGCAGCAGTAGAACTCGGAAGAAAGATTTTCGGTTCACTCAAGGATAAGCATATTGCGATTCTTGGTGCAGGTACGATGGGTGAATTAGCAGTTAAGAACTTGCAAGGAAGCGGTGTTGGGAAGATTACTGTAATCAACCGAACATTCTCCAAAGCAGAAATTCTAGCGGCGAAATTTAATGGTGAAGCGAAATCTATGCAAGAGTTGCAATGCTTATTACTAGAAGCAGATGTTTTAATCAGCTCTACTGGTGCTACTGAATATGTCATTGATTATGAATTGATGGATTTTGTAGAGAAACTACGTAAAGGCAAGCCGTTATTCATGGTGGATATCGCTGTGCCACGTGATCTTGATCCGAAAATCGGTGAACTAAGCAATGTATTCTTGTATGATATCGATGATCTACAAGGCATTGTCGAAGCAAATTTGGCTGAACGTAAGCGTGCAGCTGAAGAGATCGGTCTGATGATCGAACAGGAAGTAGTTGCCTTTAAGGATTGGTTAACAACGCTTGGTGTCGTGCCAATGATTTCTGCATTACGCAAGAAAGCAAGTCGTATTCAGAGCGAAACGATGCAGAGTATCGAAAATAAAATGCCCGATTTAACCGAACGTGAAAAGAAAGTGCTGAACAAGCATACAAAATCCATTATTAATCAATTGTTAAAAGAACCTATTTTACAGGCTAAAGAATTATCTACTGATAAAAAAGCAGCAGAGAAACTCGCTCTTTTCGAACAAATCTTTGGAATTTCTGAAGATGTCGTAACAGAAAAGGAACAGCTGGCATTACAAGCAAAAGAACGTCTTCAAAAGCGCGCTGATCGAAAATCAGATGGTGTGGATGTGACGAACTTACATTATCAACACTAATCCCAGGTGGTTCTGTATCTGTCTTTCACAAGAATGATACAGGCCCACTTTTTTATTGCAGTTAAATAGGCAATACATGCATAAATATTCGGTAAACTAGTAGAAAGATGCTTATTATGGATGCAATTATTTGCAGTAACACCCTCTCATTTGAGACAATATAGACGAACACTCCTTACTATCAAAAGAGAGGTTTTCGCTTGAAAGGCAGAGAATAGCATATGGTTGATTTAACCGTCGCAAGACTTCAGGAAGTCATGATTGTTCTTTATGCCCTCGGTCTTGTTTTTTACTTAATTGATTACTTGAAGAAGTCAAAAGTTGTTCATCGTACTGCTTTTTGGCTTATCGTTACCGTCTGGGTTACACAAACCGCGATTTTATCTCTTTATATAATTCAGATGAAGCGCTTTCCAGTATTATCGCTAGTTGAAGGAATCTATTTTTATGTATGGTTACTGGTCACATTATCTATTGTGTTCCAGTTGATTTATAAAGTGAACTTCATGGTGTTTTTCACAAATATCATTGGATTTGTATTTTTAATGATTCATGTCTTTTCCAATTTGAAATACACAGCATCCACTGTTGGTGATTCGCTTATTTCGGAAGTACTGTTTGTCCATATTACGTCAGCAATCCTCTCGTATGCAGTGTTCGCGTTAGCATTTGTTTTTGCTGTATTGTATTTGATTGTATATAACGTACTAAAAAGTAAGAAATTTGGAAAACGCTTTTCCAGTCTACCGAATTTGCATCAGACGATGATGGGAATGAAAATGTCGATCTATACTGGCATCCCGATTTTATTCGTCAGTTTATTATTCGGTGTTCAATGGGCGTATGTAGCGCTTGAGAATTGGTCTCTATTTGATGTAAAAATTATGGGATCCTTTGCAGTATTACTCATCTATTCTTCGGTTATTTATTTCAACTATAAGGGTAAGCTTCAATCAGTGGAGTTTGCTTGGATGACGATATTTGCATTTCTTTTAACGGTTGTGAATTTCTTTTTGGGCAGCACGCTGTCACAATTTCATTTATGGATATAAGAAAGGAAGAGTTTTTTGAGAAAAATTATTGTAGGTTCACGTAGAAGTAAGCTGGCATTGACTCAAACGAAATGGTTTATTGAACAAATGAAGCAAGCAGGTGCACCATTTGAATTTGAAGTAAAAGAGATTGTTACGAAAGGCGATCAAATCTTAGACGTCATGTTATCAAAAGTGGGCGGTAAAGGGTTATTCGTAAAAGAAATCCAGCAAGCATTATTTGATAAAGAAATTGATTTTGCCGTACATAGCATGAAAGATATGCCTGCGGTAATTCCGGATGGTTTGACAGTCGGCTGTATCCCTAAACGTGTGGATCCACGTGATGCTTACATCGCAAACGACCATGTTCGCTTCATGGATTTACCAGTAGGCGCGGTTGTTGGAACATCCAGTCTTCGTCGTAGCTCACAATTATTAATGTTGCGCCCAGATATTGAAATTAAGTGGATTCGTGGAAATATTGATACACGTCTACGTAAGCTCCAAGATGGTGAATTTGATGCAATCCTCTTGGCTGCGGCAGGACTTAAGCGTATGGGCTGGGATGACAGCATCGTCACAGAACACCTATCGCTCGAAGATTGTATTCCAGCAGTAGGACAAGGAGCATTAGCGATTGAATGTCGTGAAGACGATACAGAATTACTAAATGAACTAGCGAAATTAACAGATGAGAGCACATGGATTGAGCTACAAGCTGAGCGCACGTTCCTTAATGAAATGGATGGTTCTTGTCAAGTACCAATCGGAGGATTTGCAAAGTTTGATGGTAATGAAGTGGAAATGACTGGTTTCATCGCGTCTCCGGATGCAATTCAAGTGTTCCGTGAAACAGTGAAAGGAACAGATCCTGTTGCAGTGGGTAAAGAAGTCAGTAAAATTTTACGTGAGCAAGGTGCTGCTGAAGTAATCGAGAAAGTGAAGGCGGAAATGGATGCGTAACGCATTACCGTTAGCAGGAGAAACGGTTATTTTCACAGGAACACCAAAATCCACGGAAGCTGCCGAACTGGTGAAAAAGTACGGAGGCATTCCGGTTTCAATTCCACTAATTGAAGTGGGAGAAATACGAAAGAAGGCTGATCAGCAAAAGTTGCAACAAGCAATGAAAGCTGATTGGCTCATTTTTACGAGCCAATCAGCAGTTGCTGCGTTCCGTGCAAAAATGTTGCGGTTCAATGTAACAGCAGATACGTTCAAAGGAAAAGTGGCTGCAGTCGGAACTCGAACAGCGGCAGCGTTAGATCGACTCGGCTTTGCCGTATCTTTCATTCCAAGCGTGTTTAGTGCAGATGTTTTCGTCAAACAGTTTAATCCAAAAGAGTCGGAACGATTACACGTGGTCTTTTTGAAAGGTACTCTTGCTGGTAGTTTGATTCGTGAGGAGTTGCCGTTTCATGTTTCCGAATGGACAGTCTATGAGACCAAAAGTGCAACGAGTGAAATAGATAAATTGTGTCGTTTTATACTTCATAAAAATCAAGTGTCCGTATTGTTCGCAAGTCCGTCGGCGGTGGAAGTATTCTCTTCAAGTATTGCCCCGAAAACAACATGGTTTGGCTTTACGGTTTGCGCGATCGGTCATGTTACGGAACGTGCATTGTTAAAAGTGGGTGCGCCTGTTCACATCAAGCCCAAAACGTATACATTAGTCGAGCTAGTCCATGAACTGGCCAAACGAAAGGGAGAGTTCACAAATGAGTCCAATAGAATTTAAGCGTCATCGTAGACTTCGTACACATCCTACCGTTCGAGCGATGGTTAGAGAGACAGAAATTAAAGCAGCGGATTTCATTTATCCTATCTTTGTTACAGAAGGCGAGAACGTGCGTAATCCAATCGCTTCTATGCCAGGAGTAGATCAGTTTTCTATTGATTTATTATTAAAAGAAACGGATGAAGTCGTCGAATTAGGTATTTCATCAATTATTTTATTCGGTATACCTTCGAATAAAGATGCAACGGGCACTGAAGCATATGACGACGAAGGAATCATTCAACGTGCAACACGTGCGGTGAAAGAACGGCATCCGCAATTGGTCGTTGTAGCGGATACTTGTTTATGCGAGTATACAGATCACGGGCACTGTGGCGTTATTCACGACAATGATGTAGATAACGATGCTAGTCTCGTTCTGCTAGCGAAGACAGCAGTCAGTCAAGCAAAAGCGGGAGCGGATATCATTGCACCTTCGAATATGATGGATGGTTTTGTAGCGGTCATTCGTCAAGCGCTAGATGATGCAGGATTCCAAAACATTCCCATTATGTCGTATGCAGTTAAATATGCGTCTGCTTATTACGGTCCATTCCGTGAAGCGGCGCAATCCACACCACAATTTGGCGATCGTAAAACGTATCAAATGGATCCAGCAAATCGTATGGAAGCAATGCGTGAAGCGGAATCTGATATTCTTGAAGGCGCAGATTTCTTAATTGTTAAGCCAGCATTGTCTTATCTCGATATCATTCGCGACGTAAAAAATCATGTACTCCTACCTGTCGTGGCATATAACGTCAGTGGGGAATACGCAATGGTCAAAGCGGCTGCATTAAACGGCTGGGTAGACGAGAAGAAAATTGTGTTAGAAACATTAACAAGTATGAAGCGTGCAGGTGCAGATATCATCATGACATATCATGCAAAAGATGCAGCTCGCTGGTTGGAGGAGAAATAATATGGGACAAAAATCATATACGAAATCTGAAGAAGCGTTCAAAATAGCAGTGGATTTAATGCCAGGTGGCGTCAACTCACCAGTGCGTGCTTTCAAATCAGTTAATATGGATCCGATCTTTATGGAAAGTGGTAAAGGTGCGATCATTAAGGATATCGATGGCAATGAATATATTGACTACGTTCTATCTTGGGGTCCTCTAATCCTAGGACACACACATCCAGACGTAGTATCTGCCATGCAGAAAGTAGCTGAAACAGGTACAAGTTTCGGAGCACCTACACTTCTGGAAAATGAATTGGCAGAGCTTGTAATCGACCGTGTACCATCCATCGAGATGGTACGTATGGTGTCTTCTGGTACAGAAGCAACAATGAGTGCACTTCGTTTAGCACGTGGCTATACGAAGCGTAACAAGATCCTTAAATTCGAAGGTTGCTATCACGGGCATGCGGATTCCTTACTTATTAAAGCAGGTTCGGGTGTTGCTACATTAGGTTTGCCTGATAGCCCTGGAGTGCCTGAAACGATTGCACAAAACACGATCACGGTCCCGTATAACGATCTGGAAAGTGTTAAATTGGCCATTAAAGAGTATGGAGACGATCTAGCTGCAATTATTGTAGAACCGGTTGCAGGAAACATGGGCGTTGTAGGACCGGATAGTGGCTTCCTTAAAGGCTTACGTGAGTTAACAGAAGAAAACGGTTCATTATTAATTTTCGATGAAGTCATGACTGGATTCCGTGTAGGATATAAATGTGCACAAGGTCACTTCAACGTCAAACCCGACCTTACATGTCTTGGTAAAGTTATCGGTGGTGGATTGCCTGTAGGTGCGTATGGCGGTTCTCGCGAGATTATGGAACATGTAGCACCGGCAGGAACTATTTATCAAGCGGGTACATTGTCTGGCAATCCGTTAGCCATGACGGCAGGTATTGAAACGTTGAGAAAGTTGACGCCGAAAACATACGAACACTTCATCAAGCTTGGCGATCAGTTGGAAGAAGGTTTCCGCGCAGCAGCGAAAGCTAATAATATTCCACATACCGTCAACCGTGCTGGTTCGATGATCGGGTTCTTCTTTACGGATCAACGTGTCAATAACTACGATAAAGCGAAAACTTCCGATTTGGAACTGTTCGCAGAGTATTACCGTCTAATGGCAGAAGAAGGTATTTTCTTACCACCTTCCCAATTTGAAGGTATGTTCTTGTCAGCAGCCCACACAGAAGAGCATATCGCGAAGACTGTGGAAGCTTTCCATACAGTGTTTGAGAAGTTGAAACGATAATCTTGAAGCGTCAAGCAGATTTTATTGCTTGGCGCTTTTATGTTCATTTTTTATGATGATGGCGCGGTGTTGGCGAGGATTGGCGCGGTTTTCAGATGTTATGGCGCGGTCTTCGGGATCAATAGCGCGGTGTACGCTGGCATTTGCGCGGTGTGCTGTCCTTTTGGCGCGATGCTAGGCTTTAATAGCGCGGTTGCGATCGTTTCATTCCCATTCCCATTCCACATTATACTTCACTTCTAAATTCCTTTATTTCTTCATATAGTAGCCTGAGTTAAGAAAAGGAGTGAAGCGAAAATGACAACACATCAATGGACATTGCAAGAGTCTTTTTATTTCCCTGTGGAGTACGGGGCATTTGCTAAATCGGCTGAGGTAAAGGTGACGCCAGGGTTTACGGAAGAACGTACGGAAGATGCAATCCGTTTGCAAGGGATCTATCATATCGCGGCAAACGTTGTATTTGATGCAGACAAGCAAGTAGAATTGGCAACTGAAGATGTATTAGTTATTCATGACGTGGAAGTAGAAAACAATAAAGGATATTTTGAATATGCTGTGCCTTTGAATGTTGATCTACCAGTAGAACTCGATGGCGACTTGCAACTGGAAGTGCGAGATATTAAATCTTCATCACAGGAAGACGGGGGATTGAAACTTGAGTGGACCGTTCACTTGAAACAGGAAGAGCCTGTACAAGAACCGGTTGTAATCGAAGAAGTGCCCGCAGCACCACAGTTCGTAGCTGCCTCGACATCCCATTTAGAGTTTCTTGCAAATGCTGATCGTGCCGTTGAACAAGTAAATAATGAAATGGAAGACTTTCTCTTATACATCGCCGAGATGGATGACGATATAACGAGAAAGATCTTCCACTCAAATAATGTTTTTGTAGAAGCAGAAGGACAAAGCAGCGAGTAAGCAAAATACTAAAAAATCGCCAGTGGTCGGGATAAGTAGTAATCGAATCAATTGAAACACGGTGATCGGGATGATACAGCCTTTACAGTAAAATCTTGTTTTCCGAAGCCACGGCGGCAACAGATAGGGATTATAACCTTTTCGCATCGTTCACCATCCTTTCTCTATAGACTGCTATTCAGTTGACGGACTCTACATGTTTCGCTTATAATAATGTGTATATGAATATAAATGCGAAGAGTAGGAAAGTACATGTGAACCGTTTTCTTTAGAGAGGGTACGATTGGTGGAACGTACCTGGAAACCGCATATGGAAGTCCCCTATGAGCAGTTTCTGTGAAATATGAGTAGCAGGAACCGGTGAAGACCGTTACCAAATCATGAAGATGTAATGCTTTTTGCATTCATAAATAAAGGTGGTACCACGAGCTCCTTCGTCCTTTTACCGGGATGAGTGGGGCTTTTTTGTATCCCTTTTTATTTGAAGGAGGAAATGAAATGACTGACGAATTGACGATGCCGACCAAATACGATCCGCAGGCAGTGGAAAAAGGACGTTATGAATGGTGGCTTGAAGGTAAGTATTTTGAATCGAATGTAAAAAGCGAGAAAAAACCGTATACAATTGTGATCCCACCACCGAACGTTACCGGAAAGCTTCACTTAGGACACGCATGGGATACGACTTTACAGGATATGCTCATCCGCATGAAGCGTATGCAAGGGTATGACGCACTATGGTTGCCGGGAATGGACCACGCAGGAATTGCGACACAAGCAAGAGTAGAAGAAAAACTTCGCGCCGATGGTAAAACACGTTATGATCTTGGACGTGAAAACTTTGTACAAGAAACATGGAAATGGAAAGAAGAATACGCGAGCCATATCCGTGCACAATGGGCGAAGCTTGGTCTAGCTCTTGACTACTCACAAGAGCGCTTTACTTTGGATGAAGGATTGTCAAAAGCAGTACGTGAAGTATTTGTTAAGTTGTATGAGAAAAAGCTGATCTACCGCGGAGAGTATATCATCAACTGGGACCCTGCAACGAAGACAGCGATATCTGATATCGAAGTTATTCATAAAGATGTGCAAGGTGCATTCTATCATATGCGCTACCCATTGGCAGATGGCACAGACTCGATTGAAATAGCGACAACACGTCCTGAAACGATGCTTGGTGATACAGCTGTTGCAGTTCACCCCGATGACGAACGCTACCAGCATTTGATCGGTAAGATGGTTAAATTGCCAATCGTAGGACGCGAGATTCCGATCGTAGCGGATGACTACGTAGAAATGGATTTCGGAAGCGGTGCAGTGAAAATTACACCTGCGCATGACCCGAATGACTTTGAAATAGGTAACCGTCATAACTTGCCACGTGTGCTCGTCATGAATGAAGATGGCACGATGAATAAATTAGCAGGCAAGTACGAAGGCATGGATCGTTTCGAATGCCGTAAACAAATCGTCAAAGACTTACAAGAGATGAATGTGCTATTTGAAATTGAAGACCATATGCACTCTGTCGGACACTCGGAACGAAGTGGCGCGGTAGTGGAGCCGTATCTATCTACACAATGGTTCGTCAATATGCAGCCACTTGCCGAGCAAGCAATCAATCTGCAGAAAAATGAAGAAGAAAAAGTGACGTTTGTTCCTGAACGTTTCGAGAAAACCTACTTAGGATGGATGGAAAATGTCCATGACTGGTGTATTTCTCGTCAACTATGGTGGGGTCACCGAATTCCAGCTTGGTATCACAACACAACAGGTGAAATCTATGTGGGTCAAGAAGCACCAGCTGATGAAGAAAACTGGACTCAGGACAACGACGTACTAGATACTTGGTTCTCATCTGCCTTATGGCCATTTTCAACTATGGGATGGCCAGATGTTGACAGCGAAACATTTAAAAAATATTACCCAACAGATGCCCTTGTTACAGGATATGATATTATCTTCTTTTGGGTGTCCCGCATGATTTTCCAAGCTCTTGAATTCACGGAAGAGCGTCCATTCAAGGATGTCTTGATCCACGGATTAGTACGCGCGGAAGACGGGCGAAAAATGTCTAAATCTCTCGGTAACGGTGTAGATCCAATGGACGTAATTGAGCAGTACGGTGCAGACGCATTGCGTTACTTCTTGGCAACAGGTTCTTCACCAGGACAAGATCTACGTTACTCTACAGAAAAAGTAGAAGCGATCTGGAACTTTGCCAATAAAATTTGGAATGCTTCCCGTTTCGCCTTAATGAATATGGATGGCATGACATATGAAGAAATCGATTTGTCAGGAGAGAAATCTGTTGCAGATGCATGGATTTTAACTCGTTTGAATGAAACAATTGAATCGGTAACTAGCTTGGCTGACCGGTATGAGTTCGGTGAAATGGGCCGCGCGTTATATAACTTCATCTGGGATGATTTCTGTGACTGGTATATCGAAATGGCGAAATTGCCACTATACGGTGAAGACGAAGCAGCGAAAAAAATGACACGTTCGGTTCTTGCGCATGTTTTAGATCAGACGATGCGTTTATTGCACCCATTGATGCCTTTCATAACAGAAGAGATCTGGCAGAACCTTCCCCATGAAGGTGAGTCGATTACAGTAGCACAGTGGCCTGAAGTGGATGCGGCTATGATGGACAAGTCGCGTGCTTCGGATATGAAATTGTTGATGGATATCATCAAATCCGTGCGTAATATCCGTGCAGAAGTGAATACACCGATGAGTCGTAAAGTCGATTTGTATATTTCAGCGAAAGACGAGAAGACCGTGGCGGTACTTGAAGAGAACCGTAACTATCTTGTGCGATTCTGTAATCCTGAAACATTAACAATTGGTGTGAAAGTGAATGCGCCAGGCAAAACGATGTCAGCAGTCGTGACGGGTGCAGAGCTGTACTTGCCACTTGAAGGATTGATTGATATAGACGAAGAGTTGGCTCGTTTGACGAAGGAACTTGGCAAGTGGCAAGGTGAAGTGAAGCGGGTTCAAGGCAAGTTGTCGAATGAACGTTTTACTGCGAAAGCACCTGAGTCAGTTGTTGAAGAAGAGCGTGCGAAAGAGAAGGATTATTTGGAGAAGTACGCGGCGGTTGAGCGTCGTATTGCAGAGTTGAAAGAGATTTAAAAGTAGTTTAAAAAAGAAGGCCTATTCGACAGTGTGATGCTGTTGAATGGGCTTTTTTTAATGTTGAAGTAGAGAGTGGTGGGATGAAAGGATGCCTTCATAAAGTGCGCGCGGTAGGCCAACCAGTTCGCTTTGCCCTCTTTGGTTGTCTCGCTTGTCCGACTAATGCTCTGAGAGTTGCCGTTCCTATGCCTGAATTCCTACTTTTTGAGGAGGAAATAGTTTAATAAGTAAAAACCAAAACCATCTAAGTCAATGTTCTTATAAAAACATAGTACCCTATAAATAGTGTTATTGGATTCTTATGGGTATAATTGAATTCATAATATTTAGACCGTGTGTAGAAGGTTGTTTATGGATTTTTTGTTAAGTCGGCTTAGCTTTGCAGTTAAGTTAAAAAAATCCGCATTATAGGATGTATTACCACGTGTATTCCGGCCGTGTATCTACTGTATATTTACTTTACAGCTATGAATATGTAAAGGGGAGAAGCGCATGTTAATTAAACCGAAGAAATTGCAACGTGGTGATCGGATCGCAACAGTGAGCCCTTCGTGGGGAGGCGCAGGAGAACCGGAAATTAGGTGGCGGTACGAACAAGGCGTAAAGAGATTAGAAGATCTATTCGAACTAACTATCGTGCCAATGCCAAACAGTTTAAAAGGAGCCGACTTTCTCTATGAAAACCCGAAAGCTCGTGCAGAAGATCTAATGGCGGCATTTAGCGATCCCAATATTAAAGGGATCATTGCGAATATCGGTGGGGAGGACAGTATCCGATTACTTCCATACATTGATTTTGACGTAATACGAGAAAATCCAAAAGTCTTCATGGGATACTCTGATGTTACGGTATCGCATTTATTTTGTCATAAAGCGGGAATTTCTTCATTCTACGGACCCGCAATATTAACTGATTTTGCCGAGAATGTTGAAATGGATTCCTACACGGTCGAGATGGTGAATCGAATTCTCTTTTCTAATGAAATCATAGGTGAGATACAACCGGCTGAAAGATGGACAAGCGAGCGGTTGGAATGGATCGAGTCGAATAAGAGTAAGCGGCGTACGATGAATCAGAATACTGGATACGAACTACTTCAGGGCTCTGGTATTGTGCAAGGCCGATTGATTGGTGGATGTATCGAAGTATTGGAATTTGCGAAGGGTACGGCGATTTGGCCCGAAGACAAGTATTGGAACGATAGTATAGTATTCTTTGAAACATCCGAAGAGAAGCCTGATCCTAGTTTGATTCGATACTGGTTAAGAAATTATGCAGCACAAGGAATTTTACATCATGTGAATGGGATAATTTTCGCGAAGCCTCAAGACGAGAAATACTTTGATGAGTATAAAGAGGAAATCCTTACTGTGATGAAAGAGTATGACTTGGAGCATTTGCCTATTTTGTATAACTTGAACTTCGGTCATACGGAACCTAAATGCATTTTACCATATGGAGCGTTGGCGAAAATAGATTGTATACGAAAGACGTTTTCAATTGTAGAGAGTGGCGTTGAGTAAAATAGTTAAGAAATGGGGTGTTTATAATATTTACTGATCGGCAGTTACAAATGTTCATTGAAGGGGAGATTATGGGGGATACTTTTCCTTATGATAGTGATGATGAACAGGAAGTCTTGGCACATATCAATCGGTTATTTTATCGAATCTGTCGTATCCACAATGTGGTCTGCGAAGCGGAATGGGATCATTTCGGCAGCGGCTATGCTTCCTTTGTGGAGTTTTTTTGTTATCGGAAAGAAGATTATATAACCGTACAAGAAAAGTATGGAATGCGTGAGATAGAGATAAAAGGTATTATACTTGATGTAAGTCGTCTAGCATCAGTTGCTATAATGGGTGAAGATGTAAGGTGTAGAACAATTCGGATAGAGACGGCTGAGGAAGTAAGTGGTGGATATGGTTCAATACTTGATACACCTACTTCGCTAGCTGTTAGTGAGGAATTGGAAACACTAGCAACAGAATTACAGAAAGCTTTACAAGAGTTTAATTACAAATTATTAGCTGCGAATGAGATGAGTACGCCACTATTGTTTAAAACAAAAATACCGACGATTTATCGGAATGAGCGACAATATCTAGTCTTGGATGCGATCTTTTATTGGGAAGATTAATAATGGTAGGGAGAAAGCATATGAGAGACTAGCTAGCATATTTCCTGACGACTTAAAATCTTATATAGAAGGGAAAAGTATGTTTGTGAAGGAATTAGAGCGAAAAGCGCTTAGTTGGTACGATACAAAAGAGTGATATTTAGAAGGAAAACTGAAAAATAGAAAGATGTTGAAGATATTCGGGAAGTTAGGAATCATAGTATTTTCCACACTTCCACTAACCGATCTAGTTTACATAATATAATTATAGATCTAAGCGGAAAGGAGTTTAGCTATGCAAGCAATTAGTGAAACTCTATGTATTGTTTTTCCTTTCATTGTACCGTCACTAATTGTAGTCTTTGTCATAAAGAGATTGGATCAGAAAACTAATCTAGGTTCGTTGGCTAAGAAAAAACCGAAGTGCGCTCAGTCATGATTAGACAGTCTGATACCACTTGGAATGTTGATTGGTTGTAAACTGGTTTGCTAATTAGTATGATCTCTCCCATTTCATTAAGAAAGAAGAGATGTAATGATAGAAGCTACAGTCTAGACAAGGGGAATTCGGTAGTATAAATAAGCAGTATCTGCGCTAGTAGCTATACGTACAGTTAAGTCAGTAACTTCTAGAAAATACGTTTTATGAATGACGTGAGGAGAAAATAGAATGAGTAAAACAAAATCTACTTCCGAAACTTGTATCATAGTTCTTCATGAAATATACGGTATCAATCAATTTATGAAAGACATATGTGTTGCGTTGTCTGAGAAGGACTACGATGTGATCTGCCCAAATCTGTTGCCTCAAGAAACACCTTTTGATTATTCACAAGAAGAGGTAGCTTATGAAAATTTTATGCAGCATGATAGTTTCGAAAACAACGCACGTAAGGTAAAAGAGTTATTGGTGGAGATGAAGGACCAGTACGAAAAAGTATTTATACTTGGATTCAGTGTAGGAGCGACAATTGCTTGGCTCTGCAGCGAAGAAGAGTGCGTAGATGGGATGGTTGGATACTACGGATCACGAATACGAGATTATGCAGGAATGAACCCCACTTGTCCAACTTTGTTGTACTTTCCGAATACCGAGAAGTCATTTGATGTGAAAGAAATGGTTTTGAAATTAGAAAAGCCGAATGTGGAGGTATATACGTACGATGGGAAGCATGGATTTAGTGATCCATACGCTTTTGCATACAATGAAGAATTAGCTCATATTACCTTTAAGCAAACGATAGACTTCTTTAGAAATAATTGAAAGAATTGTGTAGGGGGAAGCACTTCATGAATAGAAGTGCTTTTGCTGTTTAGATATATTGATAGAATAAACCGAACTGTGTATCGTACCATAACAGTGTGCCATGTTTTCTCAAAGGTAGACGTGTTTGAAAACTCCATTCAGGATACTGTTTGATAATCTGGACATGATCGCCAGTCGCGAATGCGATAAAGGAGATATAATGATCTTTTGTCATCGGGTGGTCGCTTGAGATAAAACGTTCATTATCGACTTCTTCAATCGTAAGTTTTTCTTCGTCGCTCGCTTTCATCGCTTGTAGCGCTTCGAGTTTCCTGCCACAGCAAGATAGTGTAATATTGCCCGTTGCTAATACAATATTATTACAAGATGGACAGACAAAGTACTTTGATTTTTTCATATTTCCTCCTATAAACTCATTAGACAATACTTCACCGTCTAAAATATTTTCTATATTCACACCAAGTAGCTTAGATAGATTGGATAAAAGTGTTACATCCGGACAACCATATCCGCGCTCCCACTTTGAAATCGTTCGATCCGAAATATTCATTTGATCGGCTAATTGTTTCTGGGTGAATCCTTTTTCTTTGCGTAATGTATAGATTAATTCTCCAACTTTACTTGTATCCATCGGTTTCCCTCCTGCTCTCTATTATCATAGGCGAATATCCAACAGGCATCAACAAACGTTCCGTGGAGTTTGTTACACTTATATATACTGGCGTGGTTAATTTACTAGAAAACATAAAAAGAGTAGATCTGAGATAGTAGAAAGCAAGGTGAGTAGAAATGAAACAGCATTGTTGTGAAGACGTGGCTTATCATGCAACTTTTACATGTGACGTACACAAAGACCCGTATGATTGTCCTGATCAATTGATTCTTTTTGATAAAACAGATCAAGATTACGGATTGTTAATTCATGATGGAGGTACTTCAAGTATCGAGATTTCATTTTGCCCATGGTGTGGAAGTACATTATTGGAAAGGGGATAGAAAATGAATAAACTTCAAACGTACGCTGTCGCAATTGTGTTTTTAGCACTCGTCTTTTTCTTCGTTCTTTCAGTAGTAACGAGTAATTGGAAGTTTTTCTTGTGGAGTATCATACCGATCCTTTTATGGCTAATGACGGCTTTCCTAGCTAAAGTCAACGCTAGAGATTAAATGGAGTACATCTCTCTACGTAAAAGGGCTGTTACCGAATATCATAATGACTTTCGGTAACAGCCCATATGTTTACAACCACAACGTTTCCCCAATAAGCAACTTTTTTAATCGATTTTCATCCAACTGCAATCTTCTCCACTCAGCATTCAGCCTTTCAACAGCTTCCGGCCCTGTATCGTCCGCTAAATGATAAGCTCCATAATGTATCGGAATGAATGTCTTTCCAGCTAGATCCAAAAATCCTTTCACTGCATCCTCGGGTGTTAAGTGACTTTCCTTCATAAACCATTCCGGCTCGTACGCTCCAATCGGCATGAGCACCGTATCAATAGTGAACTTCTTGGCAATCTCTTGAAAACCTCGGAAATATCCCGTATCCCCAACGAAGTAAATCGATTGTTCAGCACTTTCGATAATCCAGCCGCCCCAGTGCGAAGTATTCGTGTCCGTCATTGTCCGTTTTGTCCAATGTTGTGCTGGAACAAATGTGAACTTTGTGCTTTCAAACACGAATGAGTCAAACCATTCCGCTTCGATGACCTTTTTAAATCCTCTTATCTGAAATTTACTGCGTAGGCCAACTGGAAAAAAATAGCTAGGATTACCTTTTAGATGTCTGATCGTGCCAAAGTCCAAATGATCATAATGTCCGTGTGAAATAATTACAACGTCAATCTCTGGCAATTCAACGAGTGCGACTCCTGGTTCCGTCAATCGTTTCTGAAAACCCATCCGCTTTGCCCAGACTGGGTCCGTAATTATGTTGAGCCCGTTGATTTGAATCAAACATGTAGCGTGTCCAATCCAAGTAATGGATGCTTTCGACCGATTAATAGCGAGTTTTTCTATTTCTTTATCTGGCGCTTGCTCGATTACGATACGTAAATCTTTCTTTCCCTCATTACGTTCTATCTGCCACCGAATCAGTTCTCGCAGTGTCTTACGCGTATCTACGTTATCTAAATTAGTATAGCGTTTTCTCCTCATGATTCATCACTCAACTGATTTTTGATATACTCCAATAATTTCTTCGCCACTGAAAACTCATGTGTTTGATAGAGTGAACGGGCACCAACGGGATCCTCGATTTCATTCAGTAACCAGCCGCCTTTAATTGGAAGTATGAAATCAATGCCGATATAATCGCTAGAAATTGCCCGGGAAATCGTTTGAACTTGTTTGGTTTCAGTGTCGTTCAACGTATACTTTTCCACGGTGCCGCCCAATGTGTAATTGGATTTGAATGAATCTTTCGCGCCTGTTCGTTTCACTGCACCTAACAATTCATTACCGAGCATAAACACACGGATGTCCGTCGCGTCAGATTCGATGAAAGGTTGTGCAATTAGTTTAGTAGGATCGAATTGATTTAGGATATCTTCTGTTTGTTGTGCAGATTCACATAGAAATACTTCGCTTCCGCCGTGACCCCCGCGTGTTTTCAGTATAAAAGGCAATGTAGGAAGTTGATCCACTCTGAATGTGGGGACTGCGGGAATACCAAGCAGGGAAGCCAGTTCAAATGTGCGTAGTTTATCATTGGCGATTTTTTGTATACTCGCTCGATTGAACACACGATAACCGGCTTGTTCCAATTCTAAGGCTAATTCAGGATCACGATCGCGGAATAAAATGAAATCAAGCGGTTCAGCAGGTGAATCCGTTATCAACTCCACGTTCATATCTAATACCTTCGCTTCTTTTAATAGATCGTCGATAAACGCATGATTCCGCTTCGCTTCCTCCTCATTATAGTAGATGGCACCTTTCATTTAATCTTCTCCAATATATACGCAATCATTGCATCAGCGACGTTGATACCGGTGACGTTCAACAGGTTGCGGATATGTGCCGCGCCGTTCACTTCACAAACCAGGGGTTGTTCATCGGCACCGAATAACAAATCTACTCCTGCGAATTCTGCACCAACTGCTTTTGCAGCTTCCATAGCCAATGTTTCCTGAGCGGACGTCAATTTTACAACTTCAGCTACGCCGCCGTTCGTAATATTTGCGCGGAAATCCGTCTCTGAATGGCGATACATGGCCGCAATGATTTGATCGCCCACTATATTGACGCGTAAGTCCCGCCCTCTACTTGTCTCGATGAACTCTTGAAAGACATAATCGACACCACGCAACTCATCGACTTTTTCATAGAAAGCTTCTTTCGTTTCGATCAAATACACTTTCATACCAAATGAGCCATGACCTTCTTTAATGATCATGGGCAAGCTGAGCGTTTCAAGGACGTTCTCGTAATAGCCACTATCTGCAATCGAAAAGTTTGGATAGACCTTCGGTGCGATGATCGTTTTCGGCATCGCGACACCGTGCTTCGCGAGTTCAAGATACTGCTTGGCTTTATTATCACATGTCTCAATAACTTCAGGATCATTGAAGACGGGGATTCCTGCATTTTTTAAATACTGTCCAAGCAATGTATCTTTATCGAGGAAGACGACGAAATCAGGGGCATCTTTTATCTGATTTTGCACATCCATCTGCACCTCATAATTTTTTAAGAGTGTCGCCTGTACCCCAACATTTTCTGCCGCTTCTTGTACAAGCCGCGCTTGATCGGCAAATTTATCACTCGTTAAACTACCATTATAAATAACCCAACAACTTTTCAATCCCCACGCCACCTTTGCTATACTGTATATAACTTAATTTTAGCACAGGAGGAATTTCTTTGATTCCAAAACTTGATGAATATAAAAAACAATTTGACATAATGAGTGACGACGAGATTAAACCTGGATTAGATGCCATAGAAAAGGCATTGGCGAGTGTATTGAACCCCGAGAAAGACTTGCGGATTATTCATGTGGCGGGTACGAACGGGAAAGGTTCGACGATTGCAGTAATGGAAGCGGTGTTACAAGCGCATGGATTTGAGACCGGTGTGTTTTCTTCACCCGCCATATTGGATATATATGATCAGATTCGGATCAATGGAAAGCCGATTGCGCAAGAGGAATTGGAATATGTGTTTGAGGAGATGGAAGCAGCAGGATTGAGCGGTTTGCTGACGGACTTTGAATTGCTGACGGTGGCAGCGTTTTTAGCGTTCCGTAATGCAGGACCGGACTACGTCTTGCTTGAGACGGGGATGGGTGGTAGATACGACAGCACGAATGTGGTGACGCCTTTAGTGTCCGTCATCACGTCGATTGCTCTCGATCATACGGGGTTTCTTGGTAATACAGTTGAAAAGATTGCCGCGCATAAAGCCGGCATTATTAAGCCGTATATTCCAGTCGTTATAGGGGAATTAGCAAAAGAAGCGAAAGAGATTGTCTTGTCAGAGGCGAAGTCGAATAAAAGTTTAGTACGCGCATATGACGAAGAATTCACAATGAAGCAAGGAACGACGGAGACCTTCTGCGGTATGTCTACATTTGAAATTCCGGTGCGTAATATGAAAGGGCCACATCAAGCAATTAATCTTGCGGTTGCTCTAGAAGCTTTATCATTGGCAGGGGTTCCTTTAAAACAAGATCATGTGGCTAAAGCTATAGCAAATGTAGCTTTGCCGTTTAGATTCCAAAAGATTGCAGAACACGTTTATATGGATGGAGCTCATAATCCTGCTGCTGCGCGTATGTTGGTACGTACTATTTCCGAGCAATTTCCAGGAAAGAAAGTGGATTGGATTGTAGGAATGTTGAATACGAAAGATTATAAAGCAACGTTGGAGATTTTAGCACCACTTGCGAATAGTTTTACGTTTGTGGATTTTTCGCATGCACAAGCTGCAAAAGCGAAGGATTTACAAGCGGTTTGCCCGATTGAGGCAAGTCGTATGATTTCGTTTGAAGAAGTGGATTTAACATGTCCGAAAAAATACATAAAGGTAGTTGTTGGCTCTCTTTACTTATTAAGTAGTTTAATGAGACAATAGGCTTAATAAAGTTAGTTTTATAGACCATTACGTTTAGGAAAGGGTATTTAGTTTTAGTAGGAGAATATAAACGGGAGGAATGTCATGTCATGAATACTACGAAAGAAAAAGGATTTACACTAGTCGAAATTCTAGCGGCTTTGACAATTTTGGGTATTGTATTCGTTAGTTTCATGACGATTTTTTCTCAAATGAATGTATTTAATACTCGGACAGAATCTAAACTTGAAACGATCCATTTGGCTAAAAAAGAATTGATTTTTTGGAAAGAGAATCCGATGCCGTTAGAGAATAATGAAGGGGTTTCAGTTCTAAAGAAAGATACTGAATCGTCATCTGATTTTATTTTTTATACATATACACGTCAAGATGAACCTAAATACGAATACCGTGTGAAATACCGTGTACCATCAGACTTGAAATCTTTCACAGAAACTTCTGTTACACTCCATAGATTGCAAATTTCTATTTATGAGAATAGCAAGGAAATTAGTGAGACGTTTGGTTATGTGGAGGATGGGGCTCTATGAATGTAAAGTGGACAATAAGAAAGAATCAGCAAGGAATGTCTGTTGTTGAACTATTAGCAACGCTACTACTTGTTTCCTTGGTATCTGTAATTATCTGGACAACATTCTCAATAAGTACTCGAATGAATACATCGGAGACGGCAAAATTACGCTTACAGCAAGAGGCAAATTATATTGCGACAGAAGCACAACGTTTACATCGTAAGTGTTCAAGTTATGAATTTGTTGTGAAGCCTCAAAGAGTGAGCGTTCGAAATTGCCGAACGTCATCTCAAACTATAGAAGATTATATTCTTAGTACGAACTTTCTGTATTATACAGATCAAAAAAATCCAGAAGCTACTGAAGAAAGATTCTATGTAAACGCAAAGAGAGGGAATTTAGAAATATCAAAGTTTTGGGTTGTAGATCCAAATAACGATAAATTGAAAGTATCCATCCCATTGGAATTATCCAGATATAAGGAAGCCCCTTGAGGAAAGGAAGCGGTCGTGTGCAATTACCTAAAAATGAAAAAGGCTATGCATTAGTGCTTGTCTTGCTTGTCATCATATTTATCATGATAGGTAGTGCTGTTTTCATGAGGGGATCGATTAGCAATGCTAAACAGCAACGTATTGTAGATGACAACCATCTGGCATATACTGCTGCTGAAATGGGTGTAGATTATTATAAATGGCTGTATATAAATAAATTTAAAGCAGAAAGACGTAAAATTTGGAACAATACAAAGTTGGACTATGAGAGCGATAAGATCATGATAAATAACAAAAGTATAACACCTGAAAAAAAACAAGAAGAGCTTAAGCAAGCGGCAAAAAACTGGCAAAATCAAATGGTTGATCAACTTCTCAACCTTCACTTCACTAATCTTGAAAAAACGAAGCCAGATACAACAGATTCTTTACAATATAGTATTTTAGGACCTGTAAACTATACTAGAGTAAAAGACTCCGCGGATAGGTATATAGGTTTACTAGTCAAAGGCAAAGTTCTGGGGGAATATGGAAAAGGAAGCAAACGAGCGAAAAGTTTGGATTTTGAGCTACTGTTTGATTTTCCGTTGCTAGTTGAGGATAGTATTTCCAACCCGCCAAACAATGGAGGGAATTCTTTGACGATTCCCGTTGTGGACATTCAAAGTTTAATTGAAAGCAATAAGCAAACTACACCATGTACTATTAATCCTAACAATGAAAAATGCTTGGGACAGAAATCTACTGATACTCATTTTACCGCAATAAATTCCATTGTGTATTTTCCATTCGGTTATACAAAAGGAAATGGTAATATCGGAATAGATTTTAAGAATACGCAAATATATTCAAAAGGAAACATTGAGCTACCTAATATGAATACTATGAATAACATAACCATGTATGCTGAGGGAAATATTGAACTGAAAAACTTAAATGGAGCTAATCAAGCAAATCTATATACAACCGGAAGTATTGAATTTAAGAATGCTAGCTCGGGTTATTCGAATTCTATACTTTATGCAAAAGGAGCTATGGACGGGAAAAATACCGAATTCAAAAACATGAAAATAGTTGTCGACGGTAACTACACTGGAGAAAAATTTGCGCTAACTAGCAAGTCAGTTATGGTAGTCGGTAAAGAACTTACAATGAAGAAAGCAGGTTGTATATACAATTCCAACTTAGTTGTTAAGGGGAATTTAGTTGTAGAGAAGTCGCTTGTTATTAAAAACAATTCCAAAGTTTGCGTTGGTGGAAATATTGATTTTAATAAGATAGATCTGAAAACAATGGATTCAAATAGTAAAATTTATTTTGTGGAGGAAAAAGCCAACCCCCAAAATATTATGGGTAAATATACAAACTTAATTCCGGTGAAAGAATCTGTATTTAAAACTAATCCACAAGCGTTATATGATAACTGTGTTGGCGGTGGAAGTGGAAGCGACAGTTCGGGAATTACAGATAACCCTAATTGGGAGCCTCCTGAAATCGATGTTACATATAATTAATCAAAGTCAGGAGATTTACTATGAAACTAAAACAATACAAAATTAGCCTCGTCTTAGGTGCTCTATTACTAGTCATCTCCGCCATTTTCGCCCAACAAGCTTATGCAGGGGACGGCTTCTTCTCAAACTTTAAAAAGTTTAGTAAACACACGTATGCGGGCCCGTTTGACATATCAAAGCATAATCGTAAAGAGGCGAAAGAAAAATTAGTAAATGATTTTTTAGAGCTTGAACAGAACGTGGCCATGCAGCTGATTGTGCAAGATCTTCGAGTAGACGTTCCGGCAGAGGTAGTACATTTTGATCCAGACGCTACGCTAAACGAAGCGAAAAGTGGAGTGGATAATTCATTAATCGCAAATGTCTCTAGGGAAGGGCTTCGTACGGTAATGAAACAAAATTTCCATTCGCTTTCATTCAGTGAAGATGACGTGGAGAAAATAGCCGCACAACTAGAAGTTCAGCTACAGAGCGGCATTATGCCACAACAAGTATATATAGCGGATTTTATACCTGATTTATACGAGCAGAAACAAGTGATTGCTACTGCCGCATATGAAGTGGATGAGTTAGAAAAAGGTTTGCGTTTATTGATGGACGATTTGAATGGTTTAGAAATTCAGCCGAATTCTACCTTTTCATTCCGTGAATATTTGAGCGGTAAAGAGTCTGCTAGTGCGACAGATTTACAGATGACTATTATGTCTTCTCTTCTGTATAAAGCAGCATTGCAGACGAATTGGGTTATAGATGAACGCAATATTTCATCTGAATTACCTGCGGGCGTTGAACCAGGATTTGAAGCAGCGATCAATCGTAAGCTCGATTTAGATTTTCAGTTCACGAACCCCAATCAAACCGTCTTCACGATTCGTACGGCTTGGACAGGCGCTCAATTGGAGCTGTCGATTGAAGGTCTACCGTTTGTGCATCGTTACGATACCGAAGTGGAGAAAATCACAAAGTATGATCCGAAAACGGTTATCCGTTATAGCGCCTTTGTAAATGCAGGGGCGATTGAAGTGGTGGATAAAGGCAAGAAAGGCATGGAGGTTGCGGTTAAACGGAATATTCTATTGAATGGTTCATTGCAAGAAATGGAAGATGTGTCAATAGATTTCTATGCGCCAAAACCGATTATTGAACGACATAGTTTAAAAAAGGTAGTAGAGAAAGTTCCTGAGAGTGATGTGGATAGTGCTTCAAGCAATACCGATGGAAACACATCAGGTAATGGCTCGACAGATAACCCGTCTACTTCATCTAACGGAAAAGGTTCGACTTCTTCAAATGGTGGCGGATCAGGTAGCGATGGAAGCCCAGGCTCGGGCAATACGGGTTCTTCTTCAAGTAATGGAACGGGTAGCGGCGGTTCGGGAGCAGTTAATGGAAGTGGTTCAAGTAACACAAATGTCCCGACTGGAAAAGATGATGTGAAATATGATTACGATAAAGGTGGCAATCTTATAAAAGTCGACAAGAATGGTGATCCAATCGATTGATAGAGGGGGATTGAGATGGCGACAACTAGAAAGCGTCTTGGAGATTTATTAATAGAATCCGGTTTGCTGACGGACGAGCAGTTAATGAGTACGTTGAAAGAAAAAACTCGCGATGAGCGACTAGGTGATGCGTTATTGCAACGCGGGTATATTACGGAGCAACAGTTGATTGAAGTGTTAGAGTTCCAGCTAGGAATTCCTCACGTCAACTTATTCCGTTATCCGTTTGATCCGAAGTTGTTTAATATTGTACCTAAAAGTTTGGCGCAGCAAAAAATGATTGTTCCGTTAAAAAAAGATGGAGATAAATTATTCGTCGCCATGGCGGACCCGATGGATTACAATACGATTGAAGATTTACGGTTGTCTACTGGTTTCCATATTGATACTGCAATTGCGTCAAAAGACGATATTACACGAACAATCACTAGATATTATGATGATGAATTATTTGATGACTTGCTGTTTGAAGAACCCGAAACATCTGCTAGTCAGGCAGAGCAACAGGATGACATCGTTGATAATGATTCTCCTGTTGTACGTCTAGTGAACCAGATTATTTCTAGTGCAGTTTCTATGAAGTCGAGTGATATTCATATTGATCCTCAAGAACACCAAGTCATCATCCGCTTCAGAATTGATGGAAAACTGCAGACTGAACGGGTCATACCGAAGCATATGCAGGCTATGCTTCTAGCCCGAATCAAAATCATGGGGAATTTGAACATTACTGAATCACGCATGCCACAGGATGGGCGCATCAAAGTAATGATTGATTTCCGTCCAATCGACCTACGGTTATCAACTTTACCGACAGTTTTTGGTGAAAAAGTCGTTATGCGTATTTTGGACTTGAGTAGCTCATTGAATGATATGACAAAGCTTGGTTTTGGTCCAACGAATCTGGAACGTTTTCTTGGAGAAATTGAGAAGCCGAACGGTATTGTGTTGATCTCTGGACCTACTGGTTCGGGTAAATCATCTACATTATACGCGGCGTTGAATCGGTTAAATAGCGAAGAGGTAAATATTATTACGATTGAAGATCCGGTAGAGTATCAATTGGAAGGAATTAATCAGATTCAAGTGAATACGAATGTGGGATTAACGTTTGCGAAAGGGTTACGTTCTATATTGCGTCAAGATCCTGATGTGGTCATGGTAGGAGAAATTCGGGATAAAGAGACGGTAGAAATTGCGATACGAGCTTCTTTGACAGGACATTTGGTTTTGAGCACAATCCACACGAATGACTCGGTTGCATCTATATCACGGCTACTTGATATGGGTGTAGAGCCATTCCTTTTGACTGCCTCCCTTAATGCAATTGTAGCTCAACGATTGATCCGACGTGTATGCCGGGACTGCGGCACTACACAGCTAGCTACTGATCGTGAAAAAGAAATTTTCGCTAGACGTAGGAAAACGATTGAAACGATTCATCGCGGTGCGGGTTGTTCTGCATGTAATATGACAGGATATCGCGGAAGGATTGCGATTCATGAAGTATTGATCATCAATGCTGAAATGCGTAATGCGATCAACAATAGCGCATCGCCTACTGTATTCCGTGAAATCGCAGAGAAGAGTGCAACGATTTTCCTGATAGATGATGGTTTGGAAAAAGTGAAACAAGGCATTACCACTACTGAAGAAGTGTTGAGAGTGGCCTTGATAGATTAGGAGTGTTTGCGGTGACCGAAAGAATTGATCAATTATTAACTGAAGCCTTTACTATCAAAGCGTCTGATATTCATTTGACTGTTGGCGTGCCCCCAGTTTTCCGAGTACATGGTGATTTGAAACGATTTGGTGAAATCGTTATGACCGAGGAAGACACAAAAGAAATTGCTTATCAAACGATTCCAGAAAAGATGATTCCTGCATTTAAAGAAGCTGGACAGATTGACTATTCTTATGAAATCGCTGGCGTTTCTCGTTTCCGTGTCAACGCATTCCAACAACGCGGTGCGATATCATTAGCATTTCGGACGATTCCTACAAAGATACCTACGATCGATGAGTTGAATATGCCGGGAACGTTGAAGAGCTTATCTGACACTGCACAAGGACTAATTTTAGTTACAGGGCCAACTGGTTCGGGTAAGTCCACAACACTTGCGGCAATGATTCGTTATATGAATGAAACGATGCGAAAGCATATTATTACGTTAGAAGATCCAATTGAGTATATGCATGAGCATGGTTCTTCTATTATCGATCAACGGGAAGTCGGTTTTGATACACTGTCGTTTGCGGACGGCTTACGTGCTGCTTTACGTCAAGATCCGGATGTCATATTAGTAGGTGAGATGCGTGACCTGGAGACGATCTCTACGGCTATCACTGCTGCGGAAACCGGTCATTTAGTTCTTGCGACGTTACACACATGGAGTGCCGCTTCGACAATTGATAGAATTATAGACGTATTTCCTCATGGGCAACAGGCACAAATTCGCGTGCAGTTGGCAGGTGTTTTAAAGGCAGTCGTTTCCCAGCGATTATTCCAGACTATGGATAAGCAAGGAAGACGTGCGGCGACAGAGATTATGATTAATAATCCCGCTGTATCAAACTTGATACGGTCTGAGAAAATTCACCAGATTCCGAACGTCATTCAGACAAGCCGTGCACTTGGAATGCATATGATGGACCACTCCGTAAAGAATTTGATGGATCAGAGAATCATTTCGTATGAAGCGGCATTGCCGTTTATGCAAGGGGATGATTAAGAGTGGCTCGTTTTACATATGAAGGGCGAGATGCGAAAGCGATTCGCCGTGGTACAGTGACGGCTACGAATAAGCGAGATGCAGCGATTAAACTTAAAGATCAGGGAATTCGTGTAGTAAATCTTGTTGAGCAGAAAGAAACGATGCTAACGAAGGATATTACGATCGGTAGTCCGGTGAAGCGTGATCAATTGATTATGTTCTTACGGCAGTTTTCTACACTTCTTCAAGCAGGAGTCACGATTGTGGATGCAGTAAGGATATTATCTATGCAGGTGGAGCAGGCGGCATTTCGAAAGATTTTGACCGCAGTTCAAGAAGATTTACGCACAGGTACAGCGTTATCTGTAGCTTTCGGAAAACATCCTAAAGTGTTTGAGCCGTTAATTTTAAACATGGTGGCGGCAGGAGAAGTTTCGGGTACGGTAGATGAATCATTGGATCAATTAGCAGAGCATTTTGAGAAAGCGTATCGTACAAGACAAAAAGTCACATCAGCGATGGCATATCCAGTTGTAGTAGGCATTATAGCGATCACTGTAGTCATTTTTCTTCTATGGTTCGTCGTACCGATGTTCCTAGATATGTTTGATAGCATAGGTGGACAACTACCTTGGCTAACTCGAGCGGTAATGGCAGCTAGTGAATGGATTGCAAACTACTGGTACTTGTTCATTCTTATAGTTTCAATTCTAGTTGTTGGGTACATCATGTTCAGAAGCAACCCAAAAGGGAAATATATTCTGGATACTATCTTGTTGAAATTACCTATATTCGGTAGTATTGCTCAAAAGTCTTCCCTTGCCATGATGACACGCACATTAAGTTCCATGTTTTCGAGCTCTGTACCAATTTTACAGGCCCTGTCTATGACAGAAAGGGTGGTGGGGAATGAAGTCATTTCAAAAGTGATTGGTGAGTCTAGAGTATCCATGGAGCGTGGCGGTTCCTTGACAGAACCCATGTTAAATCACTGGGCATTCCCACCATTAATTCCTCATATGATTGCAATTGGCGAAGAAACTGGTTCTTTAGACTCCATGTTAGCAAAAGTTGCCGATTTTTATGAGAAAGAAGTAGAAGCAGCTACAGACCGCTTAAAGGCTTTGATAGAGCCTTTAATGATTGTTTTCTTAGCTGCAGTAGTCGGGACTATAGTTTTGGCAATCATGTTACCGATGTTTAGTATGTTTGAGCAGATAGATAATTTGTAACGGAAATAACAAAAGTTAGTAATAATTTTAAGTTTTTTCAATTAAACTAGTTTTAATTTACTAGTGTCTCTGGTATACTATACTCATAAAGTATGATAGACAAGAGGGGGGGAATTATATGAAAAAGTTTATGCAGAAGAAATTGAATCAAAAAGGTTTGACACTTGTCGAGCTATTAGCGGTTATTGTTATTTTGGGTATTATTGCTGCGATTGCGGTGCCGGCTATTGGGAATATTATTACGAATTCTAAGGTTAATGCATTAAAGTCTGATGGACAAAATGTATTATCTGCTGCACAGATGTACTTTGCAGAAAACGGTGAAAAGTCAGTTGACCTTACGAAGTTAACTACAGAAGGATTTTTAAATGAAGTTGGTGGCCTTACATCAGCAACAGTTACAAAAGTAGATGGCGGATCAAATACTTTAGTAGGTACCGCAACGACAAAAGGTGTTACAGTAACTTTCAAAGGTTCGACTTCTAAAAATATTACTGATGCTGCAGTTAAAGGAACTACCGGTACAGTTGAAGTGACGAGATAAGTATCTTTCCATAATTATATTACTTAATTCATTAAAACTCTGCAGATATTCCCTGCAGAGTTTTTTAAAAATCAATTTTTTTAGAAATGTGAATAATCATAGATTCAATAAATTCAATTGTGCAACTTATAAGATTGTACTCTTGTGAAGAAACTTCTTGCCGACACTCGTCGTGTTACGCTCGTTAAAGATGCTAACGGTTATATTACTAAACGTTGCTAGTTCATATTTTATTGAACACATTGAAATTAATTATTATATTAACTCTGTAGGTATTCTTCCATTAATTCAACTGTGTTCTCTTTAAAGCGAAAACTTAGTCAATTACATATTGTGGATTGTTGAAGCTAACCCCTTTGGATTTGTAGTAAAGCATACGTCGAGGAAAATGACGTTAAATTTCGAAAACCACTGTCGAAATGATTAATAATAGTGAGAAATCCACAAAAGTTAGAACTGAAAAATGTGATGAATTACCCTCCATATCAGGTGATTAATTACAATGCTTAATATTTCGTAAGCTCTTCCTACCAGTCTTCCTTTCTCCCAACACTTTTGCTATACTTACCATAACTAGTTTACTAGGAAATAATCACCAAACACCCCGCGTTTGCTCGTCTGGAAGGAGTTCATTTATGTCAATTTTTTCTAAACTAAAACGCCCACTTTCCAAACTTTCTATACCTACACTCAGCCGTAAAAAGCGTGTGCATTCGTTAACTCTTGACGACGATGCGATCCGGTACGTGCGTATAAAGTCCTTGAATCCGATCGTGCTGGAAATCGCGAAAGAATTGTTGTTGCCAGCACATATCATAATGGAAGGCCGAATAGCCGAAGGGGATAAGCTCCGCGATGTTCTGACGGAGGTTGTGAAAGATTGGAATCTTGTGAAGCGTGACGTGGCGTTTCTTGCGCCTGATACATATGTCATCATCCGACGCGTTGCGTATCCTGACACGGTGGAAGATGAAGAGCTGAAAAGCCATTTCTTTATCGAGATCGGTTCGACGATTTATTTGCCTTTTGACGATCCGGTGTTTGATGTCGTTCCTTATACAGCTAATAAATCGCAAAATGAAGCGATTTTGATTGCGTCTAAAGAAAGTATTATGCAGACCTATGAGGAAGTGCTGAAGTCCGTAAAAGTGGAGCCTGTTGTGGCGGATATTGCACCGCTTTCTCTGTATCGCCTGGCACATCATGTCCACCAATTTGAGGGGTCGGAACATATTCTCCTTGCTGATTTGCGTGGTCGTAGCCTGACTGTGTCTATTTTCTATTCCCATTATCCTTTGTTCATTCGCTCGATGGAACTGGAAGTACCGCTTAGCATGACAACAGGCGAAGAGCTAGAGCAACGAGTTGAGCCGGATACGATTGTCATGGAACTCGAGAAGCTAGCGAACTTCTATCGCTTTAATTTGGCGGAGAATGATTCCGCTATTACCCATCTAGTGTGGAATGGTACATATACACAACAAGAAGAATTATTGCAGATGGTACGAGAACGTTTAACGATCGAAGCACTTCCCTTAGTGAACGAGCCGATTAGTTGTGTGGACGGAACAGAAATTACTGCGGATTTCCACCGGGTTATTGGTCTCGCGCTGAAGGAAGAGGTGTAATATGTTAGTTGATATAAATCTACTGCCGGAAAAGATCCGTGAGAGGGCTACTTTTCTTTGGATAGCGATTGCAATACTTTTAGTCGCATTCCTTAGTTGGATTGTGCTTTATTTCATTGCGCAAAAATATGATGATGAAGCGGGGACGTTGCAACAATCCACGTATGAAATACAGAAACAACAAGAAGGTATAACGTCCCAAATGCATTTGTCTGCATTCGGTCAGGAAAAAGAACAATTAGCAGCGACTGTAGAGTTTCTAAAAGGGCACCAATATAAAACACAACCGCTTATAGATGATCTAACGAAAGCCTTGCCAGATCGAGGGTTTTTCCAAGAGCTAACGTTCACTGCGCCCAATGAAGTGACATTGAAAGTACAGTTTGATGACTTGATGGAGCCGGCGCTTTATCTAACCCGAATGAAAGCTTCGTCGTTAGTGATCGACGCGACGTTCGAAGGAATTGAAACGGAAAAACTAGACATCGATGAGCGGGAGAATGTCTTGCCTAGATATTTTGCTACTTATTTCATTCAATTTGTCGATGAACGTGCGCTACCAAGAACAGACGCAGACGTTGATCCTGATGTGATTCAAGAACCGCAAGAGAAACCACAAGAACCTGCCCCTGAAGAACTACAACCTCCTGTAGATGCGAATACGGAAGGAGGCGATACGGTTGAATAAATATTTATCTAAACGTCAGATGGAGATTGGTTTAGTCGTATTGGCTTCCATTTTCCTTATTGCACTTGTCTATTACACGGTGACGAACGTCTTTTTGCCAGCAAAAGAAATGAAGGATCAGACGGCGGCTCAGTTTGCTTCAGAACGTGATGTGTTGTTTTCCTTACAAAAACAATTAGCGAATAGAGATGTAAATGAAACTGTAACGTCTGCACCACTTCAAAAAGTTGTGCCTGTCATTCCGTTAGAAGATGCATTGCTGATTCGTCTGGAGAAGGCGGAAGTAAAGTCCGATAGTCGAATAGAAGAAATTAATTTCTCGAAAGAAGTATTCAATATTGAATTATTGCCTGAAAATGTACAAAATCTTGAAACTGTTTTGATGGAAGTGACACTCGCTGCAGATACATATAAGCAAGTCGATACGTTCATTTACGAGATTGAAGAAATGATTCGACTGATAAATGTAGAGACGATTCAATTCGAAGCGACTGCCGAGAAAACGGAAGAGGAATCGGATATCGGTGAAATGAAAGTTGTGATTTCATTCCATGCGTACTTCCGTCCGGATCTTGTCAATTTACAAAATGAGGCGCCGAAAGTAGACGCGCCGCCACCTGCGATGAAATTCGATCCAACGACGATCAATAAAATGACAGGTACTGAGAAAGCGGGGTAAGGAGGTAATCCATGGAATGGCTCTATAGTAGTTTTTTCTTCCTTTACGGCATTACGTTTGGCTCGTTCTTTAACGTAGTCGGCATACGTTTGCCGGTAAAGGAATCCATCGTGTCACCACCTTCTCGCTGTACGACATGTGATCGTAATCTGACCGCAGTAGATCTGGTGCCGGTTTTCTCTTACGTATTTTTGCGTGGGAAGTGCCGTGGATGTAAAGAGAAGATCAGTGCTCTATATCCCGTGATGGAGCTGATCACGGGTGTGCTGTTCGTCTGTGCGTTCTTACACTTCGGATTTCAATGGGAATTCGTTGTGGCTTTGTTATTTATTTCCATGTTGGTTATTTTAACGGTATCCGATCTAAAGTATATGTTGATTCCGAATAAAATTTTATTGCCGTTTGGTATTGCAATTTTCATCTTGCGCTTCGTCAGTCCGCTGACGCCCTGGTGGGATAGCTTGCTTGGAGCTGCGGTGGGGTTCGGTTTGTTGCTATTGATTGCCTTCGTGTCGAACGGTGGTATGGGCGGTGGCGATATTAAGTTGTTTTTCGTTATTGGTTTGGTGCTCGGAACGATGCAGACGTTAGTGACGCTGTTTCTCGCTTCATTGATAGGCGCGATTGTCGGCATGATCTTCTTAAAAAAGACGAAGCAAGGACGTAAAACACCTGTGCCATTCGGTCCTTCGATTGCGGTCGCTGCACTCATTGCTTATTTCTATGGGACGCAGCTTGTCAGTTGGTATACAGGTTTGTTGAACTAAATCGGTAAATGTTTATGGACGAGACGACAACAGTCTCGTCTTTTTTTACGTTCATTTTGATATGGTGAAAGAAAACTAGTGGAGTGATGGAATGAATTTCCGCAGGACGTATTCAAAGAACATTGTGATTCGGGCGTTAGTGCAAGGGATAGCGATCGGCTTGGTCGCAGTACTAGTGATCGGGCTGACGATATCGACTACGGGAGAGAAAAAGGATAAGGCGAATGAGACGGTAGCGACGACTGGGCCGAAGACAGACGAGCAAGGCGGAGCGGCTGAGGGTGGAGATACTATGTTCGTTAAGCAGCATGGTGTGTTTTCCAGTCAGGAGGCAGCGACGGATTTCGTGGCGGACAATCCGAGTCTCGCAAGTACGGCTATCGTGCCAGCGGGGGGACAGTTCTATGTCTGGGGAGCGGTTTGGCTGAACGAGAGTGATGTAATTTTGAAGGAAGGCGAAGATGCATTTAAGAAGAGAATTACAATCGTACCGGGCACTTGCAAGTCTGCGGATGCCGGCGAGGTGAGAAAAGCGTTGCTTGCTGAGGATCTATCGAAAATTGAATTGTCTAAAGATGCAAAAGACGCGAAAAAAGGGGGAGACTTTGCGAAGAAAATGACCGCCATTACTGCATTTACAAAGGATTCCTCTGTCGCGAGACTGCATCTGTTGGCGCATTACTCGAATCAAGACCCGTGCTTCAAAATTCAATTTTGATCCCATATACGGGGGAGAATTGAATTTTGCCCTTTTTTCAAATCGCGTGGAATAGCGTACACTAGGAAAAAGGGGGTTGTTCCAATGAAATTTAGTAGTTTAAAACCTATTGTGCTCGCATCTTCCTCGCCGAGACGTAAAGAATTATTACAGCTTGCAGGAATTGATTTTATCGTGAGACCGAGCGATGTAGACGAGAATTTACCGTTTACACCGGAAGAGCCATATGAATATGCGGTTCGTCTGTCTGAGCAAAAGGCGCTTGCGGTAGTTGAATCAGAAGAAGAAATCATCATTGCGGCAGATACAATTGTAGTGAAAGATGACAAAGTGTTCCCAAAGCCAGAAGATGACGCGCAAGCCATTGACTTCTTGATGGAGCTTTCTGGAGAGCTACATGAAGTGATTACAGGTGTGACGATCCTTGCGAACGGGAAGACGATACAGTTTGCTGGTTTGTCTCAAGTGAAGTTCAGGAAACTGGATGAAGAGCTCGTTCGTGCATATGTGGAATCAGGAGATGCTTCAGATAAAGCAGGTGCGTACGGCATCCAAACGCAAGGGATGCTGTTTGTGGAAAATATGGTAGGCGATTATCAAAACATCGTAGGGTTGCCGATCAGTGATCTAGTCAACCGGATGCGTCAGGAAGGGTTGCTAACTTTAGAAGGTGGTGCGTAATGCCGCTTGATTTAGCTCCGCAAATGATGATCCGTGATGTGCATATCGCTGACAGGCCTCGTGAGCGTTTAATACGAGAAGGGGCGAGCAGTTTATCCAACCAAGAGCTGATGGCGATTCTGTTGCGCACCGGCTCCCGCTCGGAATCTGTTCTCGTACTCGCCAACCGTGTGTTGTCGACAATTGACCGTTTACAAGATTTGAAAGAGTTAACAGTGGACGAGATGACCAAAATTAAAGGGATTGGTGAAGCGAAGGCGGTGCAGTTATTGGCTGCCGCAGAACTCGGCAAGCGATTGTATCGAACGGCCCCGCACGAACGCTATAAGATTCGTTCACCGGAAGATGCCGCGAATTATTTAATGACGGATATGTCGTCGTTGAATCAAGAACATTTCGTGGTGTTATTTTTGAATGTAAAAAATGAAGTGTTACATAAGCAAACGATTTTCATTGGCAGTTTGAATTCTTCCATAGTACATCCGCGTGAAGTGTTCCGTGAAGCTTTTAAACGGTCGGCCGCATCGATGATTATTTCACATAATCATCCAAGTGGCGACACGACACCTTCGAGGGAAGACATCGAAGTGACGAAACGACTGATGGAAGCGGGTCAGATCATGGGCGTGGATGTGCTCGATCATATCATTATCGGTGATCAGAAATTCATCAGTTTAAAAGACAAAGGGTACATCTAAAAGCGTGAAAATTGTCGCGCGAAAGTAGAGAGACTGGTAAATCAGTCTCTTTTTCGATGTTTTTTGCAAACTGGCCGGGTGACACTGTAAATTAAGTTACCTTTCCGTTATAATGTGGTGTATGCTTTTAAGAATACCGATGATGGTTTTATAGAAAGGGAGAATTGACTTGTTTGGTTTCAGATCAAGAAACGTAGGAATTGACTTGGGGACAGCCAATACTCTAGTTTTCATTAAGGATAAAGGTATTGTGCTAAGGGAACCTTCTGTCGTAGCGAAAAATACGACGACCGGTGAAATCGTAGAGGTAGGCAGTAAAGCGCATGCCATGATCGGACGTACACCGACTTCAGTCGTGGCAATTCGCCCGATGCGAGAAGGAGTCATTGCAGATTTTGAAACAACAACTGCCATGATTCGTCATTATTTAAAAGAAGCGCTAAAATCAGCAGGAAATTCATGGACGAAACCGACCGTTATGGTTTGTGTGCCATATGGTATTACATCGGTTGAGCAACGCGCGGTGATCGATGCTGCACGTCAAGCGGGTGCGAAAGAAGCATATACGATCGAAGAACCTTTTGCGGCTGCAATTGGTGCGAATTTGCCAGTATGGGAACCAACGGGCAGTATGGTCGTCGATATAGGCGGAGGTACGACGGAAGTGGCCATCATTTCTCTAGGCGGCATCGTGACGAGTACTTCGATCCGTGTTGGTGGAGATTCTATGGATTCAGCTATCATAACGTATATCCGTAAAGAATATAAATTGATGATCGGTGAACGTACTGCCGAAAACATCAAAATGCAAATTGGTTCGGCATTTGATTTAGATAAGACGGAGAAAATGGACATCCACGGTCGTGACTTATTGACAGGCTTGCCGAAAACGATGGAAATTAATTCGCAGGAAATCACGAAAGCGTTGCGTGAGCCGATGGATTTGATTATTGAAGGTATGAGAAAGACGCTGGAACAGACACCACCTGAATTGGCGTCAGACGTTATGGAACGTGGAATTGTCTTAACAGGTGGCGGTTCATTACTTCGTAATCTCGATAAAGCAATTTCTGAAGAAACAAAAATGCCTGCATTTGTAGCAGAAGATACGCTAGACTGCGTAGTGATTGGAACAGGTAAAGCTTTGGATAATTTAAAACTCATTAAAAAAATTCAATCATAATATTAATTGGAGGAGATGTAGGCAATGCCGCGTTTTTTTTCCAATAAACGATTAATCATTTTATTAGTAGGAGTAATCGTCCTTGTGGCATTAATTGCATTTTCACTTCGCGACCGAAATCATGCAAATGTACCGGAACAAGCAGTGAAGGATGTCGTAGGTTTCGGGCAGTCGCTCGTTACGAAACCAGCCCACTTTGTGACGGGACTGATTGAAAATATTGATACGATGCTTAATACATACGAAGAAAACAAACGATTAAAAAAGCGTCTGGAAACGTATGCCGCCATGCAAGCGGAGTTGGTGGATGTCAAAGCAAATAATGTGAAGCTACGTGGAATTATTGATAAGCAAGAAGATCTGCGCGCATTTGAGCCGATACAAGCCACGGTGATCTCACGCAATCCTGATCAATGGGAAGAGAAGATTATCATAGACAAAGGAACGACAGCTGGAGTGGACGTCAATATGGCGGTCATGACGGCGCAAGGTCTGATTGGTAAAGTCATTTTGTCGACTCCATTCACGTCAACAGTCGAATTGATTTCAACGGAAAATAGCGATTTCCGTGTGGCGGCTATGGTAGTTGGCGAAGAAGAAATGTTTGGTTTAATCGAAGGATACGATCGGACTTCGAGACAATTGATCATGAAGAGGCTAGATTCGAGCTTCAATGTAAAAAAAGGGATGCAAGTGATATCTTCAGGGCTTGGAGGAATCTTCCCTAAAGGCATTTTAATAGGGGAAGTAACCGAAGTTTCTACGGACGACTACGGACTGACGAAACTGGCCTATATAAAACCGGCAGCTACTTTCTCAAAACTAGATCATGTGATGATCGCAAAGCGTTCCATGACGGTTGTCGATGGGACTGACGGGGGCAACTCCGCAACGACTAAAGGAGACGATGAGTCATGATCCGATTCATCATTCCGTTAATTGCTATCCTATTATTTTTCCTAGAACCTATCTTCAGTCTGTTTTCACCGATTGAAATTAACGGTAATTTATATGTCACGGTCCCTAGGTTCCTAATTGTCTATTTAATTTTCATTGCGACTTATTATACAAGCAAGCGAGCGATTATTTACGGATTTGTCCTTGGACTGTTGTATGATATGTATCATATTGATATTATTGGATTATACACATTCATGTATCCACTGATTTGTTATGTTGCGGCGTTAGTAATTCGACAAATTGAGCGTCATACCGTGACGGTTATGGTATTATCAGTAGTAATGATTGTGTTACTGGAATTGTTGTCGTACTTTTTTGCTAGTGTGATTGCGTTAACGTCCATTGATTTCGGCGAATTCTTTACGAGTCGACTCGTTCCGACAATGATTGCGAATTCATTATTTATCGTGATGTTCGGCTATATGTTCAAACAGATTACAGAGAAAAGATTTTTTCAAAAACAAGCAGGTTTTTAAGTATTGTGAGGTGATGTAGGTGACGAAATCACAGTTGATAACGATAAAAGGAACAAAAGACGGCTTAGTATTACGATTGGATGACCATTGCGCATTTACCGAATTGCTAAGTGAGTTGAAAGAAAAAGTTCAGAGCAGCGTACTTGAAGGTGTGTCTGAAGTACAGTTGCATCTAGGGCATCGTTATTGTGACGAGAAAGACATGAACAAGATTCAATCGGTCATTCATACTTCCCCTCATTTGCGAGTTTCGAAGGTACATAGTGACGTCATTTCGTTAAAAGAGTGTGAGAGAAAGTTGATCGAGAAGCAGTCCGAAACCTATATAGGAATCGTTCGATCGGGTCAGGTCGTAAAGGCTGATGGCGATTTGGTCATTATCGGTGATGTGAATCAGAGTGCGCAAGTCATTGCGGGCGGCAGTATTTATGTACTGGGTCGTGTCAAAGGCATTGCACATGCGGGAGCACAAGGCAATAAAGACGCAGTCATTGCTGCATCTTGGCTGGAGGCGACGCATCTGAAAATTGCGGATAAGATCGAAATCATGACCGACGAATTGACGATTCTTTCTGAGCAACCTGAAATGGAATGTGCGTATCTTCAAAAGAATGGGCAGATTGCGATAGACCGTCTTCAGGAGCTCCGATATTTACGTCCGGACCTTGCTACATTTAAGGGAGGTATATAATTTGGGAGAAGCAATTGTCATTACTTCTGGTAAAGGTGGCGTTGGAAAAACCACGACGTCAGCCAATCTTGGTACCGCTCTTGCGTTACAAGGGAAAAAAGTGTGTTTAGTCGATACAGATATCGGTCTGCGTAACTTGGACGTAATTCTTGGCCTGGAAAACCGAATTATTTATGATTTGGTCGATGTGGTGGAAGAGCGTTGCAAAGTACATCAGGCCCTTGTGAAAGATAAGCGCTTCGAGGATCGATTGTTCTTGCTGCCAGCAGCACAGACGACCGATAAGAGTGCCGTGAATCCGGAACAAATGAAGAAGCTCGTTTTAGAATTAAAACAGGATTATGATTATGTTTTAATTGACTGCCCAGCAGGAATTGAACAAGGATTCAAAAATGCGATTTCTGGTGCGGACCGCGCGATTGTCGTGACGACTCCAGAGATTTCTGCTGTACGTGACGCAGACCGTATTATTGGACTGCTTGAAGCAGAAGAAGAACTTGAACCGCCGAAATTGATTATCAACCGCATTAGAAGCGGTATGATGGAAAGCGGCGAAACATTGGATGTCAATGAAATCACGACGCATTTATCGATTGATTTATTAGGTATCGTAATGGATGATCAAAACGTTATTTCTGCTTCAAATAAAGGCGAACCTGTCGTGATGGACCCGACAAACCCTGCTGCAATCGGTTATCGCAACATTGCACGACGCATCTTAGGTGAGTCTGTGCCGTTGATGACGATGGAGAAAAGCAAAGCAGGATTCTTCGGCAAGATCAAGAATATGTTCAGTAAATAATACAAACTCAAAGCTCAGTGCCTTTTACGGTGCTGAGTTTTTTCATTCGTCATTTATTTCTCCTTCTTTTCATACACTGCAGGTAAGGGAGGGGACGTGATGAAGTGGAAAACAAAATGGATCATGGCCATTGTGCTGTTGGTGTCTGTTGTAGGTTTATCAAAACTGGAAGAACGTCAGCTAATCAATATACCTATTACGCAATATGTGACGACAGGGAAAGATTTTGTGGTGATGAAGAAGTGGGTTTCTTCCTTGATATCAGAAGATGAAGTCATCACGGTATCAGGGAATTCGGCATTTAATCCATTAAAGACGTACGAATCGTTCCAACCCTATCAAGACGGAGCTATTATCTCGTATACACAACCTATGTCGATTACTTCACAAGGAAGCGGACTAGTCGTCTTTACAGGCTATACCAGGCAGTCAGGAAAGACGGTGACTGTTCAGTACGATAACGGTGATGAAGTAACGTATGGGTTTGTAGGCTCGTTCTCAACGCTTCCATACACAGCTGTGAGACTTGGGGATGAGATTGCGGTAATGGCAGAGGAGGCAGTATATATCCGCGTGAAACGTAATGGGATACCGCTGGAGCCTACCGTGTTGGCAACGTATATGTCGGGCGGCCAGCAATGAAGTATCGTATTCATCCGGTATTGTTGCCGATTTTTTTATTTTTCATGATTGTCGGTGGTGTGTCAATGTATGCGATGCTCTTATTCTCTTTACTTTTTCATGAACTTGGACACGTTTTGGCCGCACGACACGTCGGAATGAAAATTAGGAGTTGTACCATCTTACCGTATGGAGGGGAGTTACAATTTGTTAATCGGCAGTTGGCAAATAAACAGCAACGGCTGATCGTGGCGCTAGGTGGACCTGTCGCGACAGCCGTTTTATTAGTACTTGGCATATGTTTGACATTCCCGGGGGATACGCAGTTTTTAAGGATTCAGATGATCTTGCTAAGCGTGAACTTACTACCCATTCTGCCACTTGATGGTGGACAAGTAGTGTCTATTTTGCTAGAGACGGAAGCAACGAAATACACCACTCGCTCAAATTTCCTACTGTATTCTATCGTCGTGTCTGCATCGCTTTGTGCATTTTTAATTGCGTACTTGCCCGATAGTATGCCACTCGTAATAATCACCTCTTTTTTAGCAGTGCAAAACATTATTTCCTATCGTTTTAGAAGGTATGAGCGAGTCTTTGAACAGCTCACTAAAAAAGAAACTTCCTTCTTTTAAAAGATTCTAGGAAGAATGCTTGACCTGCTCTTTTCTATGTGATAATATTTTACTGTTATTGATTGTAGCACCCGTGCTACAACCGCACTAAACAGGTTCAAGTATTCGTAGGTTGAATCACCTGTCAAGGCGAGTCTGTATAATTAGAGGAGGTGCAAGTATGTACGCAATTATTGAAACTGGTGGAAAACAAATCAAAGTTGAAGCAGGCCAAGAGATCTTCATTGAGAAGATTGCTGGTGAAGCTGATGAAGTGGTAACTTTTGACAAGGTGCTAATGGTGGGCGGAGATGACGTTAAAGTCGGTGCTCCATTCGTAGAAGGCGCAACTGTAACAGGTAAGGTTGTCAAGCAAGGCCGCGCAAAGAAAATTGTTGTTTTCAAATATAAGGCGAAGAAAAACTATCGCAAAAAACAAGGACACCGTCAGCCATACACGAAAATCGTTATTGACGGAATCAATCTATAATCCGGCATGATACATGTCAGAATTATAAAAGAGCCTTCTGGGCGCATCTCAGTTTTTGAGATGGATGGTCATGCAAACTTTGCCGAACACGGACAAGATCTAGTTTGTGCTGGTGCTTCTGCCGTATCATTTGGTGCGGTAAATGCTATTATGCAGTTGACTTCGATTGAACCCGATGTGGATCAAGGTGCGGATGGTGGATACTTACGTGTGGCATTTCCGGTAACGGAACAAGATGCGCAAGTTCAACTACTCCTGCAAGCAATGATTATTTCTTTACAAACGATTGAATTAGACTATGCAGATTATATAAAATTATCCTTTGAAAAGTAGGAGGTGGCAGCTATGTTACGTTTAGATCTTCAGTTTTTCGCATCGAAAAAAGGTGTAGGTTCTACTAAGAACGGTCGTGATTCACATTCGAAACGTCTTGGTGCTAAGCGCGCAGATGGACAAATCGTTTCCGGTGGATCAATCCTTTATCGCCAGCGTGGAACTAAAATTCACCCAGGTGAAAACGTTGGACGCGGTGGAGATGATACTCTATTCGCAAAAATCGATGGCGTCGTTCGTTTCGAACGTCTTGGCCGCGACAAAAAGAAAGTCAGTGTCTACCCAGCAGCAACGCAAGAAGCTTAATTGGATAGCATGACAATGTGAAAAAGGACTGCACTTGTTGCAGTCCTTTTTCTTATGTCAAGATTATCGGGGTATGAGCGGACGGCAGGAAAGTATGAGCGCTTAGCCTGGTTGATAGAGTGGATAGCAAGTATGTATGATCGCTTGATCACGGTTATGAGCGGCTAAAGGGTTTATTGATCGCTTACGGGGGAATAATGAGCGCTTGACCAATTTAACATGATGATTGGACATACATTTCAAGTAATTTGTCCCTCCATAACGATTTTTTTAGTGATTTGCGCGCGAAAATGCTATACTAAGAAGTACGAAAACAGCTGGTGGTGAAAATATGGGGAAGAATAAGCTAAATGTGTCGCAGGCAGTGAGATATAGTCGACACGATCACATGAATGATCTGCAATTGATCCTCATGAATATTGATATGGGGAAATATACAGATGCGCGAAACTGTATACTTGAGAAAACAGCGGACATGCAGCGACAAGCTTTGCTTCAGAGATTAGACATGCCTCTTACTGAGGAGTGGATCACGACACTTGAGTGGCGATATCCGGTTTTAAAGGTGCAACTGTATTGTGATATTACTGAAAAAATTGATTCAAGTGAAATGGACCAATTGTTGGCCGACTACTTGGAACAAGTCGTGCTGGCTGTGGAAGCGCAAATTCAGCGCTATGCAGATTGTCCTGTGACGATTGAAGTCACAACAGAAGATGCATCTTGGAGTATGCAACTGACATTTACCGAGCTGTACGCAAAGCAACTAGACATCCCAGAACATTCATCTCAGCTTACGGTCGAAGTCCTCGGTGAACCGAATCAATGGACGTTTACCATCAGTGGACAATTAGGAGGATTATAAATTATGTTTGTGGATCACGTGAAAGTATTTGTAAAAGGTGGCGACGGTGGCGATGGTATGGTTTCGTTCCGTCGTGAAAAATATATAGCCAATGGTGGACCATCCGGTGGGGATGGCGGGAAAGGCGCAGACGTCATCTTTGTCGTGGATGAAGGGCTGCGTACGTTAATGGATTTCCGTTATCAGCGTCACTTTAAAGCGGATCGTGGAGAACACGGTCAAAGTAAGAATATGCACGGTCGTAGCGGTAAGCATATGATCGTTAAAGTTCCGCCTGGCACAGTCGTCAAAGACGCGGAAACTGAAACGATTATTGCAGATTTGGTTGAACATGGCCAGCAAGCAGTCATCGCGCGCGGTGGGCGTGGAGGACGCGGAAACAGCCGTTTCGTTACGCCGCAGAACACAGCGCCAGAGCTTTCTGAAAAAGGTGAGCCGGGCGTTAGTAGGGATATCATCCTTGAATTAAAAGTTCTCGCTGACGTGGGTCTTGTTGGATTCCCAAGTGTTGGGAAATCGACGTTACTATCGGTCGTTTCATCAGCGAAGCCGAAAATCGCGGATTATCACTTTACCACGCTAGTTCCTAATCTCGGAATGATTGAAACCGATGATCACCGTACATTCGTCATTGCGGATTTACCAGGGTTGATTGAAGGGGCACATGAAGGAGTCGGACTTGGACATCAGTTCTTACGTCACATCGAACGTACACGTGTTATCGTGCATGTTATCGATATGTCGGGACTTGAGGGCCGTGAGCCGTTCGAAGACTATCAGACGATCAATAAAGAACTGGAACAGTACAATATGCGATTGACTGAACGTCCACAGATAATTGTGGCGAATAAAATGGATATGCCAGATGCACAAGAAAATCTAGAGGCATTCAAAGAGGCACTCGGTGATGAAGAGATTCAAGTGTTCCCGATTTCCGCATTGACAAGAACAGGTTTAGATCCATTGCTGTATGCCATTTTAGACCTCCTTGAAACCACACCGGAATTCCCTATGTTGACAGATGCGGATGAGGAAACAAGCAATTCTGTATTGTATAAACACGAATCAACTGGACCTGATTTCATTATTTCGCGTGACGATGATGGAGCGTTTATGTTGTCTGGTTATACGTTGGAGCGCTTGTTCCAGATGACCGATTTCAACTTCGATCAATCAGTTCGCAAGTTCTCTCGTCAGATGCGTGGAATGGGAATCGACGAAGCATTGCGTGAACGTGGTGCGAAAAACGGCGATATCGTACGTATCATGAGTTACGAATTCGAGTTCTTGGAGTAAGGTCGAAATGGCTCGTTTTGGGGGGAGCGAAATGGAACAAATCGGGGAAGGCCAGTTTTATTTAGTGCGCGAAGATGTATTGACCGAGTCGATGCAGAAAATGCTCGAAGCTAAACGAATGATGGCAAGGGGCGAAGTGACAACGATCCAAGAAGCAACTAAACGGGTCGGTCTGTCACGGAGTGCTTTTTATAAGTATCGTGATGCCGTGTTCCCGTTCGAATCAATCGCACGGGACCGGATTTTGACGATTTTTATTCAACTGGAAGATTTAAAGGGTTCTTTAGCTGTGCTTTTGGAAGTCGTCACGGAGGCGAAATGTAATGTATTGACGATCCACCAGACGATTCCTGTCCAGGGGCGCGCCAATATTACATTATCACTGGATGTGACGGAAATGGAAATTAAAGTAGAAGCATTTTTACAGCGACTCAAAGCACCTCGATTTATTGATTCTGTTGACTTAATTAGTTCAGGGGTTTTCTGACCTCTTAAATCAGTGGGGAGATGAAAGAATGATGACCGAAAAGAAGTATGTACCTTCCGTTGCGTTTTTGGGACCCGAAGCATCCTTCACCCATATTGCAGCGTCCGATTTATTCGGCATGGAAGGCTTAACACCACGTCCGACTATTCCGGATTGTATAGAGGCAGTGACAGAAGGACACGTCGCGTATGCGGTCGTTCCATTGGAGAATGCACTCGAAGGTTCTGTACCGTTGACGATTGATTATTTATTCAATAGTGAAGAGTTGTTTATTACTGCTGAAATTTCCATGCCGATTGAGCAGCATATGTTGGTGAATAAATCGCAGAAGGATCATTTGGATGAATTGGATTCGATTCAGTCCCATCCGCATGCGTTGGCACAATGTCATAAGTTTTTGCAGTATCGTTACCGCAGGATTCCGTTGATTCAAACGACGTCTACTGCAGCGGCAGCAAAATCTATTTCTGAGCAGCCAGAACTGCGTGTTGCGGCAATTGGCAACCGTTTGGCGGCAGAAACGTACGGTTTACATATAGCAGAAGAGAATATTCATGACTTCCACTTCAACCATACTCGTTTCGTCGTGTTGTCGCTGCGTAAGGAGAAGATGGAGCATTCGAAGCATGCTTCTTCATCTAAGACGACATTGATGGTGAAGTTGCCTGAAGACGACCGTCCAGGGATGCTACATCAAATTCTGTCGGTATTCTCGTGGCGTCGGTTGAACTTGAGCAAGATCGAGTCACGGCCGTTGAAGACGGGTCTTGGTCATTATTTCTTTATTATTGATATTAATGAGTCAGAAGAGCATCCGATGATGAAGGGTGCGATGGAAGAGCTGGCTGCACTCGGCTGCACAGCGCGTTCCCTAGGTACGTATTATGTCTATGAGTCTGGGGAGTTTGTTTCTTGAGATAAGATAGATTGGTAATCTCTTGCAATGTGACTAGATAATACCTATCGACATTTTTATTGTACAATGACTAGTAATGGTTAACTACACTTGAAATACAACTAGAACTGCCCTTAAACTTAGCTATGTTTAAGGGCTTTACTAATTCATACATTCTCGTAAATAAGAGATATATGTCCATCCACTATAAACGTAGGATTGAAGCGGAAGCTCGGGCCGCGCCCTCCAGAATGCGTTCCCCAGCTGGAGTGGAAATCCCATGCACTATCTTCCTACCTTACTATTAGAACGGACTTAATTCGCAACCATCCTCTATTACCGTGGATGGTTTTTTATTTGGAATAAACAAGTCCCTGATGAATATACATAACAAGAGAGGAAGCCTACACATATTGTCACAAAAGTAGGCGTCCGTTCATACGATGGATTGATGGAAGGGGGAATTGTTAGTGGAAGTTCATATTGTCGTCAAGGGTGATACATTATGGAAGATCGCAAGACAATACGGTATACCGTTCGAGGAATTGAAACGGGTGAATGCGCACCTGGCGAATCCTGACTATATCGTTCCCGGCATGAAAATATTTTTGCCGATGGATAAGAAAAAGCCTCATCATAAAGGTGATCACACGAAACCGCACGAAAAGCCACATGAAAAACCACACCATGAAAAACCTCATGAGAAACCGCACCAGGAGAAGCCGCATCACCAAGCACCGATGAAGCCGCCACACCAGGAGAAGCCTTCTAAGCCGGCGCCTCCACAAACGAAACCACCGAAGCATCACGTGCCGCCGCTTCCACAAGCGCCACAGATGCCACCGATGCAGCAGAAGCCTTTGCCACAAGTACAGCCAATGCAACAACAGCCGGCGCCGCCACCACCGCCGATGCCGCAACAGCAGGCTCCACCGGCAGTGCCTCATATGCCGATGCCGCCAAGTATGCCGGCTCCACCGATGTGGCAAGCAGTATTCCCGATTTGCGGATGGATGCCAATTTTTGATGCGGACTGCCATCCACATATGCCTCAACAGCCGATGCCGCCGATGCAGCCTATGCCACCGATGCCACCGCCAATACAGGCGCCAATCAAACCGATGCCGCCAAAAGAGTCACCGGAATGGTGTGAAGAGTCATCTCATCATCATAAACCAGTGCCCGCACCTATGCCAGATGGCTGGCAGTTGATCGAATCGAGTTCATTACAGATGAAACCGATGCCACAACCAATCCCACAACCGGAGTCGCCTGAGATGCAGCCAATGCCGCAACAACCGACGATGCCGCCTAAAGCAGATGTACCGCCATCATGGTGTCCGTCAAATCAGCCATATTGCTCACCAAATTGGCCGGTTCAGCCGCAATGGTCGACACAACCGGAATGCATGCCGGCGATGCAATGGATGCCGTATCCGCAAATGATGCCGATGCCAATGCCAATGCATCCGATGTGGCAACAACCTCCAGGTTATCAGGGTGATTGTGGGTGTAATACACCTCCACATCAACCGATGCCAATACAGGAGGACTGGCACCGAAACCAGTAACCGCGTATGGCAGACAATCAACGATTTACTAAAATCAAAAAGAATGTCTGGAAAATGGAATCCGGCGGAGCGGTGTATTCTGTAAAAAAGTATGCATCACTTGCTCAAGCTGTGAAAGTTCGGCAAGTTCATCAATTACTTAGTGCACAACATTTTCCGTATATCTTGCCGATTGTCGATAAATCGGATCCACTGTTGATCATGCAGCCGTGGCTGGAAAATGCGAAAGCGGTCAACTTTAAGCGCAGAATTGACCGTATTGATTCGTTCCGTGCACTGCAAGCATTACATGATACGAAATATACGATTGATTGGCAATCGATTTCCTGTTTACCGCATTATCATATGATTGAAAAGTGGGAAGTTCGGCTTGCACGGTTTGAAGAGTTGCGGGAAATGTGTGGAGCGTTTCTCGCTTCCACAACGATTGACCAGTTGTTAAAGTACGGACAGGATGCGTTGCACATAGCTAAGAAAGAACCGCCTCCTGTACATTCCTTGACGCTGCTGCATGGTGATGTCGTACATCATAATATTTTGCGTGACTCGAACGGGAATATCCGCTTTATCGATTTTGATTTAGCGTGTCTTGGAACGGAAGAGGATGAACGTGTGTTGTGGATGCATCGTGTGTTGCCACAGATTTCCTATAATCCGACTTTTTTGATGGGTGAGCATCCGGCGCTGCAAACTTTATCAAACCAGTCTCTTGCGAAGCTATTATATCCGAATGAAGTACTTCGCGAATGGTTACATCTGTTGTCGTTGCCATTAGTGCAACAGCAACGGATGGCTAGCAAACTTCTGCATTTCACAGATACTGCGCTCTCACATTGGCCGAGATTATGGTATGATATAGAGCGAATGATGAAGTAGGAGGTTTGATCCATGGCAGGCCATTCAAAGTGGAAGAATATCCAAAATAGAAAAGGCGCACAGGATGCAAAACGAGGAAAGATCTTTCAGAAGATGTCGCGTGAAATTTACGTGGCAGCAAAGTCTGGCGGAGATGATCCAGACACGAATCCAGCTTTACGTCTAGCAATCGATAAATCAAAGAGTGCGAATGTCCCGAATGATGTTATTCAGCGGGCAATTGATAAAGCAACAGGTTCAGGTGCGGATGAAAACTATGAAGAAGTAATCTATGAAGGATACGGACCGGGCGGTGTTGCCGTCCTCGTATATACCTTGACAGAAAACCGCAATCGTACGGGACCCAATATGCGCGTGGCATTCAATAAAAATGGCGGTAGTTTAGGAGAAACTGGCTCTGTCAACTATTTATTTGAACGCAAAGGCCGTCTGTTCATCGAACGTACGCAAGAAACGGACGAGGACGCAGTCATGCTGGCGGCTTTGGAAGCAGGGGCTGAAGATGTTATTTCGACAGAAGACGGATTTGAAATTCTGACGGAATCCTCTGAATTCCTGAATGTAAAAGAAGCGCTCGAAGCGGAAGATTTAGTATTTATTTCAGCAGAAGTAGATATGGTTCCGTCCGTTTATGCGGATTTGAGTGAAGAGCAGCAAGAACAGTTTATGCAGATGATCGATGCGTTAGAAGATGACGATGATGTCCAGAACGTCTATTCTAATGCATCGGATGAGTAAGGACTGTTAGCCCGTTAACAACTTGTAAGTAAAGTTGTTGACGGGCTTTTTGTTATTCACAAGGACAATGGGATTCATTATCGCCCGAGTTAATTGCTTCTGAATGGACCGGCAGATGAATGTGCAGTGGATTCGAAAAAAATAACCCCTCACTTTCATACTGCCAAGTGAGGGGTTGTGTTGTAGCTATTATGCTTTGACGCTAGATGCTTTTGGTTGCGTTAAGAGACCGCCGTTTTCTTTTAAGTATTTATCAATACCTTCAGCTGCACGGTATGCAAGCGCACCGATTGTTGGTGTAGGGTGATGACTACTAAAGTGAGGTAGAGCAGATCCGCCAACGACGAATAAGTTTTCCATTTCCCACAGTTGCAAGTAGTTATTTACCGCAGACGTCTCTGGATCTTCACCCATAGCTACGCCGCCAATATAGTGCATACCGAAGTAAGAGTGGTCAAATTGGTCTGGTAATTCGTCCTTATCAATAATATCCGCACCCATTGCTTCAACGATTTCAGCACATTTTTCGATACCGAATTTCGCAATGTTCTTATCTTGGTCTGTTAGTTTGTTTGTAATACGTAATAATGGATCTCCGAACTCATCTTTATAAGTAGGGTCTAAGTCCATATAGTTGTGCCACCAAGGCATAACTGCTGCCGAGTACCACACCGTTAATGTGCGGAAAGCATAGAAGAGTGATTTCTCTTTAAATTCTTCACCCCATGTTGGTGTGCCTTTAGGAACAAAGTTATTCTTAATTGCCGCATCTCCGTATTGTCGAAGTTCGATTCCGCCACCGTGAATGAAGTCTAAATTAGTGTGGTCAAATAGGTCAGCGTCATAATCGCTTAAAGCGCCACCTAATCCACCAGCACCCATGTAGTAGTTGAATTTTTTCTCGTTAAAGAATCCTGTAGCCCCTAGGAAAGTACTGTTGAATTGACCCGTAAAGTTACGGCCAATCGTTCCTTTTCTAGTCTCAGGGTTATAGATTTCACCGATATCCGATAACATCAGTAAGCGGTTATTTGAGAATGTGAATGCCGCAAGAACGACAACATCAGCTGGTTGTTCGAATTCTTGACCAGTTCTTGTATCCGTATATAAAACGCCCGTCGCTTTACCATCTTTATGTATAACTCTTCGGACAAGTGAATTGGTTCTGATTTCACAGTTACCTGTTTTCCGAGCAGTCGGAATAACGGTTGCAAGAGGATCCGATTTTGAACCGAAGTCACAGCCGTACATCGTACAGAATGAACAGAACATACATTGGTTCAATGTTTCACCGTCAGGATTCGTATAAGTTTGCGACATGTTTCCAGAAGCCATTTGATACGGGTGTAAGCCGAGTTCTTTTGCCGATTCTTTAAATAGTTTAATCGCAGGTGAAGCTAACATTGGTGGGTTTGGATACTCGTTTGATCTCTTGTCGCCAAGTGGATCTGGTTCTCCTGAAATCCCAGCGGTTTGTTCCCATTTAGCATAATACGGCTCTAGTTCATCATACGTAATTCCCCAGTCACGGATTTGCATCCCTTCTGGAATTTTACCTTCTCCATAACGTTCAATGGTTTTTGAACGAATTTCGAAGTCATAAGAACGCCAGCGGTATACGGAACCTGCCCAGTGCATACTTCCGCCTCCAAGATCCGTCCCCGTATTCATGTCTTTTTGCAAGCGTACAGGTAATGCAGCATCACCTATCGAAACACGAGACGTAATCGTATCGCCAGTTAATTTTTCAATCATTTCATATCTATTTGAATAACGTAGTTCGTCTTTAACACCTATAAAATCTGAACGTGTTTGATCTTTACCACGTTCCAACATTACGACTTGATAGCCTGCTTTGGAAAGTTCAGCTGAAACGATACCGCCAGCCCAACCACTACCAACGACTACAACGTCTACTTTTTCTAATTTTTTAGCCATTTATGCGTCCTCCTCAATTAAAGCCCTTGGTAGTTACGTAAACTTGAAGGCTCCATTACAATAAACTCTTCTTCTTCAATTTTATCTAAAAAGCTCATGATTGGCCCAGGGTATTCTTTCATCCTCCAAGCTTCCATATTACGATTTCCACCGTAAACAGGATCTGCATAGACGCCTTCGATAGTTGTTTGACGCAACAATCTAAAGAAGTCTGAGGAATCTACTCCACTGAACTTTACTTCACCTTTTTCAAACATGTGTAAAATTTCATCTTGCTGTTCAGGTTCAAGATTGACAAAACGATCACCAAATTTATCTTGTGAAGTTTTCTCCATAGCGGTAAGCCCTTCAAGGAAAAATGTGCCTCTTGTCATTTTAGTTTGATAGTTAGCCGTTCCAGCAGGTACTTTCACGACGGAAGACGATGTGATGACTTCGTTATTTTGTCGTTTTTCTTCTTGATATCCGTCAGTTTTTATGACCGTTGGGAAAGGACCGTGCATATAATCATCCGCATTTCTTCCCCAGTTGCTCGCACATTGACGGTCAATGAAGTACGGCACACCTAGTTCAATTGCACCCATTCCATTTTTATTCTCTGGATAGATTCTTTCAGTTGCAGCAGATAGCAACGCAAAGTCTTCATTTCGACTGAAAAACGTACGTGCATCAAACGAGACTGGTTTGTCTGCTTGTGGTGTCGCTTCATCCTTCGTTCCTTTTTGGAACTGATTTGTTAGCAAGCCACCAAAGAGAGAGCCGCCTAAAAGTCCACCAGCGACAAGACCGCCACTCTTCAAAAACTTTCTTCGACTTAAATCTTGAGTATCTTGATTGGAATTTTTATTATTGGTCATCGTTTAGTTCCTCCTTCACATTTGTCATTAAATGTGGCGACATTTGCCGAGGCAAGTGTAATCGCACCGTCTACTTACTTTATTGACTCAGACTTTTCCAATTCATTTTTCTTGTCTTTGTCGTCTTCTTCTAAAATGTCATTTGTTGCCTTTTTAAATTCTGCTAAGGTTTTCCCGACAGCGGAACCAATTTCCGGCAATTTTCGCGGTCCGAATAAAATTAAGATAATTACTAATATGATTATTAATCCTGGTACACCGATGGACGCCAAACTCATCTAACTCCCTCCCTTTAATAGTAGTTTTACATATTTATAATGTATGGGTAGAGCTCTGGCTAGTTTGCTAAATTCGTAAAGGAATTCTGGCCCTCATATATGATAGTGTTATTCGACAAAAAATGCAAAGTAATTTTACAAAGCATTTTACGTATCTTCATTGTATGAATACATGAAATAGTCTGCATAATTAATTTACTATGAATACCTTGAGATACTCATAGAAGTAGAAGTAACGGCAGCTTTAAAGTTGGCGAATGACATATCTTGCCTAATTGTAAATCTAAGATAAATTAATGAAAAAACCAAATAGTGGGAAAATGATAGGTGTCACATGTGATGAATGGTTGCCATATAAAATAGTACTTCTTTCATTCAATTGACGCTTTTACTAGATTTAATACAAATATAGAATGGCGATAGGACATAGAAAAGAAGAAAACGTAGCTAATTCAAAGAGGGGAATAGTCTATGTAGAAGAGGATTTGGAGTTGGTAGATCCTAGCGGTTTGCGAAGTTGACTGGATGAATAGTATAGGTCCAAGCGAATTCATTTTGCTGTCAACTAAACTACCTAATACGTCTTCATTCCACAGCGAATGAAGACGTATTAGGTAGTGGCTTGCATGTGTACGAATCAATTAAAGAGGTCAAGTAATTCTTTTGGTTACTTTTTGCTATTTACATACTTCTAATGTCTCCAACATCTGTTCGAATCGTGCACCATGGCCTTCTTGTGCTTCAAGGAAATAGTTCTCTTTAATAAGCAATATGCCTCCCTTAACTTCTATTATATAGATCGTCACGACTTCGCTATCGGATTTTTCTCCTGCAGTACCGTGCAATGAAAGGGCGTGTACCGGTGCGGAAATAGTCTTTTCTTCAAGCGGCATCCGGTATTCTTGTTTCACATCTTCCTTTACATTTTCTGGAGTTTGATCTTCGAGGTATAGAAATGTCATATGTACCTCAGGATAATCAGTAGGCGTCTTGGCAATCGGGGTGAGTTTATCTTCTTTCTCACCGTTCTCAAACGTATAACGCTCGGGATCGATATATAACGAATACAGTGCACCGCTACCTTCGACGAGGTTCATGGTGATAGTGGAGTCTTCACCTTCGACAGATAGTACAACATCCTTCGTCGGTTCACGTTTTGGCAATGATGTAGGAACATCAGCTATTTCTTCGATCACGGTTTCATCGGATGGCTTCACTTCATGAGTAGGTTTTTTGGTTTCTGAATTGCAACCGACTAGTAGCAGCGACAGAGCAAAGTTTACGTAAATAGTTTTTCGCATAGAGCTTCCTCCTTTAAGATGAGGTGTGGCACTTCTTTATATGTATACGTTTACATGGTGATCAAGGTTTCAACAGCTAAGCAAATTATTAGAAATAAAAATAAGCAAGCGCTATGATAAAGCCTGCAGAGATTAAACACAAGGGAGATTTTCATCATGACAATTAAAGTCAAAGCGGTAATCGGAAGTACAAGTTCCACGTCATACAATTTAAAATTAGTGAAATTCATGGCTGAGCGTTATAAAGAGGAATTGGAAATTACACCGGTTCTCATCAACGATTTAGAAATGTTCTCTATTGATATTGAAAGCGAACCAACTGTAGCCGTACAAACATTCAAAGATGACGTGAAAGATTCAGATGCAGTGATGTTCGCGACACCAGAATATAACTTCTCTATTCCAGGCGCAATGAAAAACGCATTGGATTGGTTGTCACGTGGCGGCGACTTTACATTACACGGCAAAACAGGCTTTATTGTTGGGTCATCAATGGGAGTTTTCGGTTCAGTGAGAGCACAGATCCACTTACGCGAAATTCTTTCTAACCCAGCACTAGCGCCAAACTTATTGCCAGGTAATGAAGTATATATCGGTGCTGTTCATACAAAAATGGATGAAGAAGGAAATATTACGGATGAAGCCACGATCGCGTTCCTCGATACGGTCGTACAGAATTTCATCGCATTCCATAAGAAACAACAAGCAATCGCTCACGCATGAGTAGGATGAATGGAGCTGTCCAAGTCGTCATTATTTTAAATGACGACTGGTGACAGCTCTTTTTTGGCGCGAAATAGTATGCGATAAGAAAACAAAAGGCTGGCAGAGGACTAAGGGGAGGGATTGGTGCTTCGGAGGGGACGCTATCCTAGAGGACACGCGGTGAGCCAACTGTTCGCTAGTGCAAAGATATGCTCCTAACGCTTCGCTTTTACTCGCAAAAGCCGTTCTTCGTTACGGCTCTTCCTGGTGGATCAGCGTGAGTCCGAGACCCTGGACTGAACGAAGTGAGGGTAGCGTCCCCAACTGGAGCTTCCATCCCATCACACACACAAGTTCCGTCACCACTCCAAAGTATGCGCTGTTGAACGTAAATTAGTGAAAGTACATTCCTATTTTATTTATGCAAATTTCTAGAGGTTGAACAGGTAGAAAACCCGTTCGTATGCTATAATAGCAGGTATACTTTAGGGGGAGAATAATTTGTACGATTACATAAAAGGCCATGTAACACGCGTGACACCGGAATATGTTGTGCTGGAGCAATCGGGAATCGGTTGGCAAGTTATGACGCCGAATCCATTTGCGTTCCACATAACCGACGAGGTGCAGCAAGTGTTCACGTATTTGCATGTGCGTGAAGATACGCAGTTATTGATCGGCTTCAAGACGCTAGAACAACGTGAACTGTTCCGTAAACTGATTACCGTTTCGGGAATCGGTCCTAAAGGCGCGCTCGCAATTCTTGCGAACGGCTTGCCTTCTCAAGTAGTGAGTGCGATTGAGCGTGAAGATGAAGCGTTCCTCGTGCAATTTCCGGGTGTCGGCAAGAAGACAGCGCGTCAGATGATTTTGGATTTAAAAGGCAAACTTCATGATCTATTTACGGAAATTGATTTGCCGGATTCCGAAGACACGCTATTGACACTTGCTGAAAGTGATGAGCTCGATGAAGCGATGCTTGCGTTGACTGCACTTGGTTATTCTGATCGTGAACTGAAGAAAGTGAAGCCTAAACTCGAGAAAGAAGAACTCGATACAGAAGGCTATATGCGACTGGCATTAAAATTACTATTGAAACAAGGCTAATACGATGGAGGTGGTTCCAATGGATGACCGCATACTGACGAATGAAGTGACGGATTTTGATGAAGGCTTTGAACAATCATTACGCCCGCAATTATTGCAACAATATATCGGTCAGCAGCAGGCGAAAGATAACTTATCCATCTTTATCGAGGCGGCAAAAAAACGGGAAGAATGTTTGGATCATGTGTTGCTATATGGTCCTCCTGGGCTTGGAAAGACAACGCTCGCTACGGTCATCGGCAATGAAATGGGTGTCAATGTCCGCATGACGAGTGGCCCTGCAATTGAACGTCCGGGTGACTTGGCGGCAGTGGTATCTTCATTGGAGCCGGGTGACGTGTTGTTTATCGATGAAATTCACCGGCTGAACCGGGCCATTGAAGAAGTGTTGTATCCAGCGATGGAAGATTTTTGTCTAGACATCATGGTTGGGAAAGGTCCGACAGCGCGTTCTGTGCGACTGGATTTGCCGCCGTTTACATTAATTGGCGCAACGACGCGTGCAGGGGCATTGTCTGCACCGTTACGTGACCGCTTCGGTGTACCGCTTAGACTAGAGTATTATGAAGTGGAATCATTGACTGAGATCGTGATTCGAAGTGCGAATTTGTTTGACGTGCACATCGATCCACAGGCAGCTGTGGAACTGGCAAAACGCTCTCGTGGAACTCCGCGCATTGCCAATCGTCTACTGCGAAGAGTGCGCGATTACGCACAAGTGCGTGGCAATGGAGTCATTACGCTTTCGATTGCACAAGAAGCGCTTGATATGTTGCAAGTGGATCACCATGGACTCGATCAAATCGACCATCAGTTGCTCCATAGCATGATCGAACGGTTCCGTGGCGGTCCAGTTGGTATCGATACACTCGCTGCGAGTATTGGCGAAGAGTCCGTAACGATCGAAGACGTTTATGAGCCATATTTATTACAAATGGGATTTATTCAACGTACATCAAGGGGGCGGATGGCGACGGAAAAGGCTTACGAGCATTTCGGCTATCCGCTTCCTGAATGACAGATAGGAGTTAGCATGATGGAAGTAGAAGACTTTGATTTTGATTTACCAGAACAGTTAATAGCTCAAACCCCGCTTTTGGATCGCACAGCGAGCCGTTTACTTGTCATGGGACGCGATAACGGTAGCGTGACACATAAGCATTTCCGTGATTTAGTGGATGAACTGGAATCAGGGGATTTGCTAGTGTTGAATGATACAAAAGTATTGCCGGCACGCTTGATCGGTACGAAAGAAGAAACCGGTGCGACGATTGAAGTGTTATTGTTAAAAGAAACAGGGGATGACCGCTGGGAAACGTTGGTCAAACCTTCAAAACGTATAAAAGTGGGGACGGTCGTGACGTTTGGTGACGGCTTGTTGCAGGCTGAATGTACAGCACTCGGTGAACAAGGTGGGCGCGAGTTCAAATTTAGTTATGACGGTATTTTCTATGAGCTACTCGATCAGCTCGGACAGATGCCGTTGCCGCCTTATATTACTGAGACGCTGGAAGATCAGACGCGTTATCAAACGGTTTTTGCAAAAGAGCGCGGCTCTGCAGCAGCACCTACAGCAGGTTTGCATTTCACGGATGAAATCTTAGATGCATTGCGTGAAAAAGGTGTTCAAATCGCTTTCATTACATTGCATGTCGGACTGGGTACATTCCGTCCCGTTAGTGTGGATTCCATTGAAGACCATACGATGCATGCGGAATATTATGTGATGACGGAAGAAACGGCGGCACTGGTTCGAAAGACAAAAGCTAGTGGTGGCAGCGTAGTGGCGGTGGGTACGACGTCTACTCGGACGCTTGAGACAATTGCTTCGGAGAATAATGGAGAAGTAGTCGCAGCAAGTGGCTGGACTTCGATTTTTATTTATCCTGGGTATGAGTTTAAAGCGATTGACGGGTTGGTGACGAATTTCCACTTACCTAAATCTACGTTATTGATGCTGTTGTCGGCATTTGCCGGACGCGATCATGTGATGAATGCATATGAACAAGCAGTGAAAGAGCAGTATCGCTTTTTCAGTTTTGGGGACGCGATGTTCATCCGCCCTGCTACAAGAAAGGAATGAGATTAATTGGCAGCTATTACGTACGAACATATCAAAACATGTAAACAAACGGGTGCGCGACTTGGAATTGTTCATACGCCACACGGTTCATTTGAAACACCTGCTTTTATGCCAGTCGGAACACAAGCTACGGTCAAAACGATGGCTCCGGAAGAATTGAAAGCAATGGGTGCAGGCATTATTTTAAGTAATACGTATCATTTATGGCTACGTCCAGGTAATGAAATCGTCAAAGAAGCGGGCGGACTACATAAGTTCATGAACTGGGATCGTCCGATTTTGACGGATTCCGGTGGCTTCCAAGTGTTTTCACTTAGTAAATTCCGTGATATTAAAGAAGAAGGCGTTCATTTCCGGAATCATATCAATGGAGATAAGCTGTTTTTAAGTCCGGAAAAAGCGATGGAAATCCAAAATGATCTTGGAGCCGATATTATGATGGCGTTTGACGAATGTCCTCCATTCCCCGCGACGCATGAGTATATGAAAGCAAGTGTCGAGCGTACGTCACGGTGGGCAGAGCGTTGCCTAGAAGCACACGGACGTCCTCATAATCAAGGATTATTCGGTATCGTACAAGGCGGCGAGTTTGAAGACCTACGTAAGCAAAGTGCACGTGATTTAGTATCCATGGATTTCCCAGGCTATGCAATCGGTGGATTGTCTGTCGGAGAGCCAAAAGATATTATGAATAATGTGCTGGATTTCACGACACCTCTTCTTCCGCAAGATAAGCCTCGTTATTTGATGGGTGTTGGATCACCGGACTCGTTGATCGACGGCGCAATGCGTGGAATCGATATGTTTGACTGTGTCTTGCCGACGCGTATCGCACGTAACGGTACGTTGATGACAAGTGAAGGTCGCGTAGTTGTCAAAAACGCAAAGTACGAAAGAGATTTTGGTCCGCTTGATCCGAACTGTGATTGTTATGCGTGCAAAAACTATAGTCGGGCATATATTCGTCATTTAATTCGTGCGGGTGAAACATTTGGCATACGTTTAACGTCCTACCATAACTTGCACTTTTTGCTGAATTTAATGGAGCAAGTACGCCAGGCTATACGTGAAGATCGCCTCGGTGATTTCCGTGAAGAGTTTTTTGAGCAATACGGCTTTAACAAACCGAATGCAAAAAACTTTTAAATCTTGTATAATAAAAAATGATGCATCAGGAAGGGGGAAAATGTATAATGATGGAACAATACGGTGGTATTTTTACACTAGTAATCATGGTAGCTATTATGTGGTTTTTACTCATTCGTCCTGCTCAAAAGAGACAAAAGGCAGCGAAAGAGATGCAAACTAGTTTAAAACGTGGAGACGAAGTAGTGACAATCGGTGGTATTCACGGAACTGTGGATGCAGTAGATGAGACTTCTGTTTTCTTGCGTGTATCTGACACTACAGTTTTGCGTTTTGACAAGCAAGCAGTAGGCAGAGTTGTAACAGCGTCATAAGTAAAAGCGGTTATCTAGTGGTATATCCATAGATTGCCGCTTTTTTGTTTGTGTACGTATAGAAAAAAGATCTGCCGGCACACTAAGTGTGAAGGAGGCAGATAGACTGTGCACGAGTTACTCATCATCGGATTACGTACGGTATTTTTATATGTTTTTCTTCTTGTAACATTGCGTATTATGGGGAAACGAGAAGTCGGTGAATTGGGCGTTATCGATATCGTCGTCTTCATTATCATGGCGGAAGTAGCTGCGATGATTGTGGAATCTCCCGATAAACCGATTATCAAAGGGGTCCTGCCTATACTTCTATTGCTGATCATTCAATATATTTCGTCGATGATTTCTTTAAAAAGTAAAAAGTTTCGAGATCTAGTCGATGGCGATCCTTCCCTGATTATTCGACATGGGGTAATTCAAGAAGAAGAGATGCGTAAACAACGTTATAATCTTGATGACTTGTTTCAACAATTACGCGAAAATCAAGTCGGTTCGATTCACAATGTAACGTTTGCGTATCTCGAATCTTCCGGAAATTTATCTGTATTCACAAAAGACGGTGACTTGCCGATTGTCGGAATCGTGCTCGACGGTGAAATTCAGCCCGAACACCTGGAGTTGATCGGCAAGACGGAAGAATGGCTGTTGCAAGAGTTGCATGCAAGAAATATCACCGATTTGAGTAGGATTTTCTATTGCTCCTATGAACAAGGGCAAATAAGAGTACAATTGAAACGTGATTAATAGCGTTTAACTAAATTTCGTAGCATGACAAAGTCCTGTGTTTTGATTTGTCTTGTCAGCAATAATAAAGCGAACAGGATGCCCGACGTAATGGAGCATTCGATAAATAGATGATGCGAACCGACAGGAATGAAAATCGGGCGGATGATGACGGTTAGCAAGAATACGATATAGGTCATCGCGAACATCGAAAATCCAGTGGCAGTCGATTTGTTTTGACGGAGTGTGGCAATATGCAGGAAAGATGTAACGAGTACACCGAAACCAATTGCGAGAACTGCGCCAGTTTCTTGAAGTCCTGGTTGCGATGCCAAGATGAACATTACCGCAAGTTTTGCAATCCCCCCGTAAACCGAGTTCATCATACCGGCTTTCGCATCGCCCGTCGCTTGTAAAATCGAGTAAAGTGGACTTTGTATATAATAAAAGAAGAAGATCGGTGCAAGCAATGTCATATAGCTGCCGCCATCTACAATGTGGAACAGTTTTTCAGCAAGTGCTTGCCCATGCATATAAAAAACTGTAGCCGCAAATGCGCCCGTTAAGGCGGATAAACGCAATGCTAAATGAATACGTTCTTGCAACTTTTTGACGTTACTAGAAGCGGCTGCGCCACTGACCGCTGGAACGAGCACGACAGATAATGCATACGGAATGAATGCGGGAAACAATAAAAGCGGAATAAGTACCCCGGAAATTACTCCGTACAAGGATGTTGCGGCTACTGTTCCGACGCCTGCCATAGAGAGAGCGCGTAAAAAGATAATAGGCTCAAGGAACCATGTGAACGTCCCAAATAGACGACTGCCTGACGATGGAAGTGCCACTTCAAGAATGGGCTCCATCGGATAACGCGGTTCTTTTTTTTGTGGCTTCGGTTCTTTCTTTTGCTGCTGACGGTATTTGTACAGAAGATAAAGTACCGATACGACTTCAGCGAGGAATGTCACCGCCATAGCATACGCTGCATTCATCATCGGATCGTTAGGAGCTAGAATGTACGGAAGCATCCATGTGATCAATAAAATCCGGAAGATTTGTTCGATGACTTGTGCCCAGGCAGTTTCTTCAATACGGGAAATCCCCTGGAAATATCCTCTGATTAAACCACCAAGTGAAGCGATAGGTACGATGGCGAGGGCTACATATAACGCAGTGGAAGTCGCACTGTTACCAAGTAAAGTCTCGGCTAGAAAAGGAATGAACAGAATACATGCGGGAATGAAGACTGCACCGGATAAAATGGTGATAAATGTGGCGGTTCTCATAACTTGTCGTAATTGTACCGTACCACCTTGCGCTTTTATTTCCGCTATGACCTTCGCAATCGCAATGGGTACGCCAAGCTGTACTAAGGAAAGGAAAAAGACGAACGCCGGATATGCGGTCATATAGATCCCGACGGTTTCTTCTCCTGCAACCCGCATAAATTGAATTCGATAGACGAAGCCGAGTAATTTTGATAAAAACACGGCCGCCATCAAAAAGATCGTCCCCCGAATAAATGATGACACCCTACACCACTCCTTCTGATTTGCCACGTTTTCGGATATAATACGAATGCTTGTGCAAAACCCAAATATAGTTAAGTGTATGTGATATAATTAACTTTATTCCGGAACTATTCACGAGGGGGGAAGTGGCATTGGATCAACAGTTGACAGATTTATACAGACAGTTGCTCCCTGCACTAGAAAGCAAAAAGCAAGAATTGACGTTTTATGGCTACTCGGAGATTACGGAAGAAGATTTACTAAAATATTTAGTGGAGAAGAAGTGGCGGAAAAAAGAAGTTTCTGCAATGCGTTCGTATGAAATGATTTCAGATGTTTTGGCAATTACTGCGGCACAGTTCATGACCCATACGCAAACAGAGGCTCAACGGAACAGTGAAGACGTTTTGGAATTGAGTGAAGAAGAATGGTCTGTGTTATTTTCGCCCAAAAAAATGGATTGATTTGCAATTCTTATCATGAAGTATTTGACACGGACAACCTACTGTTTCATAATTGGTATGTTGTACAATGAGAGAAGAAAGTACATAACAGGTGCTATGCCGCTCTAGTATATGAGGGGGAAAAGGAAATATGAAAAACAGAGGAAGGATCGTCGCGTTTTTGCTGCTTATCGTCATTTTGGCATCAACGATATTTTCCACGACGAGTCCGATTTTAAAAGATGTCAAGCTTGGTCTTGACTTGCAGGGTGGTTTCGAAGTTCTTTACCAAGTGGAACCATTGAAAGAAGGACAAAAGATTACGGAGTCGACGGTTGCCGATACGGCCCGTGCATTGACGAATCGTATTGACGTGCTCGGTGTAAATGAACCAAGCATTCAAATCGAATCAAACAACCGAATCCGAGTTCAGCTTGCTGGGGTAGAAGATCAGAAAACTGCCCGCGAATTATTATCCACTCAAGCCAATCTTTCCTTCCGTAATGCGGATGACAAATTGATGCTAGACGGTAATGATTTGAAAGCAGGTAAAGCAAAAGCCAATTTCGATGAAAATAACAATCCTGTTGTTACATTGGAAATGAAAGATCCAAATAAATTTGGAGAAGTTACATCTGAAATTGCGGCCATGAAGCCAAACAACGTGCTAGTTATTTGGATGGACTTCATTGAAGGTGAAAACTCCTTTGCTGAAGAAGCTGCAAAACCAGAACCCGCATTTATTTCGGCTCCGTATGTTTCTAGCACAATCAACTCTTCAAATGTCGAAATTTCAGGAAACTTCACTATTGAAGAGACGAAAAACTTGGCTGGTATTTTGAACGCAGGTGCATTACCTGTTCATTTAGAGGAAATTTACTCGACTTCTGTTGGTGCGCAATTCGGTGAACAAGCGTTGGATAAAACGATATTTGCTGGAATTGTCGGTATCAGCTTAATCTTTATCTTTATGGTACTCTATTACCGTTTGCCAGGGATTGTGGCAGTTGTCACTTTGTCTGTTTATATCTTTTTGATTTTGCTAGTGTTTACATTGATCAATGGGGTGTTGACGCTCCCTGGTATCGCAGCATTAATGCTTGGGGTCGGTATGGCAGTCGATGCCAATATCATTACCTATGAGCGGATCAAAGAAGAATTACGTGTCGGAAGATCAGTTAAAACGTCCTTCACAGCCGGAGCGAAGTCTTCGTTCGCCGCAATACTCGATGCGAACGTCACGACAATTCTTGCGGCAGTCGTATTGTTCGTTTTCGGGACAAGCTCTGTTAAAGGGTTCGCAACGATGCTCATCATTAGTATCTTGGTCAGTTTCCTGACAGCGGTTTGGGGATCGCGTCTATTGCTCGGACTACTCGTTCACAGTGGATACCTCGACAATAAAGTTGGCTGGTTCGGATTGAACAAAAAACATCTTCATTCGGCAGATGAAGGCTATGAGACACTTGATCTCACAACCAAATTCGACCGTTTCGATTTCGTTCATTCAAGAAAACGTTTCTATACACTCTCTATTATCCTATTAATTGTCGGTGCGATCATGCTCGGTGTCTTTAAGCTCAACTTGGGGATCGACTTTGCTGGTGGTACACGTGTGGAAATACTTGCTGAACAACAGCTAGATGAGACGGAAGTAACGAATCTTCTTGAAGACATCGGCCACCCAACGTCTGACGTCGTCATTTCGGGCGATGCAAAGAACATTGCGGTTGCACGATATAAAGAAGACTTCACACAAGAAGAAGTCAATAAGATCAAAAAAGAGTTATCTGAAACATTTGGTTCAGAGCCGAACGTTTCAACAGTTTCCAATAAAGTAGGTAAAGAGCTCGTGCGTAATGCGATTTATGCACTGGCATTTGCGGCTCTTGGGATCATCATCTATGTAGCGTTACGTTTTGAATGGCGCATGGGTCTAGCGGCGATTATTGGTTTACTACATGACGCGTTCTTCATGATTGCCGTCTTTAGTATCTTGCGACTCGAAGTAGACATCACATTCATTGCGGCGGTACTGACGATTGTCGGTTACTCCATTAACGATACGATCGTCACCTTTGACAGAATACGTGAGAACTTGAATCGCTCGAAGCATATTAGCGAAGAGAAAGAATTGGCAACGATTGTCAATAAATCATTGCGACAGACGCTTGGCCGTTCAGTAAACACAGTTCTGACAGTAGTCTTCGTTGTAGTGGCATTAATGGCACTTGGTGCAGAATCGATTCGACCGTTCTCCATCGCATTATTGATCGGTTTACTTGCAGGTACGTATTCTTCCATCTTCATCTCTGCACAACTTTGGTTTGATTTAAAGAGAAAGCAAATTTTGAAGAATGGTGGAATAAAAGTAGAAAAAGAGAAAAAACAATGGGGCTCAGACGAACCGGTTGTGTAATACGTTTGAACCATATTCAAAGCAGGGTATACTTCGGTATATCCTGCTTTTTTGAATGGAGGAACGATCAATATGAAATTTCAGTGGACGGTTTTAGTCGGTTTGTTATTTGCTGTGTTCATTGCATTATTTGCTGTTTTTAATGTAGAATCTGTTCCAGTTAATTATTTCTTTGGCACGGAGATGATTCCGCTGGTGTTGATTATTCTTGGGTCAGCGTTGCTTGGTGTGATTATTAGTGGTTTCTTTGCTATTTATAAGTCCTACCGAAATGGACGACGTGTTAAGGAATTGGAGAAACAGTTGCAATTGAAGGAGAAGGAGTTGACTGCGCAGCGAAGGCAGATGCAGGAGATGGAGGACCGAATCGACGCGTTGATGGAGCCACCGTTAGTTGAGGCGGAGATTGTTCCGCCGCGAGAGTTGTATTGAATAGGTGTTGCCGCAGTAGGTCGCGATTGGCGACTTGTTGTGGCTTTTTTGCTGTTGTTTCTTTTAATGTGCTTTTAGTTGGGAAGTAAGAAGTGGCAGGGCGATGGCCTTCGTTGGAAAGTGTGTAGGGCAGTGCTGGTAGTTGTTTTTTATCGATTAAGTGCTTAAGTGCTTGTTGGATTATGTTTCTGTTAGGAGTGCGTAATAAGCGGAGCTGGGTTGTGATTTTGCTGGCAATGGAGGCGGGGCGTTCATTGTCCCCACTATGACGCTGGTGGATGGCTTTCGCAAGGAGCGAGACAGGAATTGCGCCTGGTTGTCTCCTTGCTTCACCTACCACAGCAGGCGCCTTCGTTAGATTGTGTGTAGGACAGTTCATACACTTCACTCGCAAGAAATAAGTGATAGGTATCACAATGTCGCTGTTTTTATTTCTGTTAGAACCGCAACTTATATCATTACCCCGCAGTAGCGCAGGCACAACTGCGGGGTAGGCCGTGGCCCTGAGACAACTGGCAGCTCTATCGCCAGCTGGCTCAGGGCTGGAGGCAATCCCCCACGTGCCTGCGCGAGTCTAGAAAGTGAACGCTCGCTAATTTTAGTGCCAGATAATCAGTCGAGCCACGTCCCCAACAAAAAGTGAGCAAGACCGGCATCCGCGTAGTCGCTCTGCCATAAGGATTTCTCTGTTGGGTAATATACAAAATTTCTTATTTTGCTAGAACCACAATCTACATCATGACCACTCAGTAGCGCAAGTACAACTACAGCACTCTCAAATTCGCAAATCCAAGCCCACTCGAGCAACAGCCTACTATGCCTATGACGCTAACTGCTATCTCTCACTCTTTATATCACTACCTCTGCAGATCTTATAGGAGGAAAACGATGCTATCCTGTTCTTACTCCCCATCTTTCCATCCCGTTTCCTTTTAGTCTCCACCCACATTAGCTATAATAAGAACAGAGGATGTGAAAGCATTGATACAATCAAAAAAAAGATGGCAAATCGATCGGCCAGATGAAGAACTCGTCAAGCTGCTAGCAAAGGACTTGAAGCTTTCTACGATGCTGACGAAAATACTTGTCGCACGCGGAATTACCACAAGCGAACAAGCAAACGCGTACTTGTATATGGACGAGTCCAACTTGCATGATCCTTATTTATTACATGACATGCAAAAAGCCGTCGATCGCATCCAGCATGCTATCGATACACAACAGCAACTTACAATATTTGGAGATTATGACGCGGACGGCGTAACAAGCGTCACGGTGCTCATGACAGCGCTCGAACGTCTCGGTGCAAAAGTGAACTTTGCCATCCCGAACCGTTTTGAACACGGTTACGGACCAAACAGCGACTTCTTTGCACAACTACATACAGAAGGCACAGAAGTTCTGATCACAGTAGATAACGGAATTTCAGGCATTGAGCAAGTTGCATTCGCGAAGTCGCTTGGAATGACGATTATCGTGACGGACCACCATGAAATGGGCGATGTCCTACCTGATGCGGATGCGGTTATTCACCCGCGTCATCCGGAAGGCAATTATCCATTCGGGGAACTCGCGGGTGTAGGTGTGGCGTTCAAACTAGCTTCTGCCTTACTAGGAGAGCCACCGCTAGACTTGTTGGAATTCGTAGCTATCGGTACGATCGCGGACTTGGTACCGTTAGAAGATGAAAATCGGTATATGGTGAAAGAAGGAATCCGCAGATTACGCCGAACACAACGTCCTGGCATTAAGGCGTTGATGCAAGTGAGCGGTCATGAGCAGAATGCTTTATCGGAAGAAACGATCGGTTTTACGATCGGTCCCCGCCTAAATGCACCGGGCAGACTTGGTGATGCTGATCCAGCGGTTGATTTATTAAAGGCGGAAGATGAGCAGCAAGCATTGGGAATTGCGGAAGAATTGAATGATTTGAATAAAGAACGGCAACAATTAGTGAAAGAAATTGCAAAGGAAGCGCAAGAGCAAGTGGAAGTTCGTTATGGCGATCATGTGCCTCACGTGCTAGTCATAGAAGGTGAAGGCTGGAATCCAGGTGTCGTGGGCATCGTGTCATCGAGACTGACGGAGAAATACTACCGTCCTTCGATCATTTTGTCGCTCGATCGTGAAACGGGAATGGCGAAAGGTTCCGCTCGCAGTATTGAGGGCTTTGATTTGTATAAGGAACTTTCGAAAAATGCATCGGTTTTGCCACACTTCGGAGGTCACGCGATGGCTGCTGGCTTGTCATTGAAAATAGAAGACGTCGAATTATTGCGTTCGAATTTAAATGAGCAGGCGAAAGAAGTATTGAGGAAAGAGGATTTACAACCTATTTTATCCATCGATGTACCACTAGCATTGGATGAAATAGATATTGCCTCTATCGAAGCGCTCGAGAAAATCCGGCCGTTCGGAATGGGATTCCCGAAACCTGTTTTCTTATTGGAACAGCTTGACACGATCTCTGTCCGTAAAATCGGTTCAGCGAAAGATCATTTAAAGCTTGAAATGGGCGATCGTAATGAGCGGCTAGATGCAATATATTTCGGTGCGGGGGCACTGGCTGACGAAATGGCACCGCAAAGTAAGCTGAGTTTGACAGGTGATTTACAGATTAATGAATGGAACGGTAATAAGAAAGCACAGCTACTTGTCGAAGATGTGAAGTGTGACGAGTGGCAGTTATTCGATTACCGTGGAATCCGAGAGCCTGCTAGATGGTTACCGATGATTCCGGATCAAGCCCAATTTATTGCGTTCAGTGAAGAAGCCATCCAACATTTTACTCCGTTCTTTAAAGACATTTCGATTGCTTTAGTTGGACGCGATACCCTTCATCCATCTTCTGCTATCGTATTGCTCGATATGCCTCAGGCAGAAGAACAGTTGAAGCAAGTGATGGGCGCAACGCTTGCTGACCGAGTGTATCTTCATCTGCATGTGCATGATTCGATGTACTTCGAAAAAATACCAGATCGCCAACAATTTGGTTGGTATTACAGCTTTTTGAAGAAACGTGAGACATTTGATATATACAATCAAATCGATATGCTTTCCAAACATAAAGGTTGGAAAAAAGATGTGATAAAGTTTATGACAAAAGTGTTTTATGAACTAGAATTTGTTACACTAGAGAATGGTAAGGTGACGATGCTTACTTCTGCCGGCAAACGAGATTTGGCAGAAGCGCCATCTTATAAAAAACGCCAACAGCAGATCAAACTAGAAGAGTTATTGCTTTATGCTCCATATCAGGACTTAAAGAATGTATTTGACTCTTTGCGTGAGACGAAAGCTGTTGAGGAGGAAAAATTGTGGACTTAAAAAAGTTTGTAACGACTGTAGACGATTATCCGAAACCGGGTGTGAGCTTTAAAGACATCACGACGATCATGGATAACGGAGAAGCATATAAGTATGCGACAGACCAAATTGTCGAGTATGCGAAGGGATTGGACGTAGATATCATCGTGGGACCAGAAGCACGCGGTTTCATCATCGGTTGTCCTGTTGCCTATGCGCTTGAAATCGGTTTTGCACCGGTTCGTAAGCCTGGCAAATTACCACGTGAAACCATCTCCGTCTTTTATGACTTAGAGTATGGACAAGATGAGTTAACGATTCACAAAGATGCTATCAAACCAGGTCAACGTGTGCTTATTGTCGACGATTTACTTGCAACTGGCGGTACGGTCGGTGCAACAGTCGAATTGATTGAGAAACTTGGCGGTGTAGTAGCAGGCTGTGCATTCTTGATCGAACTATCGTACTTGAACGGCCGAAAAAAATTGACGAATGAAAACATCAAGGCGTTAATTACGTACTGATAGGGGAATCCTTCGCTTAATGCGGAGGATTCTTGTTATATAAATATAGGCACTGGGTTTGATTCGCTTTACATATAGGTGATAATATACATATACTACTAAAAAATATTTTCTAAATATTTACGGAATAGGATGAAAGGGGTAAGTCGATGGCGAAAAATCAAGACCTGACAGAGCAAGACATATACGACCTGGTCGCCAAATATATGAACGAAGAACACGTCGACTTCATTAGACGGGCATATGAAATGGCTGAAAAGTCACATGAAGGACAGTTTAGGACTTCAGGTGAACCGTATATCAACCATCCGATTCAAGTCGCGGGAATTTTAGCGGGTCTTCAAATGGATCCGGAAACGGTCGCAGCGGGCTTCTTGCATGATGTGGTAGAGGATACCGAAATAAGCCGCGAAGACATTATTCGTGAATTCGGTGATGAAGTCGCGATGCTTGTTGACGGTGTAACGAAGCTCGATAAGTTAAAATTTAAGTCCAATGAAGAAAAACAAGCGGAAAATCATCGCAAAATGTTTATCGCGATGGCACAGGATATCCGTGTCATTTTGATTAAACTTGCGGACCGTCTGCATAATATGCGGACATTGAAGCATGTTCCGGCAGCGAAACAACGTCGAGTGTCGGAAGAAACATTGGAGATCTTCTCACCACTTGCACATCGCCTCGGAATTTCCACGATCAAATGGGAACTCGAAGATATTGCGTTGCGCTATTCCAATCCGCAACAATATTATCGTATCGTGAATCTGATGAAGCAAAAGCGGACGGAACGCGAACAGTATTTGAAAGACGTCATGAATCAGATGCGCGTCGAACTGGACGAAATGGGTATCGCCGCAGAAATTCATGGCAGACCGAAGCATTTGTATTCTATTTATCAAAAGATGGTTATCCAGAAGAAAGAATTCAATGAAATTTATGATCTACTGGCGGTACGTATTGTCGTGAAAAGCATTAAAGACTGCTATGCGGCGCTTGGAATCATCCATACACTATGGAAGCCAATGCCGGGAAGATTCAAGGACTATATCGCCATGCCAAAGCAAAATTTGTATCAATCCATCCATACAACAGTTGTCGGACCTGCAGGAGATCCACTCGAAGTACAAATTCGGACAGAAGAGATGCACCGGATTTCAGAATTTGGTGTGGCAGCGCACTGGGCATATAAAGAAGGTAAACAAGTCGCGAAACTGGCGAGTGATATTGATTCGAAATTGACGTGGTTCCGTGAAATTCTAGAAATTCAAAATGAATCGTCCAATGCTCAAGAATTTATGGAGTCACTGAAGTTCGACTTATTTTCGGACATGGTGTATGTATTTACACCGGACGGGGATGTTGTCGAATTGCCACAAGGGTCGGTTCCGATTGACTTTGCCTATCGCGTGCACTCCGAAATTGGAAACCGGACGACCGGGGCGAAAGTGAATGGTAAAATCGTACCGCTCGATTCATCATTGTCGACAGGTGATATTGTAGAGATTCTGACTTCTAAACAGTCGTTTGGTCCAAGTCGTGACTGGTTGAAATTGGCCCATACATCGCAAGCGAAAAATAAAATTCGCCAATATTTTAAGAAGCAATTGCGTGATGAGAACATCGACAAAGGTAGCGAGATGATTCAGAAGGAACTGAAAGATGAAGAGTATGATATAAAAGAAGCGTTAAGTAAAGAAAATATGCAGCGTACCATTGATAAATTCAGTTTTACTTCTGAAGAAGATCTATATGCTGCAGTCGGATCCGGTGGCATTACCGCGCAACAAGTAGTCAATCGCCTAGCTGAGCGAATGCGCAAGGAACGCGTGCAAAAAGAAACGATTGATAAAATCGTCTCGGACATTCAAACGCCAAAACCAGAGAAACAGACGGAATCCGGCGTAATCGTCAAAGACATCGACAATATGCTGATCCGTATTTCGAAGTGCTGTAACCCGGTACCAGGCGATGAAATCGTCGGTTTCATTACACGTGGCCGTGGCGTTTCCGTGCACCGTACCGATTGTCCGAACGTATTGTCTGAGCAAGGACAGCAAGAACGTATCATAGAGGTCCAATGGGCATTGCCAGACGATCAAGTTCGCAAAGAATTCCAAGTGGATATTGAAATTTCCGCATTCGATAGACAAGGTTTGCTCAACGAAGTGATGATGGTCGTCGCCGATATGAATACGCCAATTATCGCAGTGAGTGGCAAAGCGGATAAGGATGATATCGCGCATATCCATATGTCGATTAAGATCCAAAACATCGCGCATTTGCAACGCACCGTGGATAAGATTAAACAAATCAAAGACGTTTATTCCGTAGAACGGGTCATGAACTAAATAGGAGGTGTGAACATGCGAGTTTTATTACAGCGTGCGAAAGACGCTTCCGTAACAGTTGGTGGGGACATTACAGGCTCGATTTCAACTGGCTATGTGTTGCTCGTCGGCATCACGCATGACGATACCGAACAAGATGCCAACTATCTTGCCAATAAAATCGTCGGCTTGCGGATCTATGAAGACGACGAAGGGAAATTGAATCGTTCAATCACAGAAGTAGATGGCGCGGTTCTGTCTGTTTCCCAGTTTACTTTGTATGGCAACGTTCAAAAAGGGCGTCGTCCAAGCTTTATTGAGGCGGCGAAAACCGATGTAGCAGAACCTTTGTGGGAATACTTCAATGAACAGTTGCGCGGTCTCGGACTTCACGTTGAAACAGGACAGTTTGGTGCGATGATGGACGTGCAGTTGACGAATGATGGTCCCGTGACGCTGATGATTGAGTCTAGGTAAGTGAGAGTAGAGTGTATGAGCAGTTGCGGGGCTTGATTGAGCACGGAACGCGGATGTATGAGCGGATAACAGGTGCGATAGAGCGTTCGGGACGTTTCATAGAGCGCTTATGGATATCTATAGAGCGGATATAGGTTTTGTATGAGTACTTTCCAATTCCAACCAATATATATAATTCGCCAAAGAAGTTGACAGTAGTAGTGGTTACGACTAACATAGATAGTAATCGAATTAATTCATACACCAATGATGTGGAAAATACCTTTACTATAGGCTGGAAAGAGAACGGGGAACTTGGCTGAAATTCCCTGACAGAACCGTAAAGCGAACAACACCACGGAGGATTCATGCTGAAATTAGTAGGCGTGGACGGAACCGGCCGTTATCCGGATTCGAGTGGGCACTTGTGTGTCAATTTGGGTGGAACCGCGGAAGCTACAAGCTCTCGTCCCTGTTTTATTAGGGATGGGAGCTTTTTTGTGTTCTCGGAATGTTCACCCATTATCAGATCATCGAAAGGAGTTTTACTAATGAATTTTAAAGTTCCCCGCGGTACACAGGATATTCTTCCTGACGTTTCCTGGAAGTGGCAGCGCGTTGAAAAGATTGCTCGTTCGATTTGTGATGTCTACAACTACAAGGAAATCCGCACACCAATTTTCGAACAAACGGAATTATTTCAGCGCACGGTCGGCGACACGACAGATATCGTGCAAAAAGAAATGTACACATTCACCGATCGAGGAGATCGCTCAATGACATTGCGCCCGGAAGGCACAGCGCCTGTTGTGCGTTCATTCGTCGAACACAAAATGTTTGGCTACGCTGATCAGCCTGTGAAGCTATACTACACGGGTCCGATGTTCCGCTATGAGCGTCAACAAGCTGGCCGTTACCGTCAATTCGTCCAGTTCGGCGTAGAGGCAATCGGCAGTGATGATCCAGCCATTGATGCAGAGGTAATCGAGTTGGCAATGAACATTTATAAGAAAACGGGTCTTTCTGATATCAAACTCGTATTGAATTCACTTGGCGACAAAGAATCACGCGATGCACACCGCGAAGCGTTGATTGCACACTTCAGCCCAAATATTGGGGAATTCTGTTCGGACTGCCAAAACCGTCTCGAGAAGAATCCATTGCGAATTCTGGATTGTAAAGTGGATAGAGAACACCCATTGATGAAAACAGCACCTTCACTTGCTGATTATCTCAATGAAGAGTCAAGCGCGTACTTTGAGAAAGTAAAGAATTACTTGGATATTGCAGGTATCGAGTACGAATACGATCCGAATCTTGTGCGTGGACTGGATTACTATAACCACACCGCTTTCGAAATCATGAGTACGTCTAAAGGCTTCGGTGCAATCACCACACTTTGTGGGGGCGGACGTTACAATGGACTTGCTGAAGAAATCGGTGGCCCGGCAGCACCAGGTATCGGCTTCGCTCTCAGCATCGAGCGGCTTTTACTCGCACTGGAAGCGGAAGAAAAGTCCTTTACAGACGAACCTTCACTCGATGTCTACATCGTAACTCTTGGCGACGCAGCACGAGAAAAAGGCTTCGAGATTCTCGGCAATCTACGCGAGAACGGTTTACGCAGCGAGATGGATTACATGGGCCGCAAGATGAAGGCCCAAATGAAATCCGCTGACCGCTTGAAAGCAAACCACGTCATCGTCATAGGCGAAGACGAAGTGAACGAACACGTCGTCCAGCTGAAAAACATGGCGGACGGCGATCAGAAAAAAGTTACGGTTGAAGAATTGATTGGGGAATTGAAGAAGTAAGTGCATAGATAGGGTGTGGGATTTGCGCTCCAGAGGGGACGCTTTCCCGAGGGCCCGCGGTGAGCCAACCAGGTCGCTACGCTTCCTTTGGTTGTCTCACCTGTCGGGCTGATCCTCCGGGAGTCGCCCCTCTTACGCTCCAATCCTGCAAAAAGACTTTAGGTAGTAGAAAATGTTACTAAAGTCAATAAGCGAATTCTTTTACTGTTCTTGTACTTTTTTATAATACAATTACAAAATCAAATTCAAGTACAGTTACAACGTATTTCATTGTTCTAATTTGGGATTGGAGTGCAGAGCGGCGACTCCCGCGGGAATAGCATGAGCCTTGAGACCCCGCAGGTAGCGAAGCGGACGAGGAGGCTCAAGCCATGCCCGCAGGAAAGCGTCCGCTCGGAACGGAAATCCCCAACCACAACACTAATTTTACTTTCTACTTATTCTTACATTAAATAAAAACAAAAAACAAACTCATACATCAGAAGGGTAGTGTAGTCACTATGCAACGCACACATTATTGTGGGAACTTATCGGAACTACAAATCGGAGAAGAAGTCACGCTCAAAGGCTGGGTGCAGAAGCGCCGTGACCTAGGCGGGCTCATCTTCATCGACGTCCGCGACCGTGCAGGCATCGTCCAAACGGTCTTCAACCCGGACATCTCAAAAGAAGCACTCGAAATCGCTGAAACATTGCGTAACGAATACGTCATCGAAGTAACAGGTCTCGTCATCGAACGTGAAGAGCGTACAAAGAACAAAAACATTGCAACGGGTGCAATTGAAGTACAAGTGGTAGAAGTGAAAGTCATTAACGAAGCGAAAAATCCGCCATTTACAATCGAAGACGAAACGGATGTAGGCGAAGAAACACGACTGAAGTATCGCTACTTAGACTTGCGTCGCCCTGAGCTTGCAAAAGTGTTTAAAATGCGTTCAGACATTACAAAAACCGTACGTAACTTCTTGGATGACGAAGGATTCATGGAAGTAGAAACACCGATTCTAACGAAATCGACGCCTGAAGGCGCACGTGACTATTTAGTGCCAAGCCGTGTTCACGAAGGTGAATTCTACGCTTTGCCACAGTCACCACAGTTGTTTAAGCAATTATTGATGGTATCTGGATTCGACCGTTACTACCAAATCGCTCGTTGTTTCCGTGATGAAGATTTACGTGCTGACCGTCAACCGGAATTCACGCAAATTGATATGGAAATGAGTTTTATGTCAATCGAAGAAATTTTGGAACTTAACGAACGCTTGATCAAGAAAGTAATGAAAGATGTTAAACAAGTGGATGTTGAAACTCCGTTTAAACGTATTCCATATGATGAAGCAATGGGGCGTTTCGGTTCAGATAAGCCAGACACTCGTTTCGGAATGGAATTGACGGATGTATCGGAAATCGTCAAAGACTCTTCATTCAAAGTATTCGCTGGCGCAGTTGAAGCGGGCGGACAGGTGAAGTTGATCAACGTTAAAGGTGCGGCAGATAAGTATTCACGTAAAGATATTGATGCACTTGGCGAGTTTGCAAAAGTGTATGGCGCGAAAGGAATGGCATGGCTGAAAGTGACGGAAGACGGCTTCAATGGTCCGATTGCGAAATTCTTCGACGGAGAAATCGGCGAAGCACTTAAAGCAGCTGGCGACGGAGAACCTGGAGATTTATTCTTATTCGGAGCAGATAAAAAATCCGTTGTAGCCGATTCACTCGGTGCATTACGTCTAAAACTTGGAAAAGAATTAGACCTGATTGACCAGTCTCAGTATAACTTCCTATGGGTAACGGATTGGCCGTTATTTGAATACGACGAGGAAGATGGCCGTTACTACGCAGCGCATCACCCATTCACAATGCCGGCTGACGTGGAAGAATTGAAAACTAGCCCGGAAACTGTGAAGGCACAAGCTTATGACTTAGTGTTGAACGGATATGAGCTAGGTGGCGGGTCATTGCGTATTTACCAACGTGATGTGCAAGAAGCGATGTTCAAAGCACTTGGCTTTACGGATGAGCAAGCGCGCGAGCAATTTGGATTCTTGTTGGATGCGTTTGAATACGGTACACCTCCACACGGGGGAATTGCGTTCGGTCTAGATCGTATCGTGATGTTGCTTGCTGGATCTACAAACTTACGTGACACGATTGCGTTCCCTAAAACAGCTAGTGCGAGTGATCTATTGACAGAAGCACCAAGTACGGTGGATGATGCCCAGTTGAAAGAACTTGGGATTAAAGTGGTCGCTGAAGCCGTAAAAAAGTGAGTAAATAACTATTTTTTAAAGACTTTATTCAAATTGATTGAATTATAAAAAAGCGTGTGATAAGATGAGGTTAGTAGAAATCCTGAAGTGTTCGTCATTTGTAAATTAGTTTTGACCCAACATCTTATCGTCGGGAGTTCAACGTTATAGCTTGGATGACATGCCTTTAATCGGGACCTCAAAAGGGTTATACAGGACACCCACCTGCTATTAGCGGGTTCAAAGCGATATTCAAAGACGGCACAGTCGGGATTTCACTTTCTAACAACTATTCACCTTCTTGCATAAGCAAGAAGGTTTTTTACTGTCTAAAATGTAGGTAGTTGCGTAATAGCAGGTGACTGCTTTAGTATAAAGTGAAGACAATTTATGATAAAGGATGCGATCGAGATGTTACATCAATTCTCAAGAAATGAATTATCTATAGGTAAAGAAGGCGTAGAGAGAATGAAAGGAAAGACTGTTGCAATTTTAGGTGTCGGCGGAGTTGGTTCATTCGCAGCTGAAGCGTGCGCGCGGACTGGAGTTGGACGTATTATCTTGGTCGATAAAGACACTATTGATGTCACCAATATCAACCGCCAACTGGTCGCTTATTTATCGACGGTAGGGCGTTCGAAATCCGCTGTTATGAAAGAACGGATTGCGGATATTAACGCGGAGTGTGAAGTGATCGATCTACATATGTTCTACACAGAAGAAACGTCTGAAGAATTCTTCTCGTACGAGCCGGATTATGTAATCGACGCATCGGATACGATCAGCTATAAAATTCATTTGATCCAGCAATGTGTCGAGCGCGGAATTAAAGTAATTTCGAGCATGGGGGCTGCCAATAAAACCGATCCGACACGTTTCCGAATTGCCGATATTTCGAAAACCCATACGGATCCATTAGCGAAAGTGATACGTCTTCGTTTGCGCAAGCTAGGTATTCCTAAAGGTGTGCCTGTTGTATTCTCCGACGAAAGCCCGATTATTGTGCGCGAAGATGTCCTTGAAACGGTTGGAAATGCCGATGCGTCGATTCGAAAAGCACAAATGCCTCCAGCTTCTAACGCATTTTGTCCATCAGTGGCAGGTTTAATTCTCGCTAGTTGGGTATTAAATGATATAGTGGCAGATATTCCTGTAGAACGTGTCAATGACGCTAAATAAAGGAGAGGTTAACCATGGAAACGACCGAAATGATCATTAACGGCAAGCGACTTGGTGCGGATCTACCGCAAATCGAAGTAGTGAATCCTTCAACTGGTGAGACAATCGGTGCTGTACCTAAAGGTGGAAAAGCGGAAGCGATGCAAGCTGTAGATGCGGCTTCTGCGGCATTTTCAGACTGGGCAGCGTTGTCTGCATATGAGCGCAGTGCGTATTTAATGAAATGGCATGCGTTGATTGAGAAACATGAACAAAGTGTAGCCGAAATTATGACGACTGAGCAAGGCAAGCCGTTAGCAGAAGCGCTTGGCGAAATGCGTTATTCAAACGGATACATCAGCTGGTATGCAGAAGAAGGTAAGCGGATTTACGGTGAGACGATTCCCGCTACGCAATCCAATAAGCGTTTATTCGTGCAAAAGCAACCAGTCGGCGTCATTGCATCCATTACGCCATGGAACTTTCCAGCCGCAATGATTGCGCGTAAAGTGGGTCCTGCTCTTGCAGCTGGCTGTACAGTCGTAATGAAACCGGCTTCTCAAACCCCGCTAACTGCGATTCGTTTAATAGAGCTAGCACAAGAAGCAGGTATTCCAGACGGTGTGCTGAACATCGTAACGGGCAGTGCGAGTGAAATAGCAGAAGCATGGCAAGAAGACGGTCGTGTGCGCAAGCTGACGTTTACAGGATCTACTGAAATTGGTAAAACGTTGATGAAAGGTGCATCCGATACGATGAAGAAGATTTCATTGGAACTCGGTGGACAAGCACCCGCAATTATTATGGCGGATGCAGATCTTGATAAAGCAGTAGACGGTGTCATGGCGGCGAAATTCCGCAATGCAGGACAAACTTGCGTCTGTGCGAACCGCATTTATGTTCATTCATCGATTGCTGAAGAATTCACAAAGCGCATTGCAGAAGAAACGGAGAAATTGAAAGTCGGCGACGGTAAAGAAGAAGGTGTCGTAATAGGTCCGTTAATTGACCAGGATGCGATCGATAAAGTGGACGAACATGTGCAAGACGCGAAATCCAAAGGGGCAACAGTCGTTACCGGTGGTGAACATATCAAAGGTCTATTTTACCAACCCACTGTTTTGAAAGATGTAACTGACGATATGCTTTGCATGGAAGAAGAAACATTTGGTCCAGTCTTGCCGATTGCAACGTTTGAGACACAAGAGGAAGTCATCGAGCGTGCGAATGATACAGTTTTTGGACTTGCAGCATACGTCTTTACGGAGAATATCACACAGGGAATTCAGATGTGTGAAGTGTTGGAATATGGTATTGTGGGCTTGAATGACGGCTTGCCATCTGCGCCACAAGCACCGTTTGGCGGTTTTAAACAAAGTGGTCTTGGACGTGAAGGTGGACATCAAGGTATGGATGAATATCTAGAAGTTAAATATATCTCACTGGGTTTATAATTAAAGGAAGCAAAAAGGGAGAACGGTACTCTTCCTTTTTGCTTCTTTTAATTGGTTTGGAATTCGCGTAAAATGCTATTGCCGTCAAGTACTTTGAAATGTGCTGTCATCGTGCGATTTTGTACACTCTCTGCCACAACCCGATGGCCGAAATCGGGGATATAGACGCGGTCTAGACCGAAATTCACAATATAATGATCGTTCTGGCGATACTCTCGATCGGTCGTCTGCGCCAGCCAGCCCATTAAATAGACACCTTTAGCAGGTTTTTTATCGCTTAATGAAACCAATTCAGCGACACCGTCTTTTTGTTCCAATACGCCAAATACTCGTGTCTGACCGAGTTCATCTGGTTTTTTTAATGTGGTCACTAAACTAGGAGTCATGCGCTCCTTTGGTACTTTTTCGATGTCGTAGCGAAGCATGACATAATTTTCATTAGCATCTTGCTCGGTAATGGTTTCTGATTGAAGGTAGATATCCGTGCCGTCTTGAATCGTTGTGAAGTAAGGTATCGTAAGACTAGCTAATATGAGCAGGGGAACTATGAAGAGTATGGATATACTGAATTTACTATGTTTGGGTCCCATTTCGGAGTCACCGCCTATTCTGCAGTTTTCATAAAAAGTGTTCTTCTTATGTACAGATAGCATGTGCAATTTATGTGAGTTTTAGTAGTTAATTACCCAGTTTTTTTATTTAAGAAACCTTCACAATCGTTATGTATACATGGGAGTGGAATGGGTAAGGGGGAGTGATGTGCGGTTTTGATGGGGTGTTTAGTAAGGCGTGGAGTCCAAAGTGCAACACGTCTATCCTATTCACTATTTGCTAACACAAAAACTGCCACAACAAGTCGTAATGACTGTTGCGGCAGTATTTTATTAAATCAACAATCCAAATAACGAACTATCTTTGTTCACTTCTTTGTAAGGGAAGCCGTTCTTTTCCATGCGGGCAATCAGGCCGTTGTAGTCTTCTTTGTGTTTAATTTCAATTCCGACAAGCCCTGGACCGCTCTCTTTATTGTTCTTCTTCGTATACTCGAACATGGTAATATCGTCATCTGGTCCAAGTACACCATCAAGAAACTGGCGTAGTGCACCTGCGCGTTGTGGGAAATCGACGAGGAAATAGTACAGCAAACCTTCGTAAATCATCGATTTCTCTTTAATTTCCTGCATTCTACCGATATCGTTGTTTCCACCGCTGATCACACAGACGACGCACTTGCCTTTGATTTCATTTTTATAGAAATCGAGTGCTGCAATGGGAAGGGCACCTGCTGGCTCTGCGATGATCGCATGTTCATTGTATAGATCAAGAATTGCCGTACAAACTTTACCTTCAGGGACACTGACGATATTTTCAAGATAGTTATTGCAAATGTCGTAATTCAGATTGCCTACGCATTTGACAGCTGCACCATCGACGAATTTATCAATCGTTGCTAACGGTACGATCTTTTGCGCGTCGATAGAAGCCTTCATGCTAGCTGCACCTGCTGGCTCTGCACCGATCATCTTCGTATGCGGAGACAAGTTTTTGATGTATGTGCTAATTCCTGACATCAGTCCACCGCCACCGATACTTGCAAATACGTAATCAATTGGTTCTTCGATATCATTCATGATCTCAACAGCTACTGATCCTTGGCCTGCAATGATATCCTTGTCATTAAATGGATGAATGAAAATACGCTTTTCTTTTTCCATCAATTCGACCGCGCTTTCGAAACAATCATCGAAGGTATCTCCGACTAAAATAATTTCAATGCGATCGCGTCCGAACATTTTCACCATATTGATCTTTTGTTTAGGAGTAGTTTGCGGCATGAAGATCTTGCCATCAATGTCGAGTTTTGCACATGCGAACGCTACGCCTTGTGCATGGTTTCCTGCACTCGCACAGACAATTCCTTTTTTACGTGCTTCTGTTTCGATGCGTTTCATCTTATAATAAGCACCGCGTAATTTAAAGGAACGGACATGTTGCAAATCTTCCCGTTTAATATACACATGACAATCATACTTTTCCGATAGACGATCATTTTTCTGTAAAGGCGTATGAGCTACGACATCTTTCAGTAGCTGATTAGCGATTAAGATATCTTCTACTTGAACACTTGGAGTTTCCATTTTTTTCACCTTCATAACTTATCATTTAACCTCCGTTATTGAATCAACGTTTACTCATAATAACATGAAAAAAACTGAATGAACATATGAAAGTTCTAAATTGCGCATTTACTTTGAGAATAGTGACTTTATTTTGAACAATCTGGAAATGTAAGCGATTACTTGATTGGCAAGAACTTTCAATAAGTTGGATAGATCAATTTTTGTTTAATTTATATAGTAAGAGAATATATCCATATCCTACAATAGCGTTAAAAAAATAGTTTCTTGCATTATTTATTCAGAATTCTTTTCAGACCGTACACAACTATGTAGTGTTTAATTTGCAAACAGAAGGGAAAACTAATGAACAAGGAACTAACAAGCCAGAAAGGAAGCGTTTATTCATGCAGAAATGGGATAGCAGACCAGAAAAGCCAGACAATATGCAATGGACGGTGTTTGTTATAACTCTTGTCATCATCGCGGCTGTAATAGTGTATGGACTGATGATGTAAAGAAGCAAAAAATGGTATGTCACGATATTGACATACCATTTTTAATTTCATTTTTTGTAATCCCTTCATTCGTCGTGCTCTTTTGGATTCTATCGCAAAATAACACATCTCGTCTAAAAAGAGTGACAAGTCTGACGATGCTGTTATATATTAGTAGTAAGAAAAGTTGCTGTATCAGTACAGCGGATCACAAAAAACCGAATGGGGGAATGAACGATGAAAAAGAACACAGAGCAGAAAAGACAAATGGTGGAGAAAGTTTGTACGGAATGTGGGAACCAGTTCAAGGAAAAGCAAGAGTCTGTAATGTACGAATGTGAGCGTTGTGTAGGACGACATGAGCATTAATAAAGAATTCTATGCTCCCTTATATGGGGCATAGAATTTTTTTGTTCTGGGGATCATGTAAAGGAAGCAATTCGCATAAGGCAGGGATTTCCTAGCAGAAATTTTAGGAGTCTGTGTGCATACGGATTATATGTAAGTTTTAACTGAGAAACATCCCAACAGTAACCTAAAGATACATCATGTCATTTCATGCTCTTATCCGGTCTGTTAGAATGAATAGATAGATCGGGTGAGTGAATAAATCACTTGAATGTAATTAACATATATAGGGGGTATCAGGATGAATGATAAAAGAGATGTCTTAGATAGTGGTCCTTTCTTTCATGGAACTAAAGCAGAACTCAAAGTTGGAGATTTATTAGAACCACAATTTCTTTCAAATTATCAAGATAAAAAGTCCAATTACATATATTTTACTGCAACATTAGAAGCGGCTAAATGGGGCGCTGAATTAGCAAGATCTAAATCAAAAGAAAGAATTTATATAGTGGAACCATTAGCTGATTTTGAAAACGATCCAAACTTAACTGACAAACGATTTCCTGGAAATCCAACACGTTCTTATAGGTCTAAATCGCCTTTGAAAATAGTAGCCGAATTAAAGTCATGGGAAAGACATTCCGACGAAGAGATAAATCATATGCTTTCTTCATTACAAGAGTTAAAAGAAGCAGGCAAAGATGTAATATTGGATTAATCCTTAATATCTCTTAAGAGACATCCCGAAATGAAGCATAGGTAAAAGTCTGCGTTCTTTGTATGTAATCGAGAACATGGGCTTTTTTTATATCCCGAGAAAGAGTACGTTAATGAAAGGTATTATGCAGAATAAATGACATCCTTAGCCCAAGTTAAAGAACTTCCGATGATTAATGTTTTAGAAAAACTGAGAGTGGTATAGAATGATAAGATGTATTAAGTATGTTGGAGAGGAGGATGTGTGTATGGCGTACATTGGTTTATTATTCATCGCAATCTCAGTATTGATTGTCGCCATCTACCTTTCATTGTTGCTGACGAAGTCTTCGAACTTATTGCTAACAGTTATGGGAACAGTAAAAGGGGTAGAGGCAGAGCTCGATAAAAGCATTGAGCAGTTATATGGAACCTTAAATGAGACTGAACAACTGGCGACAGATGTTCAAGTGAAACTTGCTGCAACGACACCTTTATTTTCTACTATAGAAAATATCGGACGATCAAGCCAGTACTTGAGTGAAGAAGTAAACAAGCGGACAAGGCAGTTTGAAGAGGATGGTTCTCTTCCGGGGACAGAAAAGTTTGTCCAAGCCATCCAATATGGAGAGTTTGGTGCCCAAGTTTACGAATCATGGCAACGCGGCAAGGAGAGTATAAAAAATACGTAAAAGGAAATGAGGGTTGAGAATGGATCTCGTTGGAATTGGCGTCATACTTATCGGTATCGCCTTCGTCATTTTAGCTATCTATTTCGCTAAGGTATTACAACAAGTTGGAAATATTCTACAGGACGTCGACAAGACAGTAGGAGCGCTTCCGAAACAACTTGACGGCATCTTGGATGAAACAGGAAACCTAATTAAAAACAGTAATGATTCACTAGCAGACATTAATACAAAAATTGAGAATCTGACTCCATTGTTCCAAGTAATCGGTGACCTTGGAGAATCTACACACCAACTAACGTCTTCATTAGTGGACGTGTCTTCGTCTGTTCAACAAAATGGAGATCACACGGACACATCAGAGCAAAACAAGAAACTAGGTGGCCTCTACGGTTCCGCTATGTTAGGTTATTATATCTTTAAGAAGCGTAAACAATCTGTGAGTGCGGCGAAGGATCGTGCAGAGCACGCGGCCCCACGAAAAAAGTTACCAGCACCGGAAAATGCGTCCTACTAAGTACTGACAAAGACTGAAGGTCAAGCCCAATTGGGCTTGATCTTCAGTCTTTTTTAGTTCGGGGGATGTTGTGGAGAATGACTTTGATTGGAAAGTTAGAAAAGAAGTAGATTTGCGCATTAAACTAGATTCGAAGCTGATGGATGACTCTAGTGCTCAGTCAAATGTTCCAATATACAATCAGGCACAATTGCAGTATTAGGGAAGGGAGAGTAGTACATTTAAGGAAAAATACTGAATTAATTTCCCATCTCCTATCCTTTTCATTTGGGTTACTACACTTGCGACAAATTTAACAGGAGACAAACGACTTACAAGAGAAAATGAATCGCCTGATTTGTGTGATAATTAGATGGTTAAAAAATGGGTACATAGCATTTAAAAGACCACTAATTCATATGCGAATTAGTGGTCTGTTTTATGTTTTATATGAGTGGACGGAACAAGTCTTCCACTTACGGGCGCATCTTTTTAAGCTCTTTACGCTGTTGCATTAAATAAAACACCAACGTAGCTACTCCATACAACCCTTTATACTCTTTCTCGCGGACGAACTCACTCGCATTACCTACACGATCCTTAAACCGAATCGTCGTATCGAGTGCGGCATTCGTCACTTCACGTGAAGCCTCGCCGACATCTCCGACAATCTGAAAGACCGGTGTCACTTCATAAATTTGCTTGTTTACATTGCTAATTGTATCATTCGTCGTATGAAGAATTTGCTGGGTCTGACCCGTCACTTCCTCTACCGTTGACGGCAGGGCATCGGTCGTCTTCTTGACACTTTCCAATACTTCGGTCAGTTTCCCAAGTGGTTTAATTAACACGATAGAGACAATAATTAGCGCGATGCCGATCAGCAATACGCCTATACCTAGTACCCAATCCATCAAATTCACCTCTCTCTGTTATTCTGTTTCATCTTATAGTACATTTTTGACGCTACTTCAGACAATGCAGTCGTTTGCTCCATCAACTTGGCATACTTGCCAGGGGGCGCTGATACTTGATCCGCCATTTTAGCGATAGAGTTCTGCACATACTGGGTAGATTCGCGAAGTTCTTTCGCTGAAGCTGCCAATCCTTCAACTGATTGCAGTTTTGCGTTCGCATCATCCGCAATTTGGTTCGTCTGAGTCATGAGCTGATCGGCTTTATCTGTGATACCGCCCACTTTCAGTTCCACTCGTTTCATCGTTTCTTTTACATCTGTCATTGCTTCTTTGACCGCTTTGGCTGTTTTAATAATAGCAATTGCGATAACTACTAAAGCCGCAACGGCGACTATGGCACTAATATACAAGAGCACCTTCAATCTAGTCACCTCCACATAATAAGTGCGTTTCTAACTTGAACGCCTAACTTCCGTCGAAACGGGTAAACGTTCTATATCCTTGTCATTCCACAAATGAAAGTAATCTAAACACTGGTATGCTAATTAACTAGAAAAACTATATTTCTATACCTACATGGGAGTACAACACCTGAAATATGATATAATCTTCAAAACAAACATTAAAGGGGTGAAATGAATGCCTTGTAAAGGTTGCGCGATCCAGGACATTGTGTATGAAGTGTCATTTGATAAGTGTAAGCAAACAGCATTATTCGATTCAATAGAAGATCATTTGAAGCGAGTCCTTATGCTGGTGAACCAGGAAGATCAAACATTTCATGTAAAAGAACAAGGGATAAAAGAATTATACGACTTTTGTGTCGATCATGCAGTAGAAATGGATTCTATTCGTTTTCGTCTTGACCAAACCGACTGGCGGCCGCTCTCTGAAGTCATGCAAGTAGTCGAAATGCAGTGGATTGATCAAGTCATTTCAGATCAACAATTGACGAGCCATTATCAGCCTATTGTTACACCTGACCTCGAGATTTATGCGTATGAATTACTCGCGCGTTTCTATCATAAAGACGGTAGAGTGATTTATCCGAATGAAATTTTCACCGCGGCAAAAGAACGCGGTAGATTATATGCCCTTGACAGAGTATGTCGTCTGACGGCAGTCCGCTATGCAAAACATATTACGCAAAAAGCATTTATTAATTTCATTCCAACATCTATCTATTCGCCGGAGTTTTGCTTGCGATCGACGATTAATGTAGCCTACGATTTGGGAATTGACCCACACCGTTTGATTTTTGAAGTAGTGGAGTCGGAAAAAGTGGAAGACATGGACCATCTAAAAACTATTTTGGAGTACTATCACTCAAGAGGATTCGAATATGCGCTCGATGATGTGGGGGAAGGCTATAACACGGTTGAAGTGCTCTCTTTCCTTCGTCCGAACTATATGAAGCTTGATATTAAGTATGTACAAGGTGTCGCGACTGATTCCGATAAGCAACTTATAGCAGTGGAGTTTCTAGAAAAAGCGCTGGCGGTGAATTCGATTCCGTTAGCAGAGGGGATCGAAACGGTAGAAGATTTTGAATGGTTGAAAGCGAAAGGGTATCAATTATTCCAAGGCTATTTATTTGGTAAACCATCAGCCGTTCCGCAAGTTGAAATTACCATCTAGTGCAGGCGAGTTGTCGAGTACAATTCGTTTACACTGAATTTAGTTTAATGTTAAACTAAATAGGAAAAGGAGATGGTATATATGAAATTAAATAAAAAAATCGCAATGATCACAGGCGGTGCTGGCGGCATCGGATTAGGAATCGCTACAGCCTTTGTGAAAGAAGGGGCGACCGTCGCAATCGTCGACTTGAACAAAGATGCAGGCGAAGCCGCTATTGAAAAACTGCAGAAAATCTCTCCGCAATCGATCTTTCTTCAAGCGGACTTATCGGTACAAAAAGAATTACCGTCACTTGTTGAGCAAGTCGTAACAACACTCGGTAAACTGGATATTTTAGTAAACAACGCACATGCTTCACGTATGAAATCCATCGAAGAGATGACGCAAGCAGACTTAGATCTTTCATTCAATACAGGATTCTATCCGACGTTTTATTTGATGCAAGCTGCTCTTCCACACTTGAAAGAGTCAAAAGGAACCGTCATCAACTTCGCTTCTGGCGCAGGATTAAATGGCGATGTGAACCAAGGTTCATACGCTGCAGCGAAAGAAGCCATTCGCGGGATCACTAGAGTGGCGGCGAATGAATGGGGACAATACGGCATTACGTGTAATCTAATTTCACCCATTGCCAAAACACAAGGAATCGAGCAATGGGGACAAGAGAATCCCGAATATTACAAAGCAATTCTTGCGAAAAATCCACTTGGGCGCCTTGGCGATCCGGAACAAGACATCGGTCGCACCGCAGTATTCCTAGCGAGCGAAGACGCTTCTTACATCACGGGTCAAACGATGATGGTAGATGGCGGTTCTATCAAATTACGCTAATAAACTTTTACGGCTATCCTGATTTTTGGGGTAGCCTTTTTTGTATGTGGGGGTATGAGCGGGTGGGGCTGTAGATAGAGCGGCTAGCGTGTGGTATAGAGCGGATGCGGCTGTTGATAGAGCGGATAGCGTGTGATGTAGATCGGCTAACGCATGCCATAGAGCGGTGGTTGCAGATGTATGAGCGCATTCGCAACGACCTACCCATTATCTCCCCCCAATCCTCTAAAAAAGCTGCTCCATAACGGAACAGCTTTTTTCAAACGAATGTGTTATTTAACTTAGTGTAAATTTGGACTAAACTATTTCGTTCAGCAGCCGATAAATGACTGAAGAACTCCGAACGCACCTGTATTCCGAATTTCTGCGCTTCGGTCAAAATTTCTAAGCCTTCGGGTGTTATATTCCAATACTTTGTTCGACGGTCTTGTTCATCATTACGTAACGTAATATACTCGCTTTTAATGAGTTTTGATGACAAATGCGTTAATGAGGCGGGTGTGAAGCCTAGTGTCTCAGCTAAATCAGAAGGACGTTGCTCACCTTTTTTATGTAACTCTAGCAACACGAGAATATGGGAGATTCCTAGAGACAGCTTGGATTCTTGCTGGAAACGGATCAACATTTTATTTGTCACTTGATCCATCAAATGTACCAAATTGAAAATTGTCTGGTCTTCATTCAAAAAGAACACCTCCCTTTCCTTCAAAAAACTTTATGCTTATATATTATTATCATACCTATAGTATATATGAAATAAAACAGTTGTGACACGATTAACATACTTACATCTCACACAATATGTTAAAATCAAAAAGTTTTTTATTTTCTCCTTTTTAATTATAGACTGATAGCGTATGATAAAGACAACGAATGAACTAGATGAAACAAATAGGAAGGGTGGGCATAAGGTTTGATGAAAGTTAAAGATTCGTTAACATTTCAGCTAGGTACGATTATAGCTGGGATCTTGGTAGTGATGTTAGCCATTACATCACTAGCTACATATAAGACGGCCTATGATAAATTGTATGACGCTGCAGGAATTGAGGCATACGGCTGTGCCAATATTACTACTGGATTGATTCGACCTGGTGATTTGGAAAAGGCATTGGCTGGCGATGTCGATACACAAGAAGAGCTGGGAAAGACGTTGAACTGGACAACCGAACATAAGAATATATTTGAAACACAATATATTTTGGATTTGGATGGAAAGCTCGTTGCTCTAGATGATAATTTGAGAGCTAAAGGGTTTAAGCCGGGAGATCAGTTCCATTTAGATGAAGAAGCGATTGCAGATCTACTCGAACATCGACATTCGACATATTCTCAACCTTACGAGTATGGCGACATGGAGCGGCTTTCAGGTTATGCGCCACTATATAAAGATCAGGATGCCAGTAAGGAAATCATCGCATTCAGCGTAATTGATTTCGATGCCGACATTGTCAAACACCGTACATGGGATGTCGTTCGCGACGGAATTTTGATCAGCATTATTCCTATGATACTTGCTTCAATCGGAACAGGATTCCTCATTCGCCGGAAGACGAAGCCGATTACAAGCTTAATTGAGCAGGCGAAGAAAATTGCGGATGGCGACTTGGCGGTTCAACCGACAGAAGTTAAGTCACAAGACGAAGTGGGAGACTTGGCTCGTACACTGAATCGTATGACGGCGAATCTACAAGACATGATTGCGACGATGAATACGACATCGCAGCATTTATCTGAAAATGCGGGAGAAACTTCCGCATCACTTTCTGAAATGCGTGAAGCGATTACGATGGTTGCGAATAATATCGAAGAAGTCGTCACGGCCGTCACGGATGGTACGTCAAATGCCCAGCATGCAACAGGTATTCTTGCGGGATTGGCAAGTGGTTTGAGCAACACGAAACAAAGTGCTGATTCGATGCTCGTTAACTCCAATGAAACGATGAAAATTGCACTAGAAGGCGCAAAACGCGCAGAAGAAATTAGCCACGATATGGAATTAATTCGAAATGGATCGCAAGAAGTTGGAGATACAATCCAAAACTTGGTTGAATCTACGACGAAGATCCAAAATATCACGGGGTCCATCGCGGGTATCGCAGCTCAAACGAATTTACTTGCGCTGAATGCATCAATTGAAGCGGCACGTGCAGGTGAACATGGTAAAGGCTTTGCGGTAGTGGCGGAAGAAGTACGGAACTTGGCTGAGCAATCGAATCAGGAAGTACTTGAAGTAGAGAAGCTGGTGAAGGATATTTCTGACCGTATCCAGCAAGTCATTACTTCCACATCGGAAAATACGAAACACATCACGAAGGGTACAGAAACAGTGAAGCTTACGTCTCAATCATTGAGTAATATTTCCGTAGCGGTTGGAGAAACCGTTAAGGAAATCAAGAATATCTCGAACTTGATGACGTCGGAAGCTATGAAATCAACAGAAGCAGTGCAGTTGATCGAACATTTAACACACGCTGTACAAAATATTGAAGACATGACGAATAATATTGCAGCAGCCGCTGAGCAAACGACAGCGAGCATAGAAGAAATTTCAGAACGTTCTACGCAGACCAATCAAATGGCGCGTGAACTAGAAGTGTTTGTCGGTTCATTCAAATTACCTAAATAAACACTCGGCCATCGCTCGCAAAGCGATGGTCTTTTTAACCATTGATTTTAGAATGTACGTTCTGTATAATACGAACGTACATACGCTTGAGAAATGGGGAATATCTGATGGAAAGGAACCGAGATAGAGGGAAATTGAAGTGGACGTCGCTCATGCTGCCTGAACACCTTGAAAGACTACGTGATTGGCAACGGGAAGATGAGTATATAGAACGGCCTGAGTTAACCGATTGGGAGCTACAAACGATGCAGGAGACACTTGAAGTGGCGTGGCGCAGGCGTGTCGAGACATCGATTAAGACTTGGCATGATGGGGAAGTTCGCTTTCATCAGGGAGAGATTGAAGCGCTCGACTTGCGGACGATGACGATCACGCTGCGTGATCCGTTCGGAACGGAAAGAATTCATGTAGAGGATGTGATAGACGTCCAGTTATCGAAAGAAACGGGTGGTGTATAGGCAAAAATAAAAGCCGTCTGCAAAGGCAGACAGCTTAATCTCTGAAAAATACTTTTTCTACGTTGTACTTTGCTTGTTCCGTATTGATTACGTACGTTTCGTAGATTTCGCGTTCCATTGGATCATCGATGATAATAGCAGAAATTTTCGCTACTTCTTCACGGTGATTACGCAGTGGAGACACTTGGTCTTCAAAATGCTTTTTCAGACGTGGACGCAATTTTCGTGCTTTTCCTACGAATAACAACTCGTCGCTTTGGTTGAAGAACAACAAAAGGCCGCCTTTATCACGTGGAATATCATGAAAATCGATGAAACCATAGATTGGCTTAATTGGCGTTTCATCCGGTCCCATTTCTTGTTTTCTGCGAACGATTGTTACGTCCGGTTTAGGTAATGTAATATTGATCATTTTACTTCACATCCTTATATCAGTCAGTGTTTATCCTATCATACGGTCAAAAAAAAAGCGAGAAACTTTCTTTACATCCCTTGCATATAGTAAACAAATGTCTCGGGAAGGATGAACTGATGAAAAACCCTGCCGTTATAGAAACGTATCACATATCGAATACCAAGCCGAAAGTGGATGTGTATTATCCCGTCTTCACGCAGCTGGATGATCCAAAAATTCAACAGAAACTAAATCAAGTGCTATTCAAGGAAATGAACAACATGCTAACAGACAATAATTATTATGATCCAAGTCTTGTCGAGATGGTCGCAACGTATGAAATTAAAAATAATCAACGTGATCTTTTCAGTATCAACTTGATCGTCTACTCGTTTACTGGTGGAGCGCATGGAATGACTTACGTTAAATCTCTGACATTTGATACGAAGACGGGAAGGCAATACAAGTTGCAAGATATGTTCAAGCCAGGCAGTCCTTATGTGCAGCGGATATCTGAATATATTAGACGCCATATTCAGCAATGGAAAACTCCAGTGCTTGAGCCATTCACTAAAATCAAGCCTGATCAGGATTTCTATATCGCAGACACGAGTCTGGTTGTCTATTTCCAACTATACGAAATTTCACCTTACGTAGCCGGCTTCCCTTATTTTCCGATACCTTTGCTTGATTTACAAGATATCATCAAACCAAATAGTCCAGCAGACCGAATGTTGCCGTTTATAGGAAATTAAAAGATCTGTATAAACAAATGTATGGGCTTACATGACAGAGTAGTGTTATAATTTTGATATAAGAACTACACAAAAGAGGTGGAAACTATGCTAAGAAATTTCTTTATCGGTTTATCTGAAAATCAACTACTGAATCAAGCTGCCCAAAAATACGGCTTCCAATTAGGAGCACAACAAGTGGTGGCGGGAACTAACATCGAAGAAATGATTGACAGTGTCAAAGAGCTCAATCAAGCAGGTATTTCATGTACGATTGATAATCTAGGTGAATTTGTGTACGAAAAGAGCGAGGCTGTTGAAGCGAAAGAACAAATCTTAAGCGTAGTGGACGCAATCCAAGAACATCGAGTGGATGCGCACATCTCGATCAAACCATCACAACTCGGTTTGGATATTGATTATGCATTTTGCAAAGAACAGGTAGAGGAAATCGTTAAATATGCAAATCAAGTAGGTATATTTGTTAATTTAGACATGGAAAATCACTCACGACTTGAACCAACGTTCCGTTTAGTAGACGAATTAAAAGCAAAAGGCTTTGAAAATCTCGGAACCGTTATCCAAGCCTATTTTCATCGCGCATTAGATGATACGAAAAAATACAACGACACACGCATGCGTCTAGTAAAAGGTGCGTATAAAGAGTCACCGGATGTTGCGTTTATCAATAAACAAGAAATCGACGAAAATTATATAAAAATTATTGAAGAACACTTATTACATGGAAACTTCACGTCGATTGCGACGCATGATCATACGATTATTCATCATGTAAAGCAGTTTGTAAAAGAGCATGATATTTCATATGATCAATTCGAGTTCCAAATGCTATACGGTTTTCGCCATGATTTACAGCTGCAATTAGCGAAAGAGGGCTATAATTTCTGTACATACGTGCCGTTTGGAGAGGACTGGTACGGGTACTTCATGCGAAGATTGGCGGAGCGTCCGCAGAATATGAACTTGATGGTGAAGCAAGTGTTTAACAAGAAGACGAATACTATGATTGGCTTAGTCGCCGGCGCATTTGTGCTGGGACGATTGAGCAAGCGTAAAAGTGAAGAGAAACCAGATGATGGTTGGGTAAAGTACCGCTAAATAGTAGAATAGAGCAACGTGAATCGACGTTACAGGTGGATGCCGCTCATAGATTCGTTCAAGCGCTCATAAAATATGTTTGACCGCTCTATGATACGCGATACCCACTCTATCGTCGTCCGCAAGCGCTCTATGACCATCGATTGCCGCTCTATCAAGGCTTGTAACCGCTCAATACACGGTCGCGTCTCTACTATTTTGAAACGTAAAGCGAAGCGTTAGAAGCTTATCTTTAACTTAAATCCCGAACCACCTATCCATGATCCTTTGACTTTCCAGCGTCCAAAACACTGCTTTCCCTGCAGTGTTTTTTTGTATCCGCTTTACAGAAAACATGGGAAATAGTAGTGTTAAAGATAGTTAAAGTACTATTCACTCTTCATTACACTAAAGATTAGGGGAAGAGCTGATGAAAGCCAGGACGATTACACTGTGGATTTTACAAATTTTGATGTAGAAAGCGATAGCGACACATTGCGCATTCTGTATGATAAGAATCAAGACAAAGAAGAATCGAAAATTTTTCAGAAACAGCAATTCTGCGAAGTATAAGTAGACAAAGAGTATAAGATCATCGAACTATTCTAGAATGGAGACATGGCAGCATCCACTTATGTCTTTTCATAATGTGTATAAAACGAAACGAAATGAGGACGGTTATGAACATTATCGAAGCGAACATTTCCGATATCCCTGTCATCCGTGACGTGATGATCCGGGCGTTCCGGGAATACGAGAAGGCCACACCACCGACGAGCGCGTTGAAGGAGACCGTCGAGAGTATCACGGCTGAAATGCAAAGCGGTGTACAGGCGTTGATTGGCTACATGGAAGAAGAACCCGTCGCGATGGTCCGTTTTCGATTGGAAGACGAAAGCCTCTATTTCTCTAGATTTTCTGTCGTGCCGGAAAGACAAGGACAAGGTATTGCGAAAAAAATACTGCGGTTTTTAGAGGAGTATGCGACGCAACAAGGGAAGAGAGTAATAGCATGCAAAGTACGCGCGGATGTGACGAAAAACATCTCACTCTATCAATCGATCGGCTATCACGTGTGTGAGGAATCGGTATTACATAGAACCGATGGCACGTCGATTGCCGTAGTTTCCATGGAGAAATCACTTTCCTGAGCAATGGGAGGTAGTGCAAGTGGCGAAACACAAGAAAATTACTCGCGATGTATTGCAATATTTGGCACTCTTTATTGTATTGGGAACAAACATTGTTCGTTTGGCACTCTATATTACCGGGGTTGCGTATACGATTCCAGAAACGACGTTTAATTTGTGGACGTATATAGCATTCGGAGTAGCAATGGCTTTGTTGCTAGTGTCTTATCTGTTTCCGAAAAGGAAGCAGTCAGTATAAATTGTGAAAGGAGGAGATACATATGCACCACAACAACTTATTTTTTTCGTTTCTATCTATTTTAAATGTATTCATTTACATCATTCCGCTAGCATTCCTTATATTCACTATATGGTTCGCGCTGAAATTTCTTAAACTACAAGAACGCAAGAATGCAATCCTTCAATCAATCGCAGAGAGACTAGATAAGCAGAAATAAAAAGAACCATTTTCAAATCAAATTCTGCATTTCTCGGATGTAGCGGATCGACATCAGATGTACATTTTAAGCTCATTGAAGAAAAGAAAGAACGTATTTTTTGAAGGCGAAATAAGAGAATCAAATGAGGATTGAATATAACTAACAATAGGATATTCAATAAAATAGATAAGGAGAGGATCTCGTGCTTCGAAAACTATTTTATATTCCGTTTTTGGCAGTCATATTGGTAGGTTGCCAGACAGCAGATAAGAATACTACATCGAATACCCCACGAGAGGCACTGGAGCAGCTTCATGCAGAGGAAGGTTTTGCGGAAGTGGTGAAAGTGTATCGTACGTTGGAAGTCGATAATAATAAAGTAATCAATGTCTATAAAGGGATACTGGACGGCACGGAAGAAATATTTATTGCCAAGTTGAACAAAGAGAAAGATGACACGTGGACGGTAACGGATGCGATTGGCATCGGCATGCCTTCCGAGAAGAACTTAGGTGAAAGTGTCAAAACTTCTTCGTTTGAAGCGGGTTTTACAAAGAAAAATAACGCACCAAGTCCCAATACTAAATTGGTTCAGACGGATGATAAAAAGTATCGGGTATGGGTGAAAGTACTCGAGTAAAATGAAAAGACCGCCTGCGCGGTCTTTTTTCATTGTCTGCCAAGTAAAATCACGAAATAGACAACCATCACAAGTAATCCAAGGGGTACACCGACCCGCGCCCACTCCCCACTGCGGATATTGAGTTTACCTGCCGCAATGATATTCGGGATATTTCCGGGAATCAACATCCCGCCACTAATTAGCAAGCCGAGTAGTAGCGCTTGGATCGTTGATGCGTCCATCGCGGGACTGATTTCTGCAGCAGCAAGCGTCGCGTTGTCGAGTACAGCTGAAATCATATTGATCCAGTAAAGCGTCAATGGCTGAAGATCGAGTAAGTAAAGGGTGATCAATGGCTCAAATCCTGCACCGAGCAGTGTCAATGCCAAAACAAATATATACACTTTTACGCCGCGTCCGAAAATACTTATGTACGACTCTGCCGCTTGTCCGGAAGAACGGTACCGCGAGCGGTTGCGTGGGCGAATCAGGAAGAATGCGAGCAGTCCAAAGACGAAGACACCGGCTATAATATCGGTTCCAAGCAAGTTCATTAAATAATAAAAATCTTCATCCAGTTTATTCGTCGCAATCGTCGATAGTGGCTCGCCGATTGGTGTCAGCACCGCACCCATGCCGATTGCGTAACACGCCAAGATCACAAAACGAATTTCTGAACGTCTGTCCATTTGCAAGACGGATGCGATCGCCACGAGGACTAACGCTGCAATAATGGCCGTGATAACACTAGAAATCAATCCCAATCCCATAATAATCAGCGCCAAGAATAATCTGAATGGAATAATTCGGCTACCTGCTACTACCGCTTTCTCAAATGGATGTCGTATCCAGCGAAAGACTATTCCCGCCGCAAGAACGGCGAGCGTAATATGCAATGGATCGCGTAACGCCTTATTCCACAACTCCCACTGCAACACCCCACTAACAAATGCCGCAGCACACCCCATAACGAATAAAAACAGCTCCAAATTACGTTCAATACGAGGGACCGTAAACGGCAGCAATAACACCAAACCTAAAATAATGAGCAAACCAGTGACCATAGGTATCTCCTTTCATCAATCTTTCTTCTACACTGTATGCAAAAAGCCGATTCATCTTGCATAGAGTCTGAATAGAATAGATAAAGAGGGGGACACGCATTGGAAGTTTCAGATATTGTACTGATCCCTGTTATTATTGGGTTAACGGAAATTTTAAAGATGTATGGTCTGCCGAAAAAATTGATTCCGATCTTTTCCTTACTTTTAGGCATCGGTAGCGGGATCTTCTACTTGTTTCCAAATGATTGGAAGTCTGGGATACTGGGCGGAATTATTATGGGGTTGTCCGCGAGCGGATTGTATTCGAGTGGGAAGACGATTGTAAAGAAGCCACCGTGTGATGAGGAAGATGAGAAGTGATAGGCGCATTTTTATAGGCAGTATAAAGACCCCCGTGTGTTGTGAGTTGACATGGAAGGGTCTTTTATTTGGATTCTACTAAATTAGGCATAAAGATGATAAAGGACGTGATGAAATTCTTTCATATACAAAGTACATAATAACTAGACAGTGACACATTGACTCTCAGTACACCGTCTATTGATTTTCCCCCGCAAAAACTATATGCTAGTTAATAGTCACCTAGAGTGTTTTGGTTCTTTGTCCCGTAAACAAAGAATAAATAGAAATCAGGTGAGAATCCTGAGCGGTCCGGCCACTGTAATGGGGGAAATATGCCCCTAAGTCAGGAGCCTTGCCAAAGTATGTAAGCATGACACCTTCATGGTCCCCATCTCATTCAGGAGGTGGGGACTTTTTGATTTCAAAACTACACTGCCACTGAAAAAACTGCTCCGTCTATTTCAATGAAAAAGTAGAGGCTTCCACGCTAAAACTAGCTGGCGGACCGATCCACTATACGTCGTCACTGTAAATCATTTAGACGATTCTCTCATTCCCCAGGAAATGATCGTGATGCCACATGGCAAACGACTGAATGACTTTACAGACGGGATCACATTGATTGAAGGTATGAACGACTTTCAATTCCAAGATTGCTGCAGGTTTGGTCATCGTAGTAATCAGAAGGATGAAAAAAAGAAGGCGTCAAAGAGATTAGAGCGATATAATGAAGAAAGATATAGTAGCCGTAGCGTTAGTCAATATGAACCGCAGGGCGGTGATGAAGTGGAATTTCATTACACATGTGATGTAGGTAGAGAATTAGACAGCTATATACGAAAATAAAGAAAGTAGGAAACTAGATGAGCGCATTCTCAAACTTTCACCCACTATTGCTACTTGTCTACGTTACAGTCGTTTTAGTCACGATGTTCAGCTCGTTTCATCCGATCATCGTGGCGCTGGCCATGATCGGGGGCATTCTGTATTTTCTCATGCTGCACGGAGTCCGGACAGCAACTAAAGACTTGATCTATTACTCTTTTGTTTTTCTACTAATTGCCGTAGCGTATCCAGCAACTGTACATAACGGTTTCACTCCGTTATTTTTCCTCCATGAACACGCGGTAACGCTGGAAGCTGTGACGAAAGGACTCGTCATTGCGGGAGCCGTAGTTGCAACCAGTTTCTGGACGAAAAGTTATTTCGAGATTTTCACGACGAACACACTATTTGCCGTACTGACGAAAGTGTCCGCTAGCCCCAGAATTCTCGTTTCCATGCTGTGGCGATTCATTCCGTTATTCAAAATAAAATGGCGTGAAAACCAAATGGCACAACGCGGAATCGGCTATTACAATGTAGGGAGCAGAGTGGAAAAATTCCGTCGCGCGTTCGCATTGTGGCGGCAGACGCTCGTTCAGACAGCGGAGTTTGTCATTGTGAAGCCAGATGTCATGAAGGCGCGAGGGTATGGTATCGCGAAAGAGAGAACGCGGTATAAGACGAGGCGATTCACAAAACGGGACGGAATATTGACGGCTGGACTCGTTCTGTTTCTTCTTTACTACATTGGATACTTCACACAGCACCAGACGCAGTATTATCCAGAAATCAGTGAACAGACACTAGGTGCAGAGCATTACGTCATCATCGGCTTGCTCATGTTATTACCGTTTATCTATGAAGCGAAGGAGAGGGTCAAATGGCGATACTTACAGTCGAAAATCTGAACTTCCAGTATGAAGAACAGCATGTGTTGCGAGACGTGAGCTTTTCGATTAAGCGTGGAGAATTCATAACGCTATTCGGTCCTACCGGTTCAGGAAAGTCCACGTTATTGAAAATGATGAAACGGGAAATGCGGCCGAACGGTAAACTTAGCGGCACGGTGTATGTGAACGGCGAAAAAATCGATGAACTACCTGCGTCAACTACAGCGACAGCTATTGGCTATATAATGCAAAATCCAGAGGAACAAATAGTCATGGAGAAAGTGTGGCAAGAGTTGGCGTTTGGTCTTGAGAATATGGGCGTGTCGACGGTAGACATGCAACAAAAAATCGCTGAAGTCGCCAGTTTCTTCGGTATTCACAACTGGTTGCATGAAAGTATCAGTGACCTATCAGGTGGACAGAAACAACTCGTTAATCTAGCGGCGGTGCTTGCAATGGAGCCGGATATTTTATTACTCGATGAACCGACGTCCCAACTTGATCCCATTGCGGCTTCTAAGTTTCTGACGCTACTTGAGAAAATCAATCGTGAACTTGGCATGACAATTTTAATTGTCGAGCATCGGTTAGAAGAGTTATTACCCGTGTGCGATCGAGTGTGGTTCATGGAAAACGGCTCCCTTCTTTATGACACAACACCGAAAGCAATCGGCAACTCCTTGCTAGAACATCCAATGCTCGACGCACTCACGACAGCGATGCGTGTCTACTATAAGCTCGGCTTCCGTGATGAGACGCCGATTACGGTGCGTGAAGGGATGGATTTCATTCGGCACTATCCACCGGCAATTTTACCGACGGATCCGATGAGAAAAAAGCATCCACCACTCATTACAGTGAAAGATCTGTATTTCCGTTACAATCGAAAAAGTGATAATCTACTCGCGGATATGACGTTTACGGTACATCGAGGCGAAATCTTCACGATTGTCGGTGGCAATGGAGTCGGTAAGTCTTCGTTACTAAGGTTACTCGCCGGACTGCATAAGCCGTATGCAGGTAAAGTATGGATAGACGACGTCGCACCAAGCAAGTGGAAGGGGAATATCGTCTTATTACCGCAAAACGCACAAGCATTATTCATGTACACAACGGTGAAAGAAGAGTTAATCCATGCGGTTCCTGTGCAAAAAATGCCGAAAGAACAGAGAGAAACGACGGTATCGAGTATGATGAAACAGTTACATATTGAACATCTTTCCGAAAGAAATCCATTTGACTTAAGTGGCGGAGAACAGCAGAAGGCCGCGCTTGCAAAATTATTGCTGCTTAAACCGGATATATTATTGCTGGATGAGCCAACTAAAGGAATGGACGTCATGTCGAAAAAAGAAGTGACGGAGTTGATTCGAACGCTTCAAAAACAGAATATCACGACGATTATCGTGACGCATGATATTGAATTTGCAGCAGAAGTATCTACACGTGTTGGCATGTTGTTCGATCAATCACTTATCGCGATCAATTATCCGAAAACCTTTTTCACGTCCAACCGCTTTTACACAACCGCCGCTAGCAAAATCGCACGCGGATTATTCCCATATGCCATCACAGCCGAAGACATCGTAGACGCTGTGAACTTGAACAACAGGAGGAACTAAACAATGAGCAATCCATCAACACACGTACTCAATGAAATGAAAAAAGTAATGAACGGTAAAGACGACGTCATCCAAAACGTGTGGATGACGTTTCTAGCTGGCGGACATGTTTTACTAGAAGATTTACCGGGAGTCGGGAAAACGACACTTGCGAAAGCATTCAGTCGAGTCGTCGGTCTCGATTCGAACCGCATCCAATTTACACCGGACGTCGTCGCGTCTGACGTCATCGGATTCACGATGTTCGACAAAGAGAAAAACGAATTCATCTTTAAAGAAGGCGCGGTCATGTGCAATTTATTGCTCGGCGATGAAATTAATCGGACATCATCGAGAACGCAAGCAGCACTTCTAGAAGCGATGCAAGAGAAACAAGTGACAGTGGACGGTGTGACCTATCCGCTGCCGGAACCGTTTCACGTCATCGCGACGCAAAACCCGTACGGCACAATCGGTACTCAACCATTACCGAGCGCACAAATTGACCGTTTCATGACGAAATTGAGCGTAGGATATCCCGATTTTGAAGACCAAGTGGACATGCTTAGAAATCGACAGCAGGCAGATCCGTTATCTTCACTGACACAAATTATCACGAAAAACGAATTGCTCGCACTACAGCACCAAGTACAGAACCTATTCATTGACGATGAAATCTTGCGCTACGTCACAGGACTAACGGAGAAAACGAGAAATCATTCATCAATCCACCAAGGAATCAGCCCGCGTGGCGCACTCGCACTTTGTCAGATGGCGAAAGCACATGCCTTTTTACAACAACGCGATTACGTCATTCCGGTCGATGTCCAGGCTGTGTGGTTGCCGACAAGTCGACACCGCATCGTCATGTCAGGCGTGCCAGGTACTGAATATGAGCAGGATACGCTACTCGAAAAATTACTGCACAGTGTTGCCACGCCCGATCAAGCAATGCTTGCGACATTTTAAGGGCTGATTGTATGATAAGGACACTACTCATTAGCGTCGTGTGGCTGCTGTTTACGCTCGCGTTTTTCATCTTCACGACGACGCATTTCGCTCTATTATTCGCAGTCGGTTCACTTATTGTCTGGCTGTGGCTCGTGTTGAGCGTCTATCTCGTCAAAGGAAAAATCCAGTGCGAAATCATCACGGCGAATGAAATCTATAAAAATGATCAAATGGGCTATCAACTGCGCGTACATAATACGAGCCGTTTACCCGTTACACACCTACAAATACATCTCGTCATCGAGCATCTATTTACAGGCAGACAAGAGAGTCACCAGCACGACTTGTCCATCCGAGCGAAAAGTACGGAAGAGTTTTCGTTCGTGTTGCCACAGAACTATATGGGGCAAGTGAATATACGAATCAAACAACTGACGATCAAAGACCATTTCACGTTCTTCCGTTCGATGCAGAAAATGGATACGCAGTCCGCACTATTGATCATGCCGAATCCGTATTTACTAAAACTTCAACACATCGAGCAAAATCAACATGTACTACAAACGACGGGCGTGATTCCGACGAAGAAAATCAATGGCGAAGAGCTGTCGGAGCTGTCGGTGTATAAACCGGGCGACTCGGTCAAACAAATTCACTGGAAACTCTCAAGTAAAGTCGATGGGTTACTCGTCAAACAGCATGAAACGCTGACAGGGAATGCCGTTATGATGACGATCGATTTTACATCGTTCATCAATCGCGTAACACTCTATGATGAATTCATCGAGACGTTTTCCGCTTTGCTTTATTCCTATGTCGCAGGCGATCACGAAGTCCAACTTCTTGTGGATCATTCGACAGATGAGTGGTTGACGGTCGGCAATGAACGGGATGCAGCGAACGCTATAAAAGAAGTGTTGACGAGAAGTGCCGCGCAAGTTTCAATGTCGGATGAACAATGGAAAAAGCTCAGACGAACCTATCCAAACTGCATCGTACTGACGACCAATAGTGCGCGTAGTACCGAATCTCAGACCATTGTGATCTCGGATCAGAAGGAGGGATCCTTCGTATGAAATGGCTAGATGGAGTAGTGGCGTATAGTGTCATTGTAGCGGCATTTCTTGTAGTTCGTGCGATGCTGTTTCCTGAGATGAGTAGCGTACCCGCGCTCATACTCGTCTTGCTGTGGATGGTCTCGCGTATACTATGGAAACAGCGTGGCGGCGACATCATCTTAATTGCGAGCGTAGTTTTCAGTTTGATTTTCCTATCAACGTACATAGACGACGTGAAACGAACGATCAACGCGTTGTTCATCGCACTCTCGGAACACAAACATATTTATTTGGATCTATTATCCGTCAATGAAACGACTTCGTGGCTAAACGGCATGATCCTCGGTCAAATCGCTTTGCTGATCGGCAGTGCCATGTATTATGCCATCGCGAATCAAAAACGTTGGATTCCTGTTGCGCTCGCTATCGTGATTTGGTCGATACAAATACTTCTTGGCACATCACCCGCAATGATCCTTGATATTTTATTTTTTGCGGTGCTGATTCTGGCGTTGCTGTATATGAATCAACTATCCGTACGCTGGTGGAAACGGATGACGATCGTGCCCATTTCACTAGTTTTGCTAATGTTCGTTTATACGGTGATGAATCCAAACGGTAATGAAGAATTTACGGGCAGTTTGAAAATGGAAGACTCTGTACGGTATCAAGGCGAGAAGTTACGTTATTTTAAAGGTGAAAAGCCCGTGCTGACAGCCGGAAACTTCCATCGGCTTTCAACATTTACACCGGGCAATTATACCGCATTAAAAGTCGCGATGGAAAAACCAAGTCCACTGTATTTAAAAGGATTCGTCGGTTCGACTTACACGCCGAGTGGTTGGGAGGAAATCAATGGGGAAGCGTATAGAGATGAAAAGTCTCTACTTGATGCGCTAGAGAAAGAAGATTTCACGGGTGCGAAACAATTGAGCTTGGCAGCGAAAAGTAGTTTGCCGGATGAATACGCAGAAGCGAAACTCGTCATTCAAAATGTCGCTGCATCCAGTCGATATATTTATGCACCGTATGAATTAGCAGACATTGATGCCAATCTTGTCCGTTCCAAACAAGCAGACGCGCTCCATGCGACAGGGATGTTCGGCAGGCGTACAGTGGAAATGAACTATATGCTGACACCGTATACCGATTATCCGAAAATCGCGAATGCGTTGTACAAAACAAAAAACACCGACTATTTACGTCGTGAAAGTCATTATAACCAATATGTCTACAACAACTATCTCGCGGTGCCGCAAGACAGTTGGAACATATTGCATAATCATATGGACGAAAGCATACTCGGTGCAGAAACGCGTTTACCGTACGAACAAACGATTCAGGAAGTGGAACGGTTCCTCGCACAGTCGATGCGTTATAACGAACATGCCGAACCGATAAAAGATCAGGATTTCGTAACGGGGATTTTGGAACAGTCGAAAGAAGGCTATTCCGTCCACTATGCGACAGTTGCGACATTGGCATTCAGAATGCTTGGCACGCCTGCACGTTATGCGGAAGGCTATATTGTCGGACTAGATGACGTGAAAGATGTACAGTCATTCAGTGAAATCAACGTCAGCGAGAAAAATGCCCATGCATGGACAGAAATCTATGTCGATACGGTCGGTTGGGTGCCGATTGAAGTGACACCAGGGTATGCTGAGAAAATGCCTGCAATTAATAAACAAGACTATCCAGCACCGGGCGGATCCGATTCACCGGACGAAAATGGCGGGAGCACGGCCGAACCTGAATCGAATGACACGACAGAAGTGCAACAAGATCTAGATAAACCAGAAGACGCGAAGCAAGTAAATCCAAACATGGTTTTGTGGTTCTGGTTAAATCTGATCAGCGTAGTGATTATATTCATCCTGTTCGTGCTGTACGTCTTGAGAAAAAGAAAACGTCAGCAAAAACTCCAAGTGACAGATCATCGATTAGCGGTTGTCAACCATATTCAGCTCATGGTGCACATGCTAGAAAAAGAACAAGTTGTCGCGAAGCTGCCTTCATTTGAAACGCTACCTGAAGCAGTTGGCAAAATCGATCCGCCACTTCGGCAGGACTTCGAGGACGGATTGAAAATCTATCGAAAAGCTAAGTATAGTCCGCATGGCGTGACCCGTGAAGAGCGCGTGAAGGTAGAAAAGTTATTTGCGCACGTATATTCCGCGGTGAAGAAGTCGAGAAAAGGATTGAAGAAAATACGATTTATCGTACGTCATCAATAAATAGTGAATTTGAGAAAAGCATCGCATACCGCGGTGCTTTTCTTTTTGAAAATAGATAGAGTTGAAACGGATAGAAAAAAGTGGAGACATAGTTGAATAAATTCAAAACCTTCGAAAAAGTGAACCCTTCTACACTTTGTGAACGTATGAATAGTGGAGTGATGTTTGATCTGTATACGATTTATTTCAAGGAATAATGAAATACAACTGAAATACAAAATGTAGATATAAAAACGACTAGGGGGATTTCAAATGGAAGTACATCAGGCTACGATTTCGGATTTGGAAGGTGTAGCAAAATTATTCAATGCATACCGCGTGTACTACAAACAACCGTCAGATGTGGAGGGCGCAAGAAATTATATAAAAGAACGTCTGGAAAATAAAGAATCTGTAGTATTTGTGGTGAAGAACGATCGAAAGTACGTCGGTTTCACACAACTGTATCCCACTTTTTCATCCATTTCGATGAAAAAATCTTGGATACTAAATGATATGTATGTAGATCCAGAAGCCCGAAAACAAGGAATCGGTCAAACGCTTTTACAAAAGGCGGAAGACTATGCCCGTGAAACAGGCGCAAAAAGTATTGTGTTGGAGACGGCACCAGATAACTACACGGCTCAAAAACTATATGAGAAAAACGGGTATGAACGCGATACACAATTTTATCATTATGAATTAAGCTTATCCTACTAGGTAAATGATTAGTTCTTTCGTTAACAGGTGGGGGCCTAGTATATAGAATCTGGTCTTAAGTTGTTAGAAGATTAGAGAGGTGGATAGTTGATGACATATAAATGGAAAACAGAAAATTTCATATTTGATAGCTTGTTCGAAGCGGATGTTTGGGCCGACTCAATAGCGAATGAAATGTATGCAAAACTGTACGATGGCTATGAAACGTCTGATTATAAAATAGCGTATGCTTTAGTTTTTAGACTTGCGGAGATAAAAGATTTTAGGGTGATTACAGAAAGGTCAATAGACGATACATATAAAGTTTGGGTAATGCCTTCCAAGAATGTAATCAGACTCCCGAATGAATGAAAGGCTATTCTATCAACGAATGTAATTCTTCAATTAGAGAGGAAGTCATATAAATGGATCACGCTAAAAATAGGTCCGAAAAAAGCACACAGAGTTCCATAACCAAAGACATGATAGGTGTATTTTCTTCATTTACGTTCGTTTGTTTTGCTATCATCTTTGCCCTTTTGGTTTACGATATACTTACCATACAAAATCTACTGTCGTTTGATCGGCCAATGGAATCTTTCATGATTTTAGGTGTTTCATCTATTGCCTTATTGCTATTCGGGGTCATCTTGACTTTTACTATGCCATCGAATTATATCGATGGTACCAATCATACATACCAAGATGATTCACTACCAAGGATTTTTACTTTTATGTTTATAGCAGCATTGTTTGAAGAAACATTATTTAGGGGCATCATTCAAAATGTACTTTTCTTATATACATCCCACGAGTGGCTGGCCATTCTATTAACGACCGGATTATTTTTGGTCTTTCATATCCAATATTTTAAAAAGCCCATTATGTTATTGAATATCAGCGTTCCGAGCGTAGTTTTTGGTTGGATCTATTTTAAGACCAATAATCTGCTAGTACCGATATTTGTTCATTTCATCATGAATATTGGGATGACGATCTTATTTAAATACAATTTAATACGCTTTAAGAAATGAACACACTATTTACGGGTCGGAGTATATATATACATAACAACGAACATATTATAGGTAAAAGTAAGCCGGCCAATTTCTCAATAGAATTACATAATTAAGTCATCTAGGAGGAATGAACATACATATACAGCATATCCATCCGCTATCAACCGACAATAAGAAATGGACTGCCATTCAAAACTGTTTAAAAGAAAAGATAAGCTTGGATAATAGATTGACTGCTACGGATATCCAGTTCATTGCGGGAGTGGATGTAGCTTACTGGGAAGATGAAGGAATTGAATGGGGTGTTTGTAGCATCGCCGTCATGGACTATGCGACAAGGGCGGTGATTGAAGAAACACATAGCACCGGAATGGTCGTAGTCCCTTATATACCAGGGTATTTGGCATTTCGGGAACTTCCCCTAGTGATTGAAGCGGCCAAAAAGCTTACACATACGCCAGATTTATTTATGTTTGATGGCAATGGCTATTTGCATCCGCGGCATATGGGAATCGCAACGCATGCTTCTTTCTTTCTAAATAAACCAACGATCGGCATCGCCAAAAGTTACTTGAAAATAGCCGATGCCGATTTTGAATTGCCTAAAAATAGGGCGGGCTCTTTTGCGGATATCATCATACATAACAAGATATACGGCAGAGTTTTACGGACACATCAAGATGTAAAACCTATATTTGTTTCATGTGGGAACTATATAGACTTACGAACAGCCACTACTATCACGGAGGAATTAATAAATAGCGAAAGTCGATTACCCATACCGGTAAGGCTGGCAGATTTGGCCACAAAGAAAAACAGAAGACAGCTACGGGACAATAAATAAGATACTTTTATTAATAAGAAAAAGCCATCTCCTCCACAAACGGAGAGAATGACTTTCTTTCATACATCGCAAAACTACGTATTACAGTTTTGCCCAACGTTCCTCTAACCAACTCATAAATTCTACACCTTTGTCGCCTTCATACGCATCAAAGACATCTACACGCATACGTTTTAATTTATCCGCAAAGTCTGCCACAGTATGGTCCTTCGGCAGGCTCTTTTTCACGCGAAGGAAGATTTTGTCTGTGTTTTTGATAATATCAAAACGTGCAGGTGATGGCTTCTCTACGTCTTCGCCAAAAGCCATAAGTGCTTCATAGGCTGCTACTTGCACCTGGCGGACAGTATCACGCTGCATACGATTTTTTAATAAATCTATGACTTTGTCATGTTGATAATCCGATAATATGTTGACTGCTTCCAAACGCTCTCGCCAACTAGACGTATAATTGGCCTGTTTCTTTAATGTTTCATACTGCTCAGGTAATGCTGTTTCAAACTGTTTCAAGTAAGTGCACCTCTTTTTTTTACTAAAGGAAGAATGGATTCTTCTTCTGCTTTTCTTATTATACGTTGTCTGGGTGAAAATAGCGATGGATTGCTGGTTAGGGTGGGTAGGGAAAGTGGAAACAGATTATATTGAGGTGAATTGCATTGGGGCGACTATTCTGGGAGATGGGTTCGACTCCCGCTGTCTCCATATGCCAATTTCATATGATTTTAAACAGTTTCAACCAGTACGAGAACCCTTGTAAATGAACTGCACCTCAATTATTAAGCATGCGATTCCTGCTATCCAACAAGTATATGATTATTGGCTTTTTACCCGAAATATAAAGAAGCAGGTTGATATACTAGTAAGCCTTGTGTCGGTGTTCGTCTAAGGGAAGAACTGGTCTGCCGAGTTGAAGCTGAGACCTGTATTAGACTTCTAATTTAGGTGTTGTTATAATTTGAAAGAGAAATAGAGAATGGCTATACATTCATTTAAAGTTTGACATAGCCAATTCGACATAAAAAGAAAACGAAGTTACCGATTGCATTTATAGTCGAGTATTACTGGTGCGTTGTTTACAATCGCCGCAGTAAGTACACCAGGGCTTCATGTCGACATTAGAAATTAGATCAGGAGGAATTAAGCATGAACCCAGTTGAAATTGAAGCAGCAGTCTCTGAGTTGGTAATACAGCCTTTTGATAAGGAGGAGTTCCCATTTACCTTTCTGCGGGCGTTCGGGAACAAAGAGACGACAATCAGGCGCCTGCGCTCGGGCGAATCGAATAAGTCTGATATGGGCGGCGTCCTACAGACGAACAATATCCATATCGCAATCGCTAAACCTGGGGAAGTAACCAAGACCTTTTCCACACTTAAAGAGAGTAAGGCAACGACCAGGGCAAAAGCACGCTACATCCTCGCTACTGATGGGGAATACTTTGAAGCCGAGGAGTTAGGTTCGGGTGAGACGGTTGCCTGTGCTTATAAGAATTTTCCAGATCACTTTGGATTTTTCTTGCAGCTTGCAGGAATTACGACCGTAAAGCAGGTACGCGATAGCTCTTTCGATATCAGGGCAACGGGCCGGTTGAATCGACTCTATGTCGAGCTATTGAAAGACAACCCTCAATGGGGAACGGCTGAACGGAGCCACGAGATGAACCAATTTATGGCACGGCTGATCTTCTGCTTTTTTGCTGAGGACACCGGCATTTTCAGCGGTCGAGGTCTGTTCACCGACACTATCGATCAAATGAGTGCCCGGGATGCATCAAACATGCATGAAGTAATTAGCGAAATCTTCCGTGCCATGAACACAAAGATTGATGACCGTACAAATGCAAAATTAGCACGTTGGGCCGACGCATTCCCTTATGTTAACGGTGGACTCTTCTCAGGAAGTGTAGATGTGCCAAGGTTTAGCAAAATCGCCCGCTCTTACATCCTACACGTCGGTAAATTGGACTGGACAAAGATAAATCCAGACATCTTTGGCTCTATGATTCAAGCAGTGGCGGACGAAGAGGAACGTGGAGCGTTGGGAATGCATTATACAAGTGTGCCCAATATCCTAAAGGTACTTAATCCGCTGTTCTTGGATGATTTACGAGCACAGCTTGAAGCAGCGGGAGACAGCCATCGAATGTTGCTCAACTTGCGCAAGCGTATGTCAAGAATAAGGATTTTTGATCCTGCTTGTGGCTCAGGTAACTTCCTCGTCATCGCTTATAAGCAGATGCGGGAGATTGAAAACATAATTAATGAGCGACGAGGTGAACACGGGCGTAAGAGTGATATACCATTGACCAATTTTCGTGGAATTGAACTTCGCCATTTTTCGGCTGGAATTGCCCGCCTTGCTCTCATTATTGCAGAATTCCAATGTGACGTTCTTTATCGAGGAATGACACTAGCTCTGACCGAATTTTTACCGCTATCAGCGGATAACTGGATTACTTGTGGCAATGCTCTCCGATTGGACTGGCTAAGTATCTGTCCACCGACTGGAATAGGCGTGAATTTTAACGCCGATGACCTTTTCAACACACCATTAGAACAAGCAGAGATTGACTTTGAAAATGAGGGCGGAGAGACATATATATGCGGTAACCCGCCATATTTAGGGAGTAAGTGGCAATCGGATGCGCAAAAGGCAGACCTAGAAGCCATCTTTGGTAGCAGAAAAATGAGCTGGAAGTCCCTTGATTATGTCGCAGGCTGGTTCATGAAAGCTGCGGAATACGGTATAAGAACTGATGCGATTTCGGCTTTTGTATCTACAAACTCGATTTGCCAAGGTTTACAGGTACCTATCCTTTGGCCAGCAATCTTTGATACTGGCCACCAAATCGTTTTTGCTCACACTTCATTTAAATGGTCGAATTTGGCGAGCAATAACGCTGGTGTAACCGTGGTTATTGTTGGAATTGGAACAAAACCACAGCCAGTCCGTCGATTATTCAACGTGGGGGAAAATGAATCTGTTATAGAGAGACAGGTTGATTATATTAATGCGTACCTTACCACTGGTCGAGTTAACCCGGTCACCCAATCCCGTAGGCCCATATCGGAAACTTCGCCGATGCTGTTCGGGAATATGCCGAGAGATGGAGGAGCATTCGTTATAAATGGGGAAGAGAGAGAGAGGGTGCTGAGGCAGTTCCCTGAAATATCGAAATTTATTCGTCTATATATAGGATCAGAACAAATGATTCAAGGAAAGCCTAGATGGTGTATTTGGATTGATGATAAAGATGCTGATTACGCGAGTGAGCACCCTTATTTAAAAACAGTTATAGATAAAGTCAGAGCTTTCCGATTGAGAAGTTCAGCAAAATCTACTCGTGATTTCGCTGCCCGTCCACATCGTTTTGTACAGATTGCGGGAACAGCAAAGAAGTATTCGCTTGTTGTTGCGAAGGTTTCATCCGAAAGAAGACCATACTTGCCAGTTGACTTGGTGGACGACAATGTAATTGTTAGCGACCTACTGTTTGCTTTATATGATGCCCCCCTGTGGAATATGGCATTAATTGCCTCCCGGATGCATCTCGTTTGGATTTCGATTGTGTGTGGTAAGCTGAAGACGGATTTTAGATATTCAAATACTATCGGTTGGAATACATTTCCTGTCCCTAAATTAACGCAAAAGAACAAAAATGACCTGACGCGTTGTGCAGAAGAAATTCTTTTGGCAAGGGAACATCATTACCCAAAAACAATTGCTGAGTTATATGATCCTGATTCAATGCCCGATGACCTGCGTAATGCACATTTACGAAACGATGAAACGTTAGAAAGAATATATATAGGACGTCAGTTCAAGAATGATACAGAGCGACTGGAAAAGTTATTTGAGCTTTATTCAAAAATGACTAACTAAGGACTTATGAAAGAGCAAACGAGAATAAATACGGTCTGATAATGGGGTGTTAAATTGAGTTTAACTAGTTTTTTACATTACGATAAGAACATGCCAACTACAATTTCCGAAATAAAGCGACTTCATGATCAAGTGAGGACAAGAGATTTCCTTGGTGTGTATGCTTATGCCACACAATCAGGGGTTGCAACCTTTGACCTTGAGTTGGGACAGGCCTTTTGGAATGACACACCATCAAGATGGCTGTTTGGTATTGATTATGGCAGAACGCAACCACAAGCACTTCGATTTATATATGAACAGCGAAATTCTGATATTCGCATATATGACGGTGACTGGGTTGTAAATCAGAAAGGTTTTGTCCCGCGACGTGATTTCCATGCGAAAATGGCGTTGTTGCAAAATCCTGATGCTAATCTGTATGGGATGGTAGTTGGATCGGGGAACTTTTCCTCAAATGGACTTCGTAATAGCATCGAAGCGGGAGCTGTAATCTGCACCAAAACCGCCAGCCAATTTGGTTATTCTCTAGAGTCAAGTATTGAATTGGCCGAATCACTTTGGCTGACAGCTACTCCGGTAGCCGATATTTTGAATGAATATGAGGAGAGCTGGAATGCCTCGTTATCCAGAAAAGTGTCCGAAAGTTTATTGAAAGGCGGCAATATTCATAGTGAAATAGAGATTTTTTGGATTGAGGCCGGTTATGTAACAAAGAATCGTGGACCGAACAGGCCCGGCAATCAAATTGATTTTCCAAGGGGGATGTCGAGATATTTTGGGTTTAATCCTCCTACTGATTTGCAACCTAATACCGTGATAGGAAATATTAAATTTGAAACACCTATTGGAAAGGTAATTGCATACAATTTGCGACTTGGTAACAATATGATGGAGAAAATAACTTTGCCCATTCCAGAATTGTATGGATTCACTATTTATGACGGAAAAATTCTGGTGTTTCAGCGATCTGAAGAGAATTTTGTATTACGAGCTTTAGAAATGGATGACTTTGAAACGGCTTTCGGAGACAGATTATCAGAGGTAAAAGTGATGGGGAGTGGTAGGCGTTATGGACACATTTCCTAACATACCATCTATAGATCCATTGAAGAAGTGTAGGGAAGAGGTAATGCCCCAATGAAGAGTAATAAGCAGCCCAGCTATGTTCCATCTATTTCTGTAAATTATGAACGTAATAGTAGTGCAATGAAGTTTAATGAATTTGGCATGCGCCAAATGCAGGAACGTGCTTACGAGCGGCGCGGAGAACAGTACTTACTAATATCAAGTCGCCCCCGGCATCAGGAAAGAGCCGAGCCCTGATGTTCATCGCTTTAGACAAGCTCCAGAATCAAGGGCTAAAGCAGGTTATCATTGTGGTGCCTGAAAAATCGATTGGTTCGAGCTTCAACGACGAACCCCTTAGTCAGTTTGGCTTTTGGGCCGACTGGAGCGTCGAGCCAAAGTGGAATCTATGTAACTCGCCAGGCACTGATAATGGTGGTAAGGTAAATACATTAGGCGCGTTCCTTGAAAGCGACGATAAGGTATTGGTCTGTACTCACGCTACCTTCCGTTTCGCTGTAGATAAATTCGGAGTGGAGAAGTTTGACAATCGGCTGATTGCCGTGGATGAGTTCCACCACGTTTCAGCTAATCCTGAAAATAAACTCGGTTTACATCTTGGGCAGTTTATTGCTCGTAATCGGGTTCATATCGTAGCGATGACAGGTTCCTACTTTCGAGGTGATTCGGAGGCAGTTTTAGATCCTAATGATGAGTCGAAGTTTGATACTGTCACATACACTTATTACGAGCAACTTAATGGCTACGAGTACCTGAAACAACTCGATATTGGCTATTACTTCTATTCAGGTTCGTATACTGATGACATACTCAAGGTGCTTGAACCGTCCGAGAAAACCATTATTCACATTCCGAACGTCAATTCGCGCGAGAGCACGAAGGATAAGATCAGGGAGGTCGAATACATCATTGATGAACTTGGTGAATGGCAGGGTACTGATCCAGCGACTGGTTTCCAGATAGTCAAGACGGAAGATGGTCAACTACTCCGGATTGCCGACCTGGTAAATGACGATCCGACCAAGCGCGATCGGGTATCTGCCGCGCTAAAAGATCCTGCACATAAGAACAACCGTGATCACGTTGACATTATCATTGCCCTGGGCATGGCTAAGGAAGGCTTCGATTGGATTTGGTGTGAGCACGCACTAACGATAGGCTATCGGGCTAGTCTAACTGAAGTAATACAAATTATTGGTCGGGCGACACGTGATGCACCAGGAAAAACCCGTGCCCGTTTCACCAACCTGATTGCTGAACTAGACGCATCCGAGCAGGCAGTTACCGAAGCCGTTAACGATACTTTGAAGGCAATTGCCGCCAGTTTGTTGATGGAGCAAGTCCTTGCGCCACGCTTCGAGTTTAAGACGAAGAATCCAGAGAATGGTCCTATGCAAGGGTTCGACTATGGCAACGAAGGTTATGACACAGTTAAATGCAATGTCGGCTTCAACCATGAAACAGGACAGCTACAGATAGAGATCGCGGGTCTATCTGAACCCAAGAGCGAAGAAGCAGCACGCATTTGTCGAGAGGATTTGACGGAAGTGATCGCATCATTTGTACAGGACAAAGAAACCATCGAGCGCGGCTTATTTGACAGCGAAATGGTGGCAGAGGAGTTGACCCAGGTTTATATGGGTAAGATCATCAAGGATAAATACCCCGACCTTGATATAGAGGATCAGGAGGCTGTACGGCAGTACGCAGTTGCTGCCCTCAATATGACGCAACTGGCCAAGCAAACTGTGCTTGCCAGTACAAAGAACAGTAGCGAGACAGTTTCAAACACCGCATTTATTGACGGGTTACGTAAGTTTGCGATGGATGTGCGAGAACTAGATATCGATCTCATCGACAGTATTAATCCATTCAGCGAGGCATACGCAATCCTTGCAAAAGCAATTAGCGAGAACAGTTTGAAACAGGTTGCAGCTGTGATTTCGAGTAAGCGTATAAAAATTTCTTATGATGAATCAAGGTCGCTGGCTGAACGGGCTTTACGATTCAAAAAGGAACGCGGAAGACTACCGGACATAAAGGCGCAAGACCCATGGGAGAAGCGCATGGCCGAAGGCATAGCTGCTTTGAGGCACTATCGCATGCAGCAGAAAGTTGCAGAAGTCGGTGGAGGGGATATAAATGACTAATCTTTCTGATGATGATCTTCTTGATGCGCTTGGTCTGGATCAGGAGTTAGCGAAAACAAGCTCTTACTCGACACGCGAGGAACACATTATTGCTGGATTTGAGGAAATACAGCGATTTATGGATCGGTATGGTCGCGCCCCACAGCATGGTGAAGAGAATGATGTCTTTGAAAGGCTGTACGCCGTGCGTCTCGATCGCATGCGTAAACAAGAGGAATGTCGGATTCTTCTTGAATCACTCGATTATCAAGGATTACTGAACAAGAATGAGGTTATTTCAGTTGACTCAATGGGATCGTTAGATGACGATGATCTGCTCGCAGAACTTGAAGGAGAGGCTGAACCTTCCAGCATTACAGAACTATGCCATGTCCGCCCAAGAGCTGAAATACGGGTAGCCGAAGAAATAGCCAAACGCGAGAAGTGTGGGGACTTTGGTCGCTTCCAGCCGTTGTTTGAGCAGGTTCAGAATGAACTTAATTCTGGCGTTCGTCAAACGCGGTTATTTGGTAAGGATGCTGGTATCAATACAGGTAATTTTTTCGTTTTAGGTGGACAGCTTGTCTATGTGGCTGAGAAGGGGGAGGAATTGAAAGCGCCGAATGGCCATCCTGATGCCCGGCTTAAAGTCATCTACTCAAACGGTACCGAAAGTAACCTTCTACTCAGGTCTTTACAGCGCGCGCTGTACAAAGATGAGGCTGGGCGTCGCTTGACCGAGCCTGATTATGGACCTTTATTTAGCGCAAACTGGGATGAAGACGATGTCGAAAGTGGTACTATCTACGTCCTACGTAGCCTGTCCAATCATCCTTTTATTGCAGAGAATCATAAACTGATTCATAAGATAGGTGTTACAGGTAGCAAAGTTGAATCTCGTATCGCTAATGCATCCCTTGACGCTACCTACCTGCTGGCGGATGTCGAAGTTGTCGCTAGTTATAAATTAGCTGGCATCAACCGCACTCGGCTGGAAAGTATATTCCACCGTATTTTTGCATCTGCTCAACTCAACTTAACTATCCATGATCGCTTTGGTAATCCCGTACGGCCTAAGGAATGGTTCCTAGTACCGCTTTATGTGATTGACGAAGCGGTTAGTCGTATTCTTGATGGATCGATTACCAATGTGGCTTATGATCCTAAGACGGCAAGTTTGGTGCAACTTACTAAATAGAGTTGAGATGATTAGATATTGTACTCGGAAAGATAATATTCTGAAATGTCAATTCAAACAGTGGGATTTCTAATACAGCAGTAAAACGTTGTGGAACCTTGCCTCCGAATGTTCTTTTTAACTAAACCGATGCTAAAGCCGATGTTAAAGATTCTTAAAATGTTTAACAAAGAGCTGTGAGTGTTGGCGTGAAGGTATTCTTGAAGACACTAGGTCGACTTCCACCGCCTCCACAACTCACCGGAAAACATAACTAAAGAAGTCTGAGCAGATTGTCAATGTAACAAAGGAGCCGAATCATTAAGTAGAATAAGTGACATTGAAGTCGAACTTCTCACTTTGACAGGTTATTCTTCATAAACGGTTCCACTCATTTCAGATCAATGAGTGGAACCGTTTTTTCTTGAATCCTGTAAAAATCCATTATTCTCTATTCAAATACCAAAAAATTTCATAACACATAAGTTTACTGCTTTTCGGCAACATCAACTAAACCTTATATTAATCCAATCAAAAGATAAATAGCAGTTCCCCAAATAAACAAAGCCGAACACTTGTTTAATATATTCATCAAGTTTCCAGTAGTGTCCAGCTTTTTTAACACTGAACCTGCAATCATTAATCCGAAGAACCAACCCCAAGCTACTGCAATACAACCGATTGTGAAATATACTTGATCCTGCCCCACATATTTTAACGCGCTAGTCCCGATCACTCCTACAGTATCCAAGATGGCATGAGGATTTAATAAAGAAACGGATAAAGCAAACATGATTTGCTGGCGGATGGGTAACGCGTTATTCGATTCATTTGCTTTTGGTTTTGTATTCCAAATGGATAGCCCCATATACAGTAAAAATAATACGCCTACGAGGACTAAGCTAAATCGCAGCCATTCAAATTGCAAGACAATAGTAGATAGTCCAAATACAGCCAATACGATTAAAAAAGTATCGCAAAGTGCGGCTGTAATCGTCGCCGGAAATGCTTGGAGAACTCTCGGCTGTGTAGCACCTTGTGAAAACACAAATACATTTTGAACACCTAGTGGTAAAATTAAGCCAAATGCCAAAATAATACCATGAATTGCAGCCTCCATTCATACCACATCCTATCAATTTCTATTCTATTATTATAAGCTAAAAGAAAACGCGCAATTGGTGAGTTTTATTTCCGTACAATTTATGCCTGATCCCTGGAAAGGAGAGAGTACATGAATCCAGGTGAACTACTATACTTTTTTGCAATGGGGTTTGTCATAGTAATGGTGAGTGTAGTTCTTTGGCTTATTTTCAGAAAGCGAAAAAAGCTAGCCATCACGTTATCTAGCACACTTATCATAGGGTATATAGGATATATTCTCTACTATCCTACTTTGAAAACGAATGATCATGCGGAAGCCTATAAGACCGTTAGTGAGTATCTGGAAAAAAGCTATCCGGATAGGGAATTCAGAATTTCCCCGAAACAGTATGAGGCAGGACATGTAGTTGGTGATTTTCAAGTACATGATATAGAAACACCTAAGTTTGGTGTGATGTTGCGTGTTGGTAAAGACGATCAGGTAACACAAGTAGGCGGTTGGTCAGATTACGGGTATCCGACACCACAGGAACTTTGGCGGGAAATCGAATTTACGTATGGTGAGGCGTATACATTAGATAAGGAAAGTATAGACATCGTTAAACAAGATGAATGGTTGGATGGCGAACTCATAGCCTTTGCGTTAACGATCAATGACTTGCCTGCCATTGCGCTCTTTAATTACTCAAAAGAAGGGTATGGGTTAGTAGAATTACGGGAAGGTGAGCGTGAGGATTTCGTTGCTTTTGAAAAAGAGGGGTATATATTTGTTTATGCAGATGAACAGTATCAAGGAAAAACAGTCTCAACCAATTTGGAAAATGGTAAAGAATTCATTGTGAATGTTGATCAGCAAAAAGGGCGATTAATTGTTGAGAAACAACAGTGATTTGTGGTGCCAGGTCGTGCAACGAATGAACTGGGTGAGTGAAGTGTGGAAACGGTTCGGGTCTAGTTAGTTTAGAATTAACGGACTTAGTAGATTCGATAATGCTCGTGGACTCTTTAAAACAGGCATTACAGGATGCAACAGATAAAATTATTGGAAGAGGCATGACGAACTGCGAAGTGCTGTATTCAGATTTTACCGAAGACGTGCCAGAACTCAAGGCAAATATTGTGTTACTATCTGAAGTTCTTCTTCATATACCTGATACTAAATTAATTTTGCAATAGCTGCTTAGCATTTTACCTACTGATGGCCGCTAATTATTGTGGAATTTAACAAAAATGATCAAGTGAATCATTCGAAAATTCATAGTGGTTTTACGCCAACTACATGTAAGACCTTCTATCATGAGAAACAGATTTTTGCAAATCAAGATGCATCAATGTTTACATGCACTAGTAGAAAGTAACATTTTATATCAACCGGCTCGATTGCGTAGACCTCGCAATCGAGCCATTTTGAAAATAGGGAGGTAATGTACTGCCCACATTAAAACCTGCCATGACTTGCTGTAATAGCTGGTTACCATTCGACATCTTCTGGATGATTACATTAAAAAAAGTAATATATTTCGATATAGAAAATCTTTTATGTCGTATTTAACTTCGTCCTACATCAATTGTTAATATGTTTTCAAAATGTCTAAGTTGATTTAAGTAGTGTAGAGTGATACTATAAAATTAATTACAGACATTACGTGTCCTTAATAACTGTAATTAAAGTGTAATAGGAGGGGACGAGCTGGTTTAAACACTTCTAATTTTTTGAAAGATCTGAGCGGAAAACGGTATTATCTGATGGTAATAAACCTAGACATGCTGTGACAAATGAATTGCATGGTTTCATTACTAGGGATGGTATAATTCACGCAGAGTTAAGAAAAATTGTCGGCAAGGGACCTAGATGAATATCTCGTTGTTGAAATCAAGAGACAGCAAGTTATAAATGGAACTAAAAAGGATACAATCTTATTATCCTTGAAACAATTTTTTTATAAATAATAATAGATGAATTATAGATATAAACAATCTATAATATCTGTAAAATGGAGGAATAGTAAAATGAATCAAAAACTAATTAGGAAAATAACTAACTTAGAAAATATAAAGCGTGTCCCTGCCGAAGAACTTTTTCGGTTCATTTCACTTAATAAAGAGGATAAATTATTAGATCTTGGAGCTGGAGTTGGCTATATAAGTCTTCCGATTTCTAAGTATGTAGATGAGGTAACTGCACTTGATTTTGATGAAGATATTTTAAAATATTTGGAAACAAAAGCTGGAGAAAATGGAATTACTAATATTAAAACACTCGTATCAGATTTCAAAGATATACAACTACGTAACGAAATAGTTGATAAGGCTGTTGCTTCAATATCACTTCACGAAGTCAAACCACTTTCGCTTGCGTTAGACGAAATATATAGGGTCTTAAAAAATAAAGGCGTATTTCTTTGTATTGAATTAGAGAAGTCAGAGTTATCAAAAGGTCCGAGAGTTTCGTCAAAAGATATGAAAGAAAACGTTCTGAATGCCGGCTTTGATAACGTCGAGATTTTTTATCCTCAAATGAAAATGGTAAATGAAGCCGTTTATATAATTGTTGCACAAAAAAATAAATAATACGATATTGAACTAGTTGTATCATTTAGCATCATCGCTATATTGATTCACACGATGTGAATCAAATACGGAGGAGATATGTATTTTGCAGCTTATGGTGTCGCCCAACGCGTTATTGCCTTTGCTGTCATACCTATTAATGGGGTCATGCAAAGAATACATTGAAAAATTGACTATAGGCTTCCAATTGTACATTATAGATATTATGGATAGACGTTAATATGAAATAATATGATAAATGGGGTTAAAAAATGCAATTTGCAAAAAGTACTGATTATGCGCTGCACGCTTTAGTTCATTTGGCAATATCAGAGCAGGAAAACAAAATAGGAATTAAAGAATTAGCAGACATGTTAGATGTATCGGAGAGTTATTTGTCTAAAATCATGACTCAGTTGCGGAAAGATGGGCTTGTAAGAGCAGTCCCTGGTGTGAAAGGCGGGTATAAACTATCACGTTCAGCAAGTCAGATCACATTCTTAGATGTCATTTTATCTACTGAAGGCAGACAGTCAATGTTCAATTGTTCCAATTCGGATTCTAGACAACACACGTCAATGACAAATGAGAGCGATGAATTAAAGGAGAATCAACGCGTTTGTAGAATTAAAGAGGTCATGGATCAGGCTGAAAGTACCTTACATCAATTTTTGGTGAATCAAACCATACAATCTATTTTAGATAAGGCAAATAAAGACTGTAATAATCCTTTGCATAAAAAATAAGTGATTTATTGAATCAAAATTATTCTATCGAGCATGAATGTTGATCAATAAAACGGGAGAGTGAAGTATGGAAACGGAAAAACGAATGGAATTGGTTAACGTGATTGTGGAGGAAGTAAGACCATTATTACAAGGTAGTGAATCAAAAAAATTAGTCGACTATGGGAGTGGTTCGGGTCTAGTAAGTTTAGAATTAACGGACTTAGTAGATTCGATATTGCTCGTAGATTCTTCAAAACAGGCATTACGGGATGCAACAGATAAAATTATGGCAAGAGGCATTACGAACTGCGAAGTACTGTATTCAGATTTTACGGAAGACATGCCTGAACTTAAGGCAGATATCGTGTTACTCTCTTTAGTTCTTCTTCATATTCCCGACACTAAATTAATTTTGCAAAGGCTGTTTAGCATTTTACCTACTGATGGCCAGCTACTTATTGTGGATTTTGACAAAAATGATCAAGTGAATCATCCGAAAATTCATAGTGGGTTTTCGCATAATGAATTAAACAGCCTATTAACTGAAGTCGGATTTACTTCTATTACTTGTAAGACCTTCTATCATGGGAAACAGATTTTTGCGAATCAAGATGCATCGATGTTTATAGCTACTTGTAGAAAGTGAAATTTTATATCAACCGGCTTGATTGCGTAGACCTCGCAATCGAGCCGTTTTTAAAACATGATATAATGTACTATCAAAACTATGAAATAGAGATGACACATGTTGGTTAGGAGTGGTTTACATATTTAGAGGAAATCTGAAAAGGATATTAATGTCGTTATTAACCAATCCACTATTTATCATTGTATATTGGATTTTTTGTTATGAATTAGCTTTACTCTGTATGTATGGAAGAATAAATCATACTGTTTCTATTTTATTCATAACTACACTAGTTTTAATTTCCATAATTATATTTTCTATAATGAAAATGTTGAAAGGTAAGCAACTTGAACCCAAAAAATTGATTAATATGAAGGCATGGAAGTATGTTTCTATTGTAATGATCATGATTATAACAGTATTTTATGGAGTGAAGATTTATAAAAGTGCAACAAATTTCGGAGGCGAGCTTGCTTGGTTTATTGATAGATTAAAAAATGAAGCTTCAGTCGAGTTTGAACATAACAACATATATATGGATGAAGTAGAAGGAATTTTTACAGATATAAATAAAGAATATGCTTTGCCGAAGAAATTATATATGGAAAGTGATTTTCATCTTGAGTTTAATCAGGATGGGACCATCACATCTTTTGATACATTTGTTTATGGGAAAAATGCTGATGGGGAGGAAGAAAGTTACCTAATCACTTACGATCAAAATAAGGCGTCTACTATTACTGTAAGATTAAACGGACATCTAAATACAGATTATGATGAGGAAAAGCTAGTGGAACCTCTAATTAGAACGGTTAAGGTTATTCCAATTAAGCAGACGGTGGGTATGTGGAATGAACATACGTATGGGTTAGTTTATTATGGAAAAAGAAATTGGGGCTATAATACAGAGGGAATTATTAACATGGATGAGAATGGCGTGAAGCAGACTCCTACAAAAATCACAACTGAAATAATTGGATATACGGTATCTATTTTTGTTCCTGGAAAAGAGAAGGAGATCATACCTGCTAGATATAATGTACTTGGTGAACCGGATTGGAGTCAGTTAAATACGACTCAATCACAAGATAATTTTGAAGGAGATCGGCAAGAGATACTTACTACTGATGAACAGTTTTATCTTTCAATAGAAGTTGGTTATAGATTAGATGTTATAGATAAAGCATTAGGAAGTACTTTTTATTCACTTAGAAAGACTAGTGACGGTGGTGAAAATTGGGCAGTTATCAATCAAGATCCATTCAATGGAACAGTTGGTAGCGCAGCAGGAATAACTTTTATTAATGAGGAACTTGGATTTTTAAGGGCAGCAAGACCTTCTGGTACTGAAGGAGTACTATACCGCACAAATGATGGAGGGATATCTTTCGAAGAGGTAAGTTACGCCATGCAGGAAATGAAATTAGATAGTGGGCAATCTATAAAGCCATTTGATTTTCCAGGTCTGCCCTTTGAGAAAAATGGGGTTCTTAATATGTTAGTTGGGCAAGGATCAGATGGTGATTATAATGGTAATAGTAGTGGACTTTATCAATCAAATGATCATGGTGAAACTTGGGAATATGTAAAAGAGGTTGAAAGTAAATAGTTTTATAAAGTGGATATTAATCATTTAGAAATATAATTAGTGATGTATGGTACCAGGCTTGAAACTATTTGGAATTAATTCAGCGCCTGGTACCTAACACTATAAATGAATGTTTCAACAAGACTTCGTTTCATCGCGCATTACCATAAGTAGGAGTCTTCTTTACTCATAGAGTGTATCTTTCAATAGGGACCAAGAAAGTTAAATTGAACCACGATGATGATGGCCACTACTAATATTAATATTTCCGTTACAGTCAAAATCGATTGTTTCGGATCGTGAGTATACTTCCTTTCAAAAAAGGCTCTGATCAAATAATCCAGTATCGCAAAAGCCATGACGGCGAAGAAAAACCAATAAAGTAACTCCTCATCATAAAACAACAGCGCAGAATATAATGCGAGTAGGCTGATCATAGAAAGAATTCGCAATACTTTATCGATTTTTCGATGCGATTCATTTATATGATTAAAAGAAAAAACTTTTTTCTAAATTGTAATATTAAGTTAGCCACTAAATCTTTCGATTGCCTAAGTAAGCAACTTTCATGAAAGTTGCTTTAAGCTATTTTTGAATTGAGCTATTTTGTTATGGAACAGCTTATTCTATTATCTTTGTTCATCTTCTAATCCATAGTGTGAAAACAAATTATTATCAAAAATAGTTAGATAAATTTAAATTTACTAAATAGTATTGACAACTCACTTTTTTTGTACTAATATTTCCTTACTGTTAGCTGTTAACAGCTAACAGTAAACATTTAAAGCAAAAAGAATAATAAGTAAAGAGTAGGTGGATTAAAAATGGAAAAAAAGAAAATTGTCATGTTAAGTACTGGTGGAACAATCGCCAGTAAGAGAAACCCAGAAACCGGTTTGCTTACAGCAGGTGTTATGTCTGGAGAAGAACTATCAGAGATGTGTGATTTGCCTGAAACAATTACCGTGGATGTTCAGTCAGTATTTCAAATCCCAAGCAACCATATGAACTTTGAATATTTATACACACTTAAAGAGAAGATTGAAGAAGTATTTCAAGATGAGCAGGTCGATGGCATAGTGGTTACGCATGGTACGGATACTTTAGAAGAAACCGCTTACTTCTTGGATCTTGTCATTTCTGATGACCGTCCTGTAGTTATTACAGGTTCACAAAGAGGGCCAACTGTTATTGGAACGGACGCTTTTGTTAACTTAAGGCAATCCATTATCTTAGCAGCACATCCGGAAAGCCGTAGCTTGGGAACGATTGCTTTATTTAATGAGAGAATTTTCTCGGGTCGTTATATTCAAAAAAAGCATGCCTCAAATGTGGATGGGTTTACTTCTTTCGGATTTGGTTATTTAGGAATTGTGGATCAAGAGAAAGTCTCTTACTATCAAAAACCTATTCATAGAGAAACGTATGCGATTAACAATCCGTTGCCAACTATAGACCTTGTGAAATGTACGCTAGGATCAGATGGGAAATTTATTGACTGTGCTGCAGATTCGGGCTCGAAAGGAATCATCGTCGAGGCACCGGGCAGAGGGCACGCTCCTCCTTATATTTTAGACAGCGTGAAGCGAGCAGTTCAGAAAGGCGTTATTGTAATTCTGACCACTAGCGCGGAAGAGGGAGAAGTTAAGACCGTCTATGATTTCCCAGGTAGTGCATGGAGCTTGCAAAATGAAGGGGTTATTCTTGGTAGCGACTATGATGGGAAAAAGGCTAGAATTAAGCTGGCGGTATTATTAGCAGCGGGTGTTCGTATCGATAAAGAATATTTCGAAAAATGATGTTAAACGATAGAGCAGAGAGGAGAAGTAGAGGTTGACAATACAAATAGTGCAAGCACCGCCATTGTATTTACAAATTTACGAGGCAATTAGAGAAGATATTTTAACTGGTGCAATTAAAGCGGATGAACAAATTATTGAAGCGCAATTAGCCAAGAAGTTAAAAGTCAGTAGAGGTCCAATTAGAGAAGCGGTTGGGAAACTTGAACTGGAAGGTCTTCTTCTTCGAAAAAATGGTACTTTATTTGTTTATAAAACATCTAAGGAAGATCTGAAACAAATCTACCAATGTAGAATTGTTCTGGAATCACTCGCAGTCAGATTGTTAATTACGAATTGGACTGAAGAAGTTCATCAGGAATTGCAAGAACTATTTTGGGAAAAAGAAAAATTTATTAACGAACTTGAGAACCCTAATGAATCCGAAGACTTTAATAGAATGTGCTCAGCTTTCCACGATATAATTCTCATTGGTAGTAAAAATGAAAGATTGTATCAACAGACCAACCATCTGAGAAATTTAACACGGTTCTATAAAAGTTCCAAGCTTAGGGACGCAAGAAGAAGAGTCATTATCCACAAACAACATTTTGAAATATACAATGCAATGAAAGATCAAGATGCAGATAGAGCATCAATTTTAATGCAAGAACATATGGAAGACGATTTAGAATATTTGTTAAACAACATTTAAAATATGGAGGCAATTGCCATGAGGAAAATTGAAACGAAATTCTCGACACGTGACGGAGGACACTATGTCCCCGCCATGGAATTTAACGGTGTGTTATATATATCAGGACAATTGTCGATAAATCCAGAAACAGGAACTATACCTCAAGGCGGAGTGAAAGTGGAAGCTGCTCAGGCGCTTCGGAATCTAGAGTATGTACTGGAAGAAGCAGGATTAAAGAAAGATTCAATTATTATGTGCAGGGTTTACATACCTGATGTTAAGTTGTGGCCGGAGCTAAATGAAGTTTACTCGAATTTTTTTGGAGACCACAAGCCTGCGAGAGTAGTCGTCCCTTCAAATGACCTGTATAGTGGGTGTCTTGTGGAAATTGAAGCAATCGCTGCAATGGAGGAATCTAAATGAAATATAATGAGTTAGATACACCGGCTCTATTAATTAATCGAGACATTATGATGAAAAACCTTGGATTCATGCAACAGTATGCAAACGAAAACAAAGTAGGATTGCGCCCTCACACTAAAACTCATAAAATCCCGGAGATTGCTATTATTCAAGAAAAACTTGGAGCGAGGGGAATCACTGTTGCTAAATTGGGTGAGGCGGAAGTGATGGCCGAAAGTGGACTGCAGGACATTTTTATTGCCAACCAAGTAGTGGGGAGACAAAAAATAGAGCGGATCAGAGAGTTATCCGATACTATAGAAATTTCTTTTGGTATCGACGATCCGAGACAACTTCCGGATATCGAAGAAATCTTTGAAGGTTCCAAAAAGAAGGCGAAAGTCGTAATTGAAATCGAAGTAGGAGAAGAACGCTCAGGAATTATAGAAGAAAGTGATTTTATCATACTTCTGGATGAGTTAAAAAAGTGTAACAATATTGAACTTAAAGGTATCTTCTCTCATGATGGGCATTCTTATATGGCCGAAAACTTGGAAGAATGCAGAGATATATTTTACACCAGTGTTGCTAGAACACTTAGATTTTCAGAACTTGCCAGTGAAAATGGACTTCATCTAGAGGTGGTGAGTATTGGTTCTACACCTTCCTTACTTCAAGGCTATGACATACCTACCGGAGTGACAGAAATCAGACCTGGAACATATGTCTTTATGGACGCTTCACAGGCTAATGTAATTAATTCTTACGATCAATGTGCAGCTACAATATTAACTACAGTTATTAGTAAACCTACTCGTGAAAGAGTAATAACCGATGTCGGTGCGAAAGGGATTACTGCACAAACCAGAAGTAAAGGAATAACCAAAACTACTGGTTTAGGTTGCATTAAAGATTATGATGAAGTATATATTTACGATGTCTATGATGAGCATGCCATCATTTATAATGAAAAGTTTAGTAATGAAGTTAAAATAGGAGACAAAGTAGAGATCATTCCTAATCATATTTGTCCAGTATGTAATTTACATGAGAAAGCCTACTTAATTTCAGATGGCAAAGTAGTAGAGGAATATGAAGTCAAAGGCAGAGGGAAATTACAATAATTGAGAGATAGTGTCTGAATGAAAGCAGACACTATCGAAGACTTGTTTTTGTAAGCGATTACAGTCAGTGTGCGAATTATGGTCAGAATATTCTGAAGGGTAGTGGGGAAATGAATAGAATAGAAAATAGAGGCGCGAATGGGTTAGCTTTATTACCGTTATTAATATTTATCGGTCTTATGGTTGGAACAGGGATTATTTTAACAATTGCTGGAGTAGAAAAGCCGTTTCATCAGATACCGCCTTCTGCTGCATTATTCCTAGCGGTTATTTCAGCATTTGTCATCTACAAGGCCCCCATGGAAAAGAAAGTAGGATCCTTCATTTCGGGCTGTACAAATGAAAACATCGCAATTATGGTATTAACCGTATTACTGGCGGGTGCATTTGCTACTGTAGCGGGAGTCATGGGTGGAGTAGACTCCTTCGTGAATCTTTGCTTAACTTTCATGCCCACGTCTATTCTTATTGCCGGATTCTTTGTAATTTGTTCTCTAATGTCTTTGGCAACAGGATCATCAAGTGGAACTGTAGCAGCTTTGGCGCCAATCGCGTTTAGCATCGGACAAGTTGCGGATTTGAATATGGCCATGTTATTTGCTGCTGTGTTGGGAGGAGCATTCTTTGGAGATAATTTATCGATCATTTCTGATACTACAATCGTTGTAACAAGGGGTCAGGGAGTAGAAATGAGAGACAAGTTTCGTATTAACCTCTGGATTGCGCTACCAGCAGTAGTGGTAACTATTGCATTACTACTGGTATTTGGCGGACAGGCGACTTCCGCTCCGATAGAAATCGGCGAATATAATCTGATAAAAGTTATACCTTATTTCGTTGTTTTACTTTTTGCAGTATTGGGAATGAATGTATTTGCCGTGTTAACGAGCGGGATTGTACTTTCTGGAATTATCGGATTGTTCACTAGTGATTTAACCTTCTTGACATTCAATCAGGCAGTATTTGAAGGCTTTGAAGGAATGATTGAAATTGTAGTGTTGGCACTATTTATTGGCGGGCTTTCTCAAATGATGAAAGATGCTGGTGGCATTCAATTCATTATAGAGAAAGTAACAAAGAAGATTAATAGTCGGCAATCTGCTGAACTGGGGATTGCTGGAATGGTTGCACTGGCAGATGCTGCGATAGCGAATAACACAGCAGCTCTAATTGCAACAAACGATATCGCTAAAGAAATTACACATAAACACCGAGTAGACCCAAGAAGAACTGCTGCATTGATGGACATTTTCAGCAGCGTAGCACAAGGTCTTCTACCGTATGGTAATCAAATATTATTACTAGTAGGAATTGCGGGCGGTATTGTCTCTCCAATCGAGATTATTCCTTATATGTGGTATGTGATGCTACTTGGTTTATTTGCTGTTATATCCATCTACATTCCTTTTGCAGATCATACAATTAAAAAAACGCCATGGGTTTGGGAGGAAAATAGTAGAATAGACGATACAGAAACAAGTGTATTTTCAATCAATGACACGTCACTGGGAGATTTGAGTAATCCTGAAACGGCCGTGACAATACAAACAAAAGAAGATTAAGTATTATATCTCAGCTCGTCGCCATCTGTTGGCGATGAGCTTTTTAAACGCGAAGCTATGCGTTACGTTTTTCAAACAGAAATATTACTTTTATAGAAAAAACTTTTTCTTTACTTTTTCAATTTTAAGAAGCTTTCTTAAAAGAAACTTAACTAGTGAAATAAATGTCAAAACCAATACGACAATCAGTATAAATTTTATCCAAAACATACGACTCCTCCTTTTCCTTTCCTTCTACCCATCGGTATCCTTTCTTTCCATAATCATACCAAAAACATCCAAAATAACGAACAGGAAATTAAAAGCACCACCAAATAGAGTGTCTAGATCAACCGGATACTTGTAAATTTCGATTGTTATGTATCCTTAAACGGAAATTCCTCTATATACCCTATGAAGCCAGCAATATAAATCGAAGGGGAATTGGATATGCAGCCAATAGCTACTACGCAATATTTGAAAAAGACTATATTAGGGATGAAAAACGCTTGGCATGAATATTGTGATCGGAAATATTTTGTGTAATCTTGAAGTAAATAATCCATAACTAGCAGGGGGTGGAGTACTATATTTCCACTCCTTTTTTAGCGTATGTAAAATTTATTTTTAAAATCAGTATCCTTTTCTGAAAAACTCTCTATATGGAGTATGAGAAGTGCAAAGTGAGCACTCTACTACAACTTTTTTACAGGGGGAGAAACAAGATGAAATTATTAATTGATGAAGAGTCGATACCGCTACTACCGTCGCTCGTACACTTAGTGGGAATTAACGGAGCGTTATTTATGCAACAAGTGCATTTCCGATCGCTACTATCCAAAAACGTTCGAGATGGTCATAAGTGGATTCATAAAACGTATATAGACTGGACAAAAGAATTTACATTCTGGTCTTCGAACACGATTAGACGCATTATTTATGATCTTGAAAATAAAGGCTATCTCATTTCGACAGATCATCATAACCGGATGAAAATTGACAACACGAAATGGTACCGCATCGACTATACCCGATTGCCTGAAAGTGCATTCGAACATGGGCAAGTCACTTGCTCAGAACCGCCACGTGCACCTGTCGAAGTTGAGCAAGTCCACGTGGCGGAATTGGGCAAGCCAATAACTAAAGAACTTAAAGAATCTTTAAAAATAAAGAATAAAGACCA